>JAADIZ010000199.1 GCA_013151055.1 Campylobacterota bacterium
TATGTCAGTATCTTTTGCATCATCTGCACCAGTTCCTGAACCACTTGTACTTAGAGCAAATTTAACATTTGTCATATCACTTACTGTACCAAATTGACCTTGCGATGTGTAATATGAACCCATATCACTTATTGCCATGCCTACTTCGCTTGCTGCTGTTGCAATTTTTGCATCATCTCTTGTTGCAGATAACTTTGGAATAGCAACTGCTGCTAAAATCCCGATAATAACGATTACGAAAATTAATTCGATCATAGTAAAACCTTTTTTCATGGTTTACTCCTTTTTTTAAATTTGATTGATACACTTATCAACCTATCTTTTGATTTTAGTCAAAGTTGGTTGAATATTTGCTTAAAATTATAACTTATCTATTCTTTCAAGCAGTTTTTTGATTTCTTGTTTATCTTGATGCTCATTATAACATTTTTGCACATAAGCTTGCAATAACTCTTTTATTTCTACAACTTTTTTATCTTTAAACATTTTTTTAAAATCTTCTGTAAAAAAATCATAAAAATCCTCATCTAAGTTTATATCAAAATCTTTACTGCCTACTTGAAGCGAAAGTTTGCTCATCTTTTGAGAACTTCCTCTATCTTTCCTAGTATATCTTGTGATTCTATATTTTTGTCTCTTAGTTCATCTTGAAGCTTTGTAATTTGTATATCTTTGGCTTCACTTTGAGCTTTTAAGGTCATCACTTCTTGCCTAAGAGAATCGTTTTGAGATTTTAAATTTTCAAACCTACCTAATAAATCATTTATCTTTTCCACTAACTTGCTAACCGTAATTTCTTCACTAAACATAATCATTTCCTAACTTTAGTTTTTATTTACTGACCTTAATTGTAACAAAAAAAATGTAAAAACTTCAATAACTCCTAGTTTACTGCTTATTTGCTTCTTCTAGTTTATCTGAAATCTTCTTTAAAAGTGGCGGGTAATCTAGCTTATCAAAAAACAATTCTACCATTTTGGGACCATCTTGGTTTATATTTTTTATATTTTTCATAAAATCTTTAAAACAATTTATTGATATGGTTTTATTTATACCTAATGATTTTGCAAAATCAAGATATTTCCAAACAGCTATATCATTGTAGGATTGATTTGCACCATGAATGGCTCGCTCTATCGTATATCCATCATTATTAATCAAAAAAACTGTTATATTTAAATCATATCTTGATATAAGACTTAACTCTTGAGCGGTCAGTTGAAATGAACCGTCTCCTATAAACAATATCACTCTTCTGTTTGGAGATGCTATGGCTGAGCCAATGGCTGAAGGTAGAGTGTATCCTATGGAAGCCCATAACAACTGAGAAACAAAATCGATTTTCGGTGGTAGATTTTGTCCTACTAAACCAAATAGAGCTGTGCCTGCCTCTGCTACGACGATATCACCCTCTTTTACAATCTCTTTTGCAACAAGTGGCCAAAAATCTTTTTGACAGAGCATACTTTCATTTTGCGTAAAATTCTCAATATCAACTGCAACTTCTTTTCTTTTGAAATTTATATTTGCTCTCTTGTTTGGTGAGATATTTTCTAATATATACTTCAAAAGAGCATTTATGCTAACTCCTGAATATAATTTTTTGCCAATTTTTACACTATTTGGTCTTATGGTGATGACATTATCAAAATCTATCCCATCTTCCGTAAATCCTCCACAATTTATATCCGTTTCAACTGTGCCGATAGATATAATGCAGTCAGAATTTTGAACAACTTTTACTATGCCCTCTGTGCTATAATCACCAGCATAAATCCCTAAATAATTTGGCTCTGCCACACTTGTTTCATTTATGATTGATTTTCCCATCAATGTTGTTACAAATGCAGCTTGGTTTTTTTGAAGTATTTTGGTCATGAGCTCTCTATATCCAAACCTTGCAATGTTTACACCTAACAAAAACATAGGTGCTTTTGCCTCAATATATCTTTTTATGACAGTATCTCCGATTTCTACTATCATATGTTTATCATTGTTTTCATAATAAAAATATATATCTTCTATAGTTTCAGACACATCTAGGTCAACCAAATCTGTCGGAAGCCCTAAGTAACTTGGCTTTTTAGTTATCAGCATGCTTGAAACAACTCTTTGAATCTCTTCTATATAATTTGTTTCTGTGAGTATCGTAGTAGCTCCACTAATCGGTGTAAAAGACTCTAAAAAACTGTTTTTCTTGAAATTTGCTAGCGTGTGATGTACTGGTATATCGTACTCTATGACTTTACTATTCGGATATCCTACGATATGCAAAATGGGGATATTGTGAGCATAACTGCCTGCAATTCCATTTGCAGCACTTAACTCTCCAACTCCTAAAGTTGTTACCAAGACTCCTGTGCCATTTTCCCTAGCATATCCATCAGCTGCATACGAAGCATTTAGCTCATTGCAATTTCCTACCCATTTTAATTTGTCGCTTCCAACTATATAATCTAAAAATCTTAAATTATAATCCCCTGGAACTCCAAAAATATGATTAACACCTAACTTTTTAACTACATCTACAACCAAATCCCCTAAAGTCATAATCTTACCTCTTTTAAAAAAGTTTTCATAATTGTACCATTTTTTAGAGTAAGTATAAGTTTTTGCTGTTATAATCACATCATGATAAAATTTCAACTAAACAGTACATTTTCGCCCACAGGCGACCAACCACAAGCTATAAAAAAACTCACAAATTCTTTAAAAAAAGGCAATAGGTATCAAACTCTAGTAGGAGTTACGGGGAGTGGAAAAACTTTCACTATGGCAAATATCATACAAGAGTTGCAAATGCCAACTCTCATCATGACACACAATAAAACTCTTGCAGCCCAATTATACAGTGAATTTAAAGGCTTTTTTCCAAAAAATCATGTAGAGTATTTTATCAGTTATTATGATTATTATCAACCTGAGGCTTACCTGCCTAGACGGGATCTATTTATCGAAAAAGATAGCTCCATAAATGAAGAGTTAGAAAGGCTTAGACTTAGTGCAACTGCTAGTTTGCTTAGTTTTGATGATGTCATATGCGTAGCTTCTGTTTCGGCAAATTATGGTTTGGGCGACCCTGATGAGTACAAAAGTATGGTGCAAGCTTTAGAGATAAATCAAGAGATAAATCAAAAAAAACTACTACTACAGCTCGTAGATATGGGATATAAGAGAAATGATGATTTTTTTGATAGAGGATGTTTTAGAGTTACTGGAGATGTTATAGATATACATCCAGCTTACAGTGAAGATGAGGCTGTGCGGATAGAATTTTTTGGGGATGAGATAGAGAGTATTTATCATTTTGAAGTTTTGACAAATAAAAAAACAAAAGATGTCAAGAAAGTTGTGATTTACGCAGCTAGCCAATTTATAGTCGGACAAAATCGTTTGCAAAATGCCATAAAAATGATAGAAGATGAGTTAGCAAGCAGATTAAAGTTTTTAAAAAAAGAAGACAAGATAGTAGAGTATCAAAGGCTTAAAAGTAGAGTTGAGTTTGATCTAGAAATGCTTCAAGCAACAGGGGCTTGCAAAGGAGTTGAAAATTATGCTAGATACCTTACTGGCAAAAAAAAGGGTGAAACTCCTTTTTCTTTGTTTGATTATTTTGAATCCATAGGCAAGGAGTATCTTGTAATCGTTGATGAATCACATGTAAGTTTATCGCAATTTCGTGGCATGTACGCAGGCGATAGAAGCAGAAAAGAGGTGTTGGTGGAGTATGGATTTAGACTTCCTAGTGCCTTAGATAATCGCCCTTTGATGTTTGATGAGTATATAAACAAAGCTCCTCATTTTCTTTTTGCTTCCGCCACTCCTAGAGAGCTTGAACTTGAGCTTTCAGGTGAAAATGTAGCTGAGCAAATCATAAGACCAACAGGATTGCTTGACCCTGAAGTTGAAATCCTAGACAGTGACAATCAAGTAGAAAAGCTTCATGATTTGATAAAAGAAGTCATCAAAAAAGATGAGAGAGTTTTGGTCACAGTTTTGACAAAAAAGATGGCAGAAGAGTTGAGCAGATATTATAATGAATTAGGTTTAAAAGTAAAATATATGCACTCAGACATAGACGCGATAGAGCGAAATCAAATTATAAGAGCTTTAAGACTTGGAGAATTTGATGTGCTTGTTGGTATAAATCTGCTTCGAGAAGGGCTTGATTTACCTGAGGTTTCCCTTGTTGCCATACTAGATGCCGATAAAGAGGGATTTTTAAGAAGTGAAACTAGTTTAACTCAGACTATGGGGCGAGCAGCTAGAAATATAAATGGAAAAGTTATAATGTTTGCTAAAAAAATCACAAATTCGATGGAATTAGCCATAAAAACTACTCTAAAAAGAAGAGAAATTCAAGAAGAGTACAATCAAAAACACAACATCACTCCAACTTCAACAAAAAGAAAATTGGATGAAAATTTAAAAGTGGAAGATATGGGTGATATATATAGCAAATTTGATAAAAAAGATAAAATTCCGCCTAGTCAAAAAAGACAAATCATCAAAGAAATGAGTTTAAAAATGCACCAAGCTGCAAAAGATTTGGAGTTTGAAAAAGCTGCAAAACTAAGAGACGAAATAGTTAAACTAAGAAAGCTTTAGTTTTTTTGATATAATAGCACCAATAACTACTATAAATTTTAGGAAGCAGATATGGCAAATTTAAATGAACCAGATTATTTTATAAACAGAGAACTCTCTTGGCTAAAATTTAATACTAGAGTGCTAGAGCAAGCAAAAAAAAGCGAATTACCTCTTCTTGAGAGAATGAAATTTTTAGCTATTTATGTTACTAATTTAGATGAATTTTATATGATCAGAGTTGCTGGGCTTAAACAGCTTTTTAATGCTGGGGTTATAGTAACTGGCACAGATAAAAAGACGCCGCTTGACCAATTACGAGAGATAAGAGAGTATATTCTCAAAGAAAAAGATGTGCTTCAGGATATTTATTGGGAAATTGAAAAAGAGCTTGAGACGCAAAATCTTTATATCAAAAATTATGAGGATTTGGACTATGAATTAAAAGAAAAAGCGGATGAGTTTTTCTTTTCAAATATCTTGCCTGTGATTATACCAATTGCGGTAAATACAACACATCCTTTTCCACACTTAAACAATCTCAGCTTTTCACTAGCTATCAAACTGAGTGACGAAGTAAATAGCAAAAAATTCAAATATGGGATGATAAGAATCACGAGAGTTTTACCTAGATTTTTTCAAGTAAGCGATAATCACTATGTCCCAATAGAATCAATAGTGCACGAACATGTAGAAGATATATTTCCTGGCTACAAACTAGTTTCAAGTGCGGCTTTTAGAGTGACTAGAAATGCCGACATAGTCATAGAAGAAGAAGAAGCGGATGACTTTATGCTCATCATGGAGCAAGGGTTAAAACTAAGGAGAAAAGGTGCTTTTGTAAGGTTAGATATCCAGGAAAATTGCGATCCTGATATACTAGAATTTTTAAATTCACATATGAAAATATTTGAGAAAGATGTATATAGTTACAATTTACCTCTAAATTTAGGTGCTCTTTGGGAAATTGTTGGAAATAAAAATTTCTCTTCTCTCACGCTACCTCCTTACAATCCAAAAGTTTTACCTCCTTTAAATAAAAATGAATCTATTTTTAAAACTATGAGAAAGCAAGATATACTACTGTATCATCCATATGAAAGTTTTGAATCCTTAACAAGACTCATAAAAGAGTCAGCAAAAGACCCTAAAGTCATATCAATTCGAGCCACCCTTTATAGAGTTGAAAAAAATTCTAAAATCATACAAGCTTTGATAGATGCTGCAAACGATGGCAAGCAAGTAACTGTTATGGTAGAACTTAAAGCCAGATTTGATGAAGAGAACAATCTACATTGGGCAAGGGCATTGGAGCAGGCTGGAGCTCATGTTATATATGGAATTACTGGATTTAAAGTACATGCAAAAGTAGCACAAATCATACGACAAGAAGATGGAATTTTGAAATTTTACATGCACATAGGAACTGGAAATTACAATGGTGCAACCGCTAAAATATATACCGATGTAAGTTATTTTACTTGCAAAGATGAATTTGCAAAAGATACTACTTCGTTTTTTCATATACTCTCAGGTTTTTCAAAAAACCAAAAATTAGAAACCCTAAGTATGTCGCCAACACAAATCAAGCCAAAATTACTCTCCATGATAAAAAATGAATCAACAAAAGGTGAAGATGGACGAATCATCGCTAAAATGAACTCTTTAGTGGATACCGAAGTTATAAAAGCACTATACAATGCTTCCATAAATGGTGTAAAAATAGACCTCATCATCAGAGGAATATGTTGCTTAAAACCTAGTGTTAAAGGTATAAGTGAAAATATAAGAGTTATTTCGATAGTGGGAAGATATCTAGAGCATGCTAGAATTTTTTATTTTAAGAATTCTACTCCTTGCATGTTTATCTCTAGTGCTGATTGGATGCCTAGAAATCTTGAGCGACGGCTTGAGCTTATGACTCCTATATTAGATAAACCTTTACAAGAAAAGCTTCTGGAAATATTGCAACTCCAACTAGATGATAACTATCTCGCATGGGAATTGCAAAGTGATGAAAGTTATAAAAAAGTGCAAGTAAGCGGGCAAAAAACTATAAATAGCCAAAAAATTCTTGGTGATTATATAAATAAGATATTTAGTACACTAAGAAAAGATACTGATACAAATAAAGCTGAAAGATTGGCTAAAAAACTTTTCAAGGAAAGCTAAAATGCTGATGCCATACTTGGGTGTTCACCCAAAAATAGAAAAAAATGTTTTCATAGCTAGTAGTGCAGATATCATAGGTGATGTTCTAGTTGGAGCTGATAGTTCCGTGTGGTTTGGTTGTGTTATTAGAGGCGATATCAACTCCATTCACATCGGAAAAAATACAAATATACAAGATTTGAGTATGATTCATGTTGACCACTACACAAAAAAGGATAAAAGTGATGGTCACCCAACATATATAGGCGATAATGTTACCATAGGACACAAAGTTATGTTGCACGGCTGTATCATAGGCGATGCTTGCTTGATTGGCATGAGTTCAACCATACTAGATGGTGCCATAGTAGGTCAAGAATCAATAGTTGGGGCTGGCTCCTTGGTCACTAAAAATAAAATTTTTCCACCTCGCTCACTCATTATGGGCAGTCCTGCCAAATTGATAAGAGAGTTAAATGACGATGAAGTCGAGTCTTTGTATCAATCAGCTAAAAATTATATAGAGTATAAAAACAAATACTTATAAAACATGATATAATTTCCAAAAATAAGGGGGACATTTTGCTTAAACATTTTACACTTTTTTTTATCATATCTCTACTTGCTTTAAATGCAAATAATTTCGGAGATGGAATACTTGCCTTTAAAAAAGGTCACTATAGCCAAGCCAAAACTTCTTTTGAAAAATCAGTTAAAAAAGGTGAAACAACACACAGTTATTATATGTTAGGCAGGATGTACTTACACGGAAAAGGTGTTGGGGTTAACTTAAAAAAAGCTATCAAATTTTTATCATATGCCTATAAGATGGGAAATATTCCTGCGGGTTGCTACCTTAGCGAAGCACATATAAAAGATGGTGTTAATGTTTATTTAGCAGCCGAAGGTGTCAAAAGAGGTATGGCGATAAACTTACCTTATTGTGAAAAAATTTTTATAATGTGGAGAGCTTATAATTCAGACATCACAACATTTTCAAAGGCATTAAGGCAAAAATTTTTAGATTCTCACCAAGCGAATAGAGTTAACCGCTGACTTTTTTCTTTTTCTTTTTCTTTTTTGGTGGACGAGAAAATTCTATCAACTCTTCTGTTGTAGTTATGTCGTTTGGTAAACAAGAGAGGCATTGTTTAAAAACATAATCTGCCATTCTCGCATCAACCAAAGCTCTGTGTTGCTCTCCAAAAGAGACATCAAAAAACTCCATCAGAAAACCTAAACCATACTTTTGTGCTACAAAACACTTTCTTGAAAGCTCAATCGTGCAAAGCTTACGATTTAAAAGTGGTCCAAAACCAGCTTTTTGCAGTGATGCAGATATAAAACTATAATCAAAATTTACATTATGAGCGATAAAAACCGCATCTCCTAGGAATAATCTAAATTTTTCTAGCACTAAACCAAGAGGAGGAGCATCCTTTAAATCGCCTAAGGTTATTCCTGTTAATATAGTGATAGATTCTGGCAATAAATCAGCTTGAACAAATGTTTCTAGCCTATCTATTTCTGCACCATTTTGAATCATAACAGCACCAATTTCTATGATTTGAAACTCGTTTGGTTTGCTTCCATTTGCCTCAATATCCACAATACAAAACTTTTGATTTCTTATGTCTGCTGTTGAAGTTTTCAAAGCAAGATTATCACCATTTATCAACAATGGAAGACCTAATAATCTAAGATTTTCAATATCTTCAACATCTATATCTTCAAGTGATTTTATACTCTTTAATTCATCGAAAAAAAACTCTTTTGTTATCCTGTTTTGTTTAATTTTCTCTACTAGCGTATCAAAATATTTCAACTTTTAGCCTCATTTATAAATGCTTTTATTTTTAATCTATCTTTCTTGCCTTTTTCTTTTTCAACCGCACTACTCACATCAAATCCATAAAAATTAAATTGTTTTACTTCATTTAGATTTTCGCTACAAAGCCCGCCTGCCAATACAATACGCGAACAATCAATGCCCTTGAACCATGTGGTATCAATCCTTTTACCCTCTCCACCAAAGCTTTCCACAAAAGCATCAACTAATCTGTATTCATCTTTATATTTTTGTAAATCTTCTTTACATGTAGCTCTTATTACTTTGATATGAGGTATATCTAACTTGGTATATAGATTTTCATCCCCATCAAAATGAATTTGTGCCAATGTCATACCTGATTTTTTGCATATTGCATTGATATTTGCTGCCATT
>JAADIZ010000094.1 GCA_013151055.1 Campylobacterota bacterium
TCATAAAAAAACCCTCTTCAAAATTACTCAAATCTAAAAACACTTTTTTGCCACTTTTTAGTTGATAATCAAAGATAGCTTGTGAAACAATGTTTCTAGGGCTAAGTTCGCCTCTGCTATCATAATCAAAAAGAAATCTTTTCCCCTCATCATCAATCACTTTTGCACCTTCTCCTCTAAGTGACTCACTCAAAAGTTGCTTTCTTACGGCATCACTTTGCACAAAAACAGTAGGATGAAATTGCATCATTTCCATATCTCGCAGTGCTATACCGTGAGTCAAGCAAATGCCTTGCATATCGGAGCTTATAGGGAGCTTATAGTCCTAGCATTTGTATGGTATTCATAAACAGAACCAACACCGCCACTTGCTATAACAATTTTTTTAGCATATATATTAAAAATTTCATTATTGTGAAAGACTCTAACACCATAACACTCACCATCTTTTATCAACAAGTCAGTTACTTGTGTATTGTAAAGAATTGGAAATTTTAATAAATCCATCAAGAATTTATGTATATGCCTACCTGTAGCATCACCGCCTGCGTGTAAAATTCTATTTCGTGAATGTGCCGCTTCTTTTGTATATAAAAGATTGCCTTCTCTGTCCTCATCAAACTTAAAACCATGTTCTATAAACTCTTTTATAACAATTGGTCCTTCATGACATAAAATATCCACAGCACCCTCATCACAAAGACCAGCACCTGCATTTAGCGTATCTTTTATATGATAAGGTATATCTTCATCATCAACTGCGACAGCAACGCCGCCTTGTGCATAAAATGTATTGCATTCCCAAGCATAATCTTTTGCTAAAACAAGTGCATCTACGCCGTCATCCAAACTCAAAGCCGTATTTAATCCCGCAACGCCTGCTCCTATGATAACAACATCATAGGTAAATTTCATTTGAGTGTCTTTGTTGATGATTTATAATGGGGAGGTGCTTTATATCCACATCCTAAAAAACTAAAGCTAAGAGATGTTATAATTAAAACATGAAAAAAGCAAATCAGATAATTTCTCATTTAAAAACTAAACCTTATTTAAAAAATTTACAGAAAGTTGACTGCTACAACCAACTGCTATCACTCTTACCCAAAAGTTTAAGTGAAAATACGAGATTTTTATATCAAAAAAATGATACTCTTTTTTTCGTACTCAACCATCCAGGTATAAAAATGGAGTTTAATTATAAGAGTAATTTGATAAAGAGTATATTAAAAAAGATGATTGAAATAAATCAACAGTGTATTTTTATGAAATCTTTAGAGATAAGAGCTTTTGTGACTAATAAAAAAGAGATAAAAGAGATAAGTGATTCTAAAAACCAAAAACTCACATATAAAGAAAGAGCTGATGGTGATTTTAACAACAAAACACAAAATGAAGAACTTCATAAAGTTATCGAAGATATCAAATTGGCCATAAAGCAAAATAAGCAGCATGAAATTAGCTGAGAATTTAAAAAAAATTCCTCAAAGCAGTGGAGTTTATCAATATTTTGATGAATTTGGCAAACTTCTTTATATTGGAAAGGCAAAAAATCTAAAAAATAGAGTAAAAAGCTACTTTAAATTTACACCATTTCTTCAACCATCCCCAACTCTAAACCTTAGAATTTTCAAAATGATAAGCGAAGCAAAAGAGATAAAATACCTTTTAGTTCAAAACGAACAAGATGCACTCATCCTTGAAAATTCACTAATCAAACAATTAAAACCAAAATACAATATTCTTTTAAGAGATGACAAAACATATCCATATATCACTATTAATTTAAAAGATGAATTTCCTAGATTTGAAATTACTAGAAAAATTACAAAAGAAAAAGGAGTAAAATATTTTGGTCCTTTTACCACTTCATCAAGAGAAATTTTAAACTCCCTTTATCTACTGTTTAATTTAGTACAAAAGAAAAACTGCCTAAAAAGCAAGGCTGCTTGCTTGTTTCACCAAATACAAAGATGTGAGGCACCATGTGTGGGGAAAATTGACAAGAAAGAGTATGCAAAAATTGTAAATGATGCTCTTAATGCTTTGAAAAATAGGACTATCTTAACACAATTATTAGAGCAAAAAATGCTAGAAGCTTCACAATTAGAAAACTTTGAAGAAGCGATGGTTTTACGAGACAATATAAGAGCTATCAAAAATTCTTTTCATGTAAGCGATATAGATTTAGCAAAATTAAAAAACATAGATATCTTTTTTGTTCACATCAAACAAAAAATTGCAGTAATTCTTAAAATGTTTATGCGAAATGGAAAGATAATTTCGGCGGATAATACAATTTTGAGAAATTCTCAAGGTTTTGAAAAAGATGAATTATACAAAAGAGTGATCTTGCAGTTTTACAGCAACAATTCTCCTCTTCTTTGCGAACAAATACTTGTAGGCGATGATTTTGCAGATAGTGCTCAAGTCCAATCATATCTTAGAAATACTTTCAAAAAATCTATAAAAATACACCATCCAAAAATTGGCGATAAAGCAAAACTTATCAAATTAGCCAAACAAAATACAAGTTATATACTGCAAGATGTGCAAAATAGAGGCGATATAGAAGCTAAAATACAAAATTTATTTGATTTAAATGAAACTCCTTATAGGATAGAAGTATTTGATAATTCCCACTTAGGTGGCAAAGCAACTGTTGGGGGTATGGTTGTTTGGGAGCAAAAATGGCAAAAAGATAGTTATAGAAAATATACTTTACATGCAAAAGATGAATATTCTCAAATGAAAGAACTTCTTACTAGAAGAATTGAAAAATTTAAGGAAAATCCCCCTCCAAATCTTTGGTTATTAGATGGCGGTGCAACTCTTTTAGAATTGGCAAAAAAATTACTGAAAGAGCACGATATAAAACTTGATGTTTTAGCGATATCAAAAGAAAAATTAGATTCTAAGTCAATTAGAGCAAAAGGAAGAGCAAAGGATATACTGCACAGTTCAACTGGTCATATAAATTTAGCAACAAGCGATATAAGACTCCAGTTTTTACAAAAACTAAGAGATGAGGCACATAGATTTGCAATTTCATTTCACCAAAAAAAGAAGAGAAAAGAGGATTTAGCCAATTTTCTGACATCCATTAAAGGAATTGGTATGGCAACACAAAAGAGACTATTATCATATTTTGGAACATATGATGCCATTTACAATGCAAATATTGAAGAATTAAAGATAATTTTAAGTGACAAACAAGTCAAAACAATGATATCTGGGTTGAAATTATATACATTTAAGTAATTCTAGGTTAAAATTGAAAGAGTTACGGCTGTAATTAAAAATATCCTAAAAGGATGTGACTTGGTTTTATACGATAAAAAAACTAATTTCTTAGGTATTGGGCAGAGTGAACTTTCAATGTTAGGGTATGAAGATATTGAAGAGTTTAAAAGTTATTGCGATGATTTCGCAGACTTATTCGTGAATCATCCAGGATATATTTCTAAATTTAAAAATTTTTCATGGATTGATTATTCTTTGCATAGTGGTGTCCCAAATAAAAATGTAATTTTAAGACATAAGAATGGTACCGATATAGAAGCAAAACTAAATATTTTTGAAATATTTCTTATAAATGAAATTAATGAAGAAAAAACCATCTATAATGTAGAGGTAAGTACAACATCAACAAAAGATGATTATACCACTACAGCCGACCCATATATAAACCAAAAAATAAAACCTATCCAAGAAGAAGATAAAACAAATAAAATAAGTTCAATTTCACAACCAAAGAAAGTCATAGAAGAGCCTACAAATAAAATGGCTTTTGATGATTTTTCCATTGAAGATTTTGAAGAACCCAAAATCCTCACAGAAATAAGTGATATGGATGTAGATAGTTCACTCAAAGAGAAGATTGAGCCTGAAACAGAAAAATTATTGGTTGATAAATTTCCAGAAGATTTGAACATTGACTATGAGCCAACTATAAAGTTAAAAATAGATTTACCAGAAGATATACCGTCACAAAAGAGCTTTTGCGAAGTGACGCCTGTGGAAATGCCACTAGAAATAAAACCACTTGATACTGCTGATACCGCACAAAAAGAAAGCGACGAAGAAGAGACAGATTTTACTCAAATTGCAGAAGATACCGATATGGATATTGGAGACTTGGCCATGTTTATAGGTGAATTTATAAAAGATTCCAAGAAAATCAGTAAAGATTTACATAAAAACAGTGATACACTAACGGCAAAAAATAAAATAATAGAATTAAAAGGAATCGCATCAAATTTGAAAATGAAAAATTTTATTGAAATTTTGGATTTAATGCTTACAAACTGTGATAATTTAGAATTTGAAAATTTTATTAATAAATTTGATCTAAAAATAAAAAACTTAGAAAATCAGCTTTTCTAAAACTAATTTAAAAATTTAAAAAAGAGGTAGAAAATGAAACTCAAAATGCAAAATACATTAAAGATACTTAGTATGTATCCGATCATAATCCTTTTTATATTCTCATCATACTTTTTGTATATATCTTATACACAATACTATAAAGCTGTTGTATTTGAACAAAAATTAGGCACAACAGAAATACTGGAAGATTTAGCTAAAGATTTAGCTAAAGAGAGAGGAATAAACTCTACTTTTTTAGCGAGTAATGGAAATATAGCCAAAGAGGCCCTCTTGAAACAAAGAAAATTAGTAAACAAAGATATAAAAGCATTTTATAATTACTACAAAAAAAATAAATTAGACCCAAATATAAGACAAACTATAATACTACTAAACCAGATCACAAAAATAAGAAAAACTATAGATTCTTTGCAAAATGTAGATTTTGATAAAATTTTCTTTCAATATTATTCTAAAATAAATGGAAATTTACTAAATGAATTAAAAACATTAAAAGATATCGTAACAAATGCTAGAAGTGTCTCTTTGACTTCATCTTTACTATCAATTTATAACGATATGGAATACACTGGTCAAGAAAGAGGATATGTTGTAAAAATTCTCAGCCAATATGTTCCATTCACAAAAAAAGATATGAGAACATGGCTTAATATTTCTAGTAAAAGTAATACTTTTGACAAAAAAAGTATCAGAGATATAGTTTCTAGTATGAGAATTTCAAGCATTTTTAACACAAAGAAAAATAGAAAAGTTTTTAGTGATGTTGAAAAGGCAAAAAGCAGTATAATTTTGTCAGCAAAAAGCGGAGAATATTCAATAGATCCTACTTTGTGGTTTAACTTGATGACTAAAAAGATATCAATACTAGAAAAAGGTGGGGAAGTCTTGCAAGACTCTTTATTGCAAGAGATAAAAGATTATAAGAATGAAAATATAGGTCAACTAATTTCCGCAGGTGCAACTTGGATTATATCAATTATTTTTATGTTTATGGGATTTATATTGTCATCTCAA
This sequence comes from Campylobacterota bacterium, assembly GCA_013151055.1. GTDB lineage: Bacteria > Campylobacterota > Campylobacteria > Campylobacterales > Sulfurospirillaceae > JAADIZ01. Next base: position 5,404 of record JAADIZ010000094.1, read on the forward strand.
TTTAAACAAAATATATCTGGACTCGAAGGAGTCTTTAAAAAAGTTGAAGAATTAGCAGAAACAAAACAAGAGGTTGACTTTAGTACAGCAGAAGGTATGAACTCGGCTTATGTAATCATTGATAAGGCAATTGAAAATATCGCCAAAGAAAAGGATGCGGCAAAAGAAGCAAGTGCGGCAAAAAGTATCTTTTTGGCAAATATGTCGCATGAAATAAGAACCCCACTCAATGGAATTGTAGGTTTTACAGAACTTCTGAAAAATACTGATTTAGATAATGAAAAGAGAGAGTTTGTAGATGTCATCGAAAAAAGTTCAGAGAATCTTTTGGAAATTATAAATAATATCCTTGATTTATCAAAAGTTGAAAGTAATAAAGTAGAAATAGATGAAATTCTCTTTTCTCCAATCGCAGAATTTGAAAATGCGATAGAAGTTTATGGACCTAAAGCATCAGAAAAGGGGATACATTTATCTTCTTACCTTGACCCATCTTTATGCAACTACTTAAAAGGTGATGCCACTAAACTTAAAGAAGTTTTGATTAATCTCATGAGCAATGCTGTAAAATTTACACCTCAAGATGGATATGTCACAACAGAAATTAAAAGAATTGGAATTAGTAATGAGGGTAAAACAAAAATTAATTTTAGTGTGCAAGATACTGGAATAGGCATTGAAAAGGAAAAGTTAAAAGACATATTTAATGCTTTCTCACAAGCAGACTCTACAATAACAAGAAAATTTGGAGGTACTGGTCTAGGGCTTACAATTTCATCAAAATATGTAGAAATGATGGGTGGAAGCCTAGCACTTGAAAGTGAAATTGGAAAAGGTACTAAGTTTTATTTCACATTAGAATTTGAAGAATCAAAATCAAATGAAGAGACTTACAAAGAAGCATTTGGCGATTATAATTGTGCAATACTCTCTTCCGAAGACTCTCCAAAACCACATTCTCAATTTATATATAATTATTTTACATACTTTGGGTCTCAAGTTAAATTTTACAATGATTTTGGAAATCTAAAAAATTTAATATATAGAGCTGGTTGCAATATCATTATAGTTGATTATGATTCTATAAGTAAGGAAGAATTCAGTGAATACAAAAAGATAAAATTACCAATTATTCTCGTGTTAAAATCATCTCATCAATCAAAACTTGACTCACTTAGAACAAAGTATATAACTCCTTTATTTGAGCCGATAAATATGAGTAAAATAATCAAAGTACTCAAAAACAGCAGAGATATGCTTCCTACCCGTGAAATACCAAAAAATATAATATCAGACAAGAAAACACAAGGCAAAAAATTTAATGCAAATGCATTGGTTGCAGAAGACAATGAAATAAATCAAAAATTAATAAAAAGAACTCTAGAAGATTTAGGACTACACATAACAATAGCATCAAACGGACTACAAGCATTTGAAGAGAGGAAAAAAGGTGTGTATGATATAATTTTTATGGATATAGCGATGCCTATAATGGATGGCGTTATATCTACACAAGAAATAATAAAATATGAAAATGAGAAAAACATACCTCATGTTCCGATTGTTGCAATTACTGCAAATGCACTAAAAGGGGATAGAGAAAGATTCATGAAAGAGGGGCTAGATGAATATATAACCAAGCCTATCAAGAGAGAAAGCATACTTAACATTCTGAATATGTTTGTTCAAAATAAGATTGTAAATGACGACGATGAGACACAAAAAGAAGTTGAGCAAAAAGAAGTTGAGCAAAAAACAAAGAGAGAAGATAAAGAAAATATACAAGCATTAGAAAAAATAGAACCTAAAATTTCTAAAGAGAAACTCACTCAAAAAACAGTTGAAAATTCAAAGATACTTGTATTCAAAAAAAGCATTATAGAAACTAAAATATTTGCAAGTATTATTTCTAAGATGTATAAGGATGTAGAAATAGCAAAAAATCCTGATGATTTTAAAGAAAAAATATCTACTAATTACTACAAGCTAGTGATAATTGATAGGGAAATCAGCAGCATGGATACACTTGCAGTTCCAGCAATAATTGAAAAAGCAAATCAAGAACAACAAAATGGTCATACAAGGATAGTATTATTTGCGGATTCATCAACACAGATTACTGATGATACCAGAACATTATTTGACGATATTGTAGATAATTCTATAAACAAAAATAATTTAGAAATTTTGATTAAAGAAAATATATAGATAAAAAATAGTAGAATACAACACAAAAAAACAGAGGACTAAATAATATGGACAGAGGACTAAAAATTTTAGCAGTTGACGATGACCTTATAAACTTAAAACTGATTTCCAGCATGCTAAAAAATAATCCTGAAATTGCAGAAATTATTGAAGCAAAAGATGGATTAGATGCACTAAACAAAGTAAAAGACTCTGAAGATATAGACCTAATTCTTCTTGATATAAAAATGCCAATAATGGATGGAATAGAATTTATGGAAAATTTATCATCTATGGTTGATAAAAAAAATATACCTGTCATAGTATTGACCACAGATGAGACAAAAAAACACCAAGCCTTTGAAAGTGGAGCATTTGACTTCTTAGTTAAGCCTATAAGAGAACATGACTTATATGAAAAGATTTCTAAAGTAAAAAATCTACTTTAGGACACTTTTGCAAATAACACCTCTGTAACTATTTGCTGTTTATTACTTTAGATATTTTCTCATATAAAGATATAATCTCATCTTTCTTTTGTATAAAACTATTTTTATTTGATATCAGATAGGCGGATGAGTCCATGATAGTTTCCACTACTTTTAAGCCGTTTTGCTTCATGGTATCTCCAGTTTCTACGATATCTACTATCGCATCACTTAGTCCAACAAGCGGAGCTAGTTCAATCGAACCATAAAGCTTTATAATTTTCACGCCCATGGCTTTTTTAGAAAAATATTTTTGTGCAATATTTGACATTTTGGTTGCAATTTTTATCTCAGGGAGAGAATAATCTAACTCTTTATCCGCTCTAGCTCCTACACAAACTTTGCATTTTCCAATGCCCAAATCCAAAAGCCTTACCAAATCTTCATCTTTTTCTTCAAGCACATCTAATCCAACTACACCGATATCTGCTGCTTGATGCAATACATATGATGGAACATCTTGATTTCTTACAAGCAAAAACTTGAAACCGTCTGTTTGTAAAATAAGTTTTCTATCTTCAAATTTAAATTTTTCACCAAATATTTTTTCAAAAATTTCTAAAGTTTCTTTTGCAATTCTTCCCTTAGGCAAAGCAACGCTTAACATATATAACTCCTAGTTTTCATCACTATCATTTAGTTTTAAATTTTCTTCTACGATTTTTTTCATTCCTCTAAATATTAGAGTTCTATCATATATGGAGTTAGTAAAATATTTAGAGAAAAACTTACCGTCTCCACCTGTAAAATATATCTTTTTATCTTTGCAAGAATCTTTCAAAATCATCAAAATTGGTTTTATAACACCAAAAGAGAGTGCATCTGATGTTTTTTGAGGAAGTGCTTCAAAATCAACACCCATATTTAGCTTGAAGCTCAACTTTTCAGATATATGTGAAAAAGTTTGCTCGTAAGCAGAGAGTCCAGGAAGAATAAAGCCACCTAGATGCAATGAATTAGACATTATATCAACCGTTATGGCACTACCTGCATCAACTACCATACCATCATTTATAGCTGTGCAAGCTGCAATTCGGTCTATTCCTAATCCCTGATATATCGTATCAATTTGAAAATAAGGTTCAAT
>JAADIZ010000024.1:0-1007 GCA_013151055.1 Campylobacterota bacterium
TGCTCTTGGATATACTAGTGCTGATTGTGGATTGATGGGATATCAATGTCTTGAATGCTCCTCTTTAGAGTATCACATTCCAACAGATTTTCAACTAATAGAGATATACAATTTTGAAGAAAACAGAGTATGCGAATATGGCGAGAGCGGTGAAGTTGTAGTCACCAATTTGGCTAGAAGTTCACTCCCTATTATAAGATACAAGATAGGAGATATCGCAAGATTTAAAGAGGGTGATTGCTCTTGTGGTGATAAAAATCCTATCTTGATTTTAGAAGGCAGAGCGGGAGAGGATTTTAAAATAGGTGGAGCTTATATATCCATGGATAGTGTTGAAAATGCCATAAAAGATTTTGTTTCTACTGATGGAATTAGTGCAAATTATCAATTTGTCATTGAAGATATAAATGAAAACAAGATGAGAGTTACACTAAAAATTGAATCAAGCGATATAAAAAAATCCACTTTACACGTAGGACAAATTAAAGACTCTTTGAAAAAGAGTATAGATGAGTTAAAAGTTGGTGAAGAGTTAAAATATTTGAGCACTAAAGTACTGTTTGTTGATATAGGTTCAATCCAAAGAAGTCCAATCACAGGCAAAATAAAACATTTATCAGATTTAAGAGTAAATTAAGGGAGTAAATTATGGAATTTTATCTATTTGGAGAGCTAAAAGAGGTAGAAGAGTTAACAGTTGATGAGACTAGAAAAATCTTAAAACAGGCAAAAGAGTTAAAAGATGAAATCTCAAAGATTGATATAAGCACTATTTTAGATATTTTTCAAAAAGTTTCAGATGCTTGGCTTGAAAAAGAGTATAAATACAGAAAGATAGCATTGGATTTTCTACCCTCTCGCATAGGTTTCAGCAAAGAGATGATAATAGAGGGCATAAATACCATGTCATCACTTTTGAGTAAAGATGGTATGCAAACAAGACTTCTTAGTGATTTAGAACAGATAAAATACCTTGATGACTGGACATATAATCACCATTTTAGAGG
>JAADIZ010000024.1:1134-10537 GCA_013151055.1 Campylobacterota bacterium
GTTGACCCTATATTCCCTGTACTCTTTGCAAAAAGTTTGAAAGATTTTGACTATACGGGGATTTTGCATAAAGCTATGGCTCTTATAAATTGGAAAGGTGGAACCCAAAAAATTGAAAATATTATCAAAACACAAAGTGATGCCATCGTAGTTTATGGGGGAGCTGATACCATTAGAGCTTATAGAAAAAATTTGGGGCTTCACTGCAAACTCATAGAGTATGGACCAAAGTATAGCTTTGTGATGGTTGATAAAAATGAACTTCATAAAAAAGGTGTAGAAAAATCAGCCAAACTAATAGCAAGAGATGCGATTATGTGGGAACAGTCTGCTTGTTCTTCTCCTCACACGATTTATGTTGAAGGAAAAGAGAGTGCAAAAGAGCTTTTAAATGCGATTGGAAAGGCTTATGATGAGTGGGCTTTAGAGATACCTCAGGGCGAAGTCTATGAAGATGAGGCAACAGAGATAACAAAAGTTAGAGAGTTGGCAAAAGTAAACAAAGCTTTGGGTGATGGTGATTACTATTTTAGTGAAAAAAATCTAAGTATTATAGTCTATTCAAAGCTCCACCGAATTTCAAATCTCTTGCCACAATAGAACTCTGTTTTTAAAAGCAGTGGATAGCTTAGATGATGTTGTAAAAAGTGTCTCATCCATGGGTGAATATATACAAAGTGTTGCGATTTTAGCAAATAATGAAAGGGCAAAAAAGCTGTCTAAAAAACTCTCGTTTTATGGAGCAGATAGATTTGTAGAGATAGGCAGAATGGCTGTTAGAAAACACGGAACTCCGCATGACGGCACAAGAGGGTTGAGTGAGCTTTTAAGATGGGTTTCACTCAGTAGAAATGATTTGGAGATTGATTGGCAAGTTGGAGCATTATGGGAAAAATATGATAAAAATTCTGATGGTTTTGATTTTTTACCAAACAGTGCTAGAGATAATATGACACTAAACAGGCTAAAAGCCATATATAAAACCGTCAAAAACAGATCACCTCTTTTGTCCAAGAGATACAAAGATATAGAGTTTGAGGATTTTAAGAGTTTTAGAGCTGTGCCATTTTTGAGTGGGGACGACTACAAAAAATATCTTCCACCTTCAGGAGAAGGAATTTTAACCGATGATATAAGCAAAAGTGGATATATATTTTCAAGTGGTGGAACTACAGGAAAACCCAAGAGTGTTTACAGAACTACAATTGAGCAACATTTCAATACTGTAAGAATTGGAAAAGGTTTAGCTCTGTCTGTTTTTGATGAAAACGATACAGTAGCAAATCTTCTTTTTGCAGGAAACCTATGGGCTTCTTTTGTCTCTTTCAACCAATCTCTTGAGCATACAGGCTGCACTATACTGCCAATAGCAGGAAATCACCCTATGGAGGAGATAGTAAAAAGTCTTGTAATGTTTAAGGCAAATGCAATTATTACAATTCCTTCCGTTTTGCTATCTGTTGCCGAATATGTAGAAAAAAACAGTATAAGTCTAAAAATAGACAAGGTGGCAACTGGAGGAGAACATCTCTTTAAAGAAGCTAAAGATTATTTGAGCAAAGTTCTTGGAATTACAAAATTTGCATCAACAGGATACACAACAAATGACACTGGAACCATAGGCTATCAATGTGAACATTTAAGTGGAACTTTTCATCATGTACACGAAGACCTTCACTTCGTAGAAATTTTAGACATAGATACAAACGAACCCGTCAAATCAGGTAGTATAGGAAAAATTGTCGTAACAAATTTGCAAAGAACTTTGATGCCAACCATAAGGTATGAAGTTGGAGATGTTGGCAGATGGGTTGACATGGAGTGTAAATGTGGAAGAAAAACCAGAATTTTTGAATTACTTGGCAGGAGTGACGATATAGTCATAATCGGTGGAGGAAACATAACTCCAGAAGTAATCTCAGCTGCAATATATCCCTTTGAAACACTAAGCTCTCACTTTCAAATGCTTATAAATTTAAATAATCACAAAGATGAATTGACTGTGCAAATCGAAGCAAAAGATGAAAATTTTAAAGATATCTCAAATGATGTAAAAAATGTCATACTAAACACTTCAAAAGAGTTAAACATCATGAGCAAAGAGGGTCTCATAAGCGAAGTAGTCGTCAAAATTCTAAAGCCAAACAGCATAAAAAGAAATGTAAAAACAGGAAAAATTCAACTCATAGTTGATGAGAGAAAAATATAAAACTATTTTTTGTTTTTCTCTCTCTCGTCTCTCCTTCTTTCCATTTGCTTGAAGAATCCTATCATTATCCAAATCAAAAATAGGACGAATGCGCCCATCATTATATTGTCAAACATTTATTATTTTTCCTTTTTAATTATTTTACTTTTCTAATTATTCTGCACAATCTTATTTCTACTTTTCTGTCATACTTACCTAATTTTTGTACTAAGATATCGTATTTTTCACCTTTTACAAATTTATCATCTGGCAGGTATATCTTTACCTGGTCTTTTCCATCACCTATCATTACTCCGTATTTATCAACTCTTACGGCTTCTACATTTTTAATGATAGCTGGTAAAAGGTCATTAAACATGTCTTTTAAATAAGTAATTGTTACTGTTTGTATTTTTTTATCATTATACGGTTTTGTCTGAAATGTCGCATAAATTGGTAAATGATCTGAATAACCTATACCCTCATGTACGCCGTTTTTAGTCAGCTTCCATCTTTTTGGATATCCATATTTATCGACCATATACTTTGCTTTAAAAACATTAAAAGAGTCTGGTTTATATTTAACTCCGTTATTATCAAAAAGATTTTTAGAAATTATGATGTGGTCTAATGCATTTTTATCTCTTCCATAAACATGCGTATATCTCATGGTCGGTTCAACCTCGTACCACAAATCATAAAGAGGTTTGTTAAAATTTCCAACATCTAGTATATTTTTTAAACTTTTTCCCCATCCGTTTTGCGATATTCTCAGTGGTGTATTTAAATCGCCTAATATTATAAACTTTTCTTTATCATTTAGCGATGATTTTAACTTTTTGGCATATGCAGATCTTGCTTTATAACCATGTTTATATGCAGGCCAATGATTTACATATATTGTGATTTTATTGCCATCAAGATAAAATTTTGTTACATGGATGGTGCGCGGATACCCTTTGACTGGCACAGAATATTTATTTGCCACTTTATATCTAGAAAAAATTACACTACCAACTATATGACTATTTTTTTTATAAAAAGTATAAATATATGGATATTTTTTATCTCCTAAAGCACGATTTAACTCTCTTGCTACATTTAAGTTTTCAACCTCTTCTAGGGCAATAATATCAGCATTTAAATTCTTTATAACCTTAGCTATATTTGCAAGTTTGATATCAAAATTTTTCTTATTCCATTTTGATTTTGTATTTGGAATATACTCTTTATATTCTCCACCATCAACTTTTAAATCAAATAAATTTTGAACATTATATGTTGCAATCTTAAAATCTTTTGCAAACAGTGAAGTTAAAACTAAAAAAACTAATATAAAATATCTCATGAATCCTGCCCTATATTTTTTGCCATAACAGCTCCACTTGAAAAAGCCCATTGAAAGTTATATCCACCAAGCTCACCCGTAACATCTAAAACTTCACCTATGAAGTATAAATTTTTCCTCATTATACTCTCAAAAGTTAAATGGTTTATCTCATTTGTATTCACTCCGCCTTTTGTCACTTCAGCTTTGGAAAAACCAAAATTTCCAGCTAGAGAAAATTCATAATGATTTAAAGCTTCTACCTTTTGCTTATCTAGTTTATTCAGCTTACAAACTTTAATATCGTCTAAATCTACAGATTTTAAATACTCTTTTACAAATCTTTTTGGCAATGGCAAGGTTGAGCTTATCTGTTTTTCACTCTTTTGCAATAATAGTTTAGAGATTTTGATATCAGGCAAAAAATCCACCCAAACAAACCCTTTTTCCCAATATAACGAAGCAGCTAAAACGCTAGGTCCACTTATACCCTTGTGAGCAAAAAGCAAATCTTCATGAAAGCAAATTTCGCCAACATGAAACTTAACTTTAAGAGAAACACCGCTAAGATTTTTCATCCAAAACTGCTCTTTTTGAAGGGTAAAACCAACTAAAGCAGGAAGTGGGGTTGCGATACTATGCCCAAAATACTCAGCAATCTTATAACCAATATCACTTGCACCCAAACTTTTAAAACTAACTCCTCCTGAGGAAATCACAAGTTTTTTAGTTTTTATAGTTTGTTTGTTAGTTTTTATCACAAATACATCTTTAAACTCAACACTTTGTACTTTCTGATTTAAAAAAAACTGACTATTTTTTGTAAGTTTTATCATTATATCTATGATATCATTTGAAGAATTCTTACAAAAATATTTACCATTTTTTCTCAATTCATAATGTAGATTATGTGTTTCAAAAAAATCAAGCAACTCTTTTTTCCCAAAATTCTCAAAAGTTTGTTTAATCAAATTCTTATCGCCAAGATAATATTTGCTACTTACATTTACATTTGTAAAGTTACACTTTCCACCACCAGAAATTTTTATCTTTGGAGCTAGTTTACTTGAACTATCTATCAAAGCCACTTTTTTTTCACTTAAAAAAGTTGTCGCCATTAAGGAGCTAGCTCCTGCTCCTATAAAAACTATATCAAATATTTCCAAATGCTCTTAAATTCCCAAAATTTTGCCTAATAGCATCATACAAAACAATTCCTACTGCTACGGAAAGGTTTAAACTTCTTCCATTTTTTCCCATGGGAATTGTTATGGCATTTTTCCATTTTTTTTGCATCAAATCCATTGGCAATCCTGTCGATTCTCCACCAAAAAATATAAAATCGCCATCTTCAAAATCAGCTTCAAAATATGGTTGCTTACTTTTTGTAGTTGAAAAAAAGAATCTATCTATCTTGTCTTCATTTGCACTCATAAATTCGTCTAAATCTTCCCAAATTGTGATATCAAGCAAGTCCCAATAATCTAAACCAGCCCTTTTGACACTTTTGTCATTTATCTCAAAGCATGTTGGCTTTATGACATGAAGTTTTGAGTCAGTATTTACACAAATTCTGCCGATACTGCCTGTATTTTGAGGGATTTGAGGGTGAACTAATACTATATTAAACATAATTTACCATCCTAAAATATGACTGTTTTATTTTTATGAACAAAAATTTTATCGTCAAAAACCAAATCTAGTGCATTTGACAAAACAGTTTTTTCTACATTTTTGCCAGCTTTTTGCATATCTTTCCAACTTTGCTCATGATTTACACCAATCACATCTTGAGCTATGATAGGTCCTTCATCTAGGTTATTATTCACAAAGTGAGCAGTTGCTCCTATAATCTTGACACCTCTTTTATACGCTTGCTTATAAGGATTTGCTCCTATAAATGCTGGCAAAAAAGAGTGATGTATATTTATGATTTTTTGTTCATATTTACTAACAAAATTCTGCGATAAAATTCTCATGTATTTTGCTAAAACTATAAAGTCTAGCTTGTATTTCTCAAGAATTTCTAAAACCTTTTTTTCATGCTCTTCTCTATCTGAGTTCTGATTCGAAACAAAGTGATATTTGATGCCAAATTTCTCACAAAGCAGTTTTAACTCTTCATGATTTGATACAACGCAAAGTACATCAGCGTTTAATTCTCCACTATCGTGTTTCAATAAAATATCGCCCAAACAATGAGTCTCTTTTGTCGCCAATACTACTATCTGTTTTTTTACTTTTTTTGTTAGAGTAATCTTAGTATTTTCAGGCATCGTCAATTGCAACTCATCAATTATCTTTTGGGTATCAATCGTTCCGTCAAGCCTTGCTCTAAAGAAAAACTTTTTATTTTCACTGTCAACATATTCACTATTTTTCTCAATATTCAAGTCATTTTTGTATAAAACATTTGAAATTTTATAAATCAAACCTTTGGCATCTGAGCATTTTATTTTTAACACATACTTATACATATATTGCCTTTAATTTTCTTCTTCTTAACTCTTTTTTTATCTCTTCTTTTTCAAATCCATCTGATATAACATCACTTACGCTCACACCACAATCAAAAGTTTTATCCCAAATATCAAGTTTTTGAGCTTTTTGCTTTATGCCTTTTTTATAATTGCCAAGCCACTTGCAAATAGGCATATCAATGGCTATGGTTTTGAGTTCGCTATCACTCACCAAACCCTGAAAAAAAGGCTGATTTTTCAAAGCTCTCACAAAATGCTTAGGTACTTCCAGACTTTTTAAAAATTTTTTTAAATCAAGACTTAAAATATTTGCAACTATGTATAAAAAGTAATATTCACGCAGCTCTTTTTCGAAAGATTTACTGCTTCTTTGCAATTCTTTAGCTGTCTTGCAAAAAAGCTCACTCTTTGCCTCACTTGAAAATAGTTTTTCAAATATATGCAATCTGTACATATAGTATAATCCAAAAGGCAGATTTTTACTCTCAAACATCTTTTCAAATTCCCAAAAAATTCTCGTTTTACTTAAATCTTTCAGGCAAATATCATCCATAACAAAAAGTGTTTTTTCATCAATCTTAAAACCAAATCTAGCACTAAATTGTATGGCTCGCAAAACTCGTAAACTATCTTCTTTGAAACTCTCTTCATCAATCAAACAAATTTTTTTATTTTTAATACAATCAAGTCCGCCATAAAAATCAAGAAATTTATACTCAAAAATATCAAGCATCATGGCATTCATGCTAAAATCTCGTCTTTTTGAAGCTTGTTTTTCGTCATTGCACAACTCTACTTCAAAAGCTTTATGACCAACACCTTTTTTCTTTTCTATTCTTGGCAACGAAATATCAATATCTCCATATTTATAGACAAAAAAACTTTTCCCCACTCCCAAAGCTCCAAGTTTTTTCATCAATTTATCAAACTCTAAATTATTTAAATCATAAACTTCGATATCTAAATCTTTGATTTCAAGATTTAAAAAAATATCTCTTACACCTCCACCTACGAGGTAAGCTCTTTTTGTATATCTCTTTAAAAAAGATTGTACTTGTTCAAATTGTTTTTTTAAATGTGGTGGTAGGATTTTTGGTAGATTCATTTACTTGAAGTATTAAAACTCTCCAGTCGCTCATCTATTGTTGCTAATAAATACTCTAAGAAATTTAAAGTCAAGTCAACTTTTGCTTCTATATTTTTATTATTTGGTGATTGAAAACCCTCAAAAAGTACTAAGATTCGCTCTCTTATGTTTTCGTAAAATTGCTTTTCATTGCTGGTTGTACTATCCATTTCCATTATATTTGTAGATTCTTGGCTTAAAGAAGATTTTTGTTCATCTAATTCTACCTCTTGCACTTCTTCAACACTTTCCAATTCGGCTAATGTCGACATAATTACCTCTTTTAGTTCCATCATATATCCTCAATCTTCAAAGTTTTATCAGCCATCTTTCAAATTCACTAAATTCTAAATCACACTTCATATTTACAAAAAATTTCTTCATTTGCTCATCAACACCGCGATATTTTTTTCTTATACCACTCAACCTTCGCAAAGCAACTCTTGCTTCTTTATTTTTTGGGTCATTTTTTAAAATTTCCTTATAAATTTCAAGAGCGTCTTCTTTTAAACCTTGAAGTTCATAAATAGAAGCTAGGGTTAGTGTCTTTACCATTTTTTATACCTTAGTTATTCTATCGGCTATAATCAAACCCATCTGCTGGGTCGAACACACTTCTTTTGCATGATATTTACCTAAATCAGAGGTTCTATATCCATCATGAAGTACACTTTTAATTGCATTATCTATTAAATCTGCTGCTTTTTCTTCACCCAAAGAGTATCTAAGCATCATCGAAGCACTTAAAATCGTCGCAATTGGATTTGCTATATCTTTGCCTGCTATATCAGGAGCTGAGCCATGAATAGGCTCATAAAGCCCTACAATCCCTCCAATAGAAGAAGATGGTAATAATCCAATGGAACCACTCATCATACTTGCTTCATCACTCAAAATATCACCAAATATGTTGCCTGTTAAGATAACATCAAACTGTTTTGGGTCTCGTACTAACTGCATTGCAGCATTATCTACAAACATATGAGAAAGTTCAACTTCAGGATACTCAAGTGCTACTTCTTCTACAGTCTTTCTCCATAATCTGCTCACTTCTAAAACATTTGCTTTATCAACTGAACAGACTTTTTTCTTTCTTTTTATGGCTGATTCAAAAGCAACTTTTGCAATTCTTATGATTTCATCTTTTGTGTAAACCATCGTGTTATAAGCAGTTTGACCATCATTATCTCGTGGCTCACCAAAATATATACCACCAGTCAACTCACGGACGACAAGCAAATCTACACCTTGTATAACTTCAGGTTTTAAACTACTAGCTTCAATCAATTCATCAAATACACGAACTGGTCTTAGATTTGCAAAAAGTCCGAGCTCTTTTCTAAGTTTCAAAAGTCCACTCTCTGGTTTCATCTCTCTTGGTAAATCATCCCATTTATAGCCACCAATTGAGCCAAAAAGAACAGCGTCACTAACCCTACAACCCTCTATGGTAACATCAGGTATAGGAGTGCCTACAGCTTCATATGCACATCCACCCATCAAATACTCTTTATAATTTAATCCAAAACCCTCTTTTTTACTAACTACATTTAAAACTTTTATAGCCTCATCGACAATTTCAGGTCCAATTCCATCGCCTTTTATGACCGCTATATCATAAGATTTCATGCATTTTTCCTTTTTATCTCTTCCTTGGCATAATTTATCAATCCACCGCTTGCGATTAGCTCTTGCATGAAGGGAGGAATTGGAGTAAATTTATAAGTATTATCTGCATTTTTAATCTCGCCATTTTCCATATCAATTTCTATAAAATCACCCTCTTTTATCTCATCAGTTTGAGCAAGTTCAAATATAGGAAGTCCCATATTAAAAGCATTTCTATAAAAAATCCTAGCAAAACTTTTAGCTACTACTGCACTAATTCCTGCGGCTTTTAGAGCTATTGGAGCATGTTCTCGACTGCTTCCACATCCAAAGTTTTCTCCTGCTACTATCACATCACCTTTTTTTATCTTATTTATAAAATCAGGATCAGCATCTTCCATAACATGGCTAGCTAACTCTTTTGGATCAGAAGTGCTTAGATATCTAGCGGCGATTATCAAATCTGTATCTATATTGTCTCCAAATTTCCACACTTTTGCATTTACAACACTCATAAAATTCCTTTTATACATAATGAACGGTATTTTATCTAAAAAGCTTTATAAACAAGATTAAAACCTGACCTTATGCACTTTTTTCTCGAAAAGTCCTACTTTTTGTGGCTTTTTCTGGGGGTTGTAGGGACATAAGTCCCTGCCACTATAGCGGGCTTT
>JAADIZ010000030.1 GCA_013151055.1 Campylobacterota bacterium
TTAGGTTTGCAAATTTATTAGGTGCAAATTTAAAAAAAGAAAGTGAGTTGAATGACAAAGTAGATTTAAGTAAACTTGATAAATTTGATTTAGTAATCTTTTGGGGATATAACCCAATGGAAACAAATATAAAGGATGCACACTATATACAAGAGAGTAGATACGAGGGAGTAAAATTTATAACATTAACTCCTGAGTATAACCAAACAGCAAGGTGCTCAGACTTGTGGATTCCGATTAAGAGTGGAAGCGATGATTTAGTGGTGATGAACCTCATATATGAGATAATTAACAATAGTGCACAAAAAAATCTAGTAACAAAATATAACAAAAGTGACTTTAGTGAATATGCACCCGAAAAAACAGAGAAAATAACGAAAATCAATCCTCATGTAATAAAACAATTAGCAAAACAATTAGCAAAATCCAAAAATCCAAAAATAATTTGTGGAAATGGTTACAAATCACAAGAAAATCTAAATTATTTGAGAAGTATACTTGGCATGAATTTGAAAAATGTAGAAAAAGTTAACAAATTTGCATTTCTAAGCGATTTTAATGGAAGATACAAAGCAAGAGAAGATGATGGCTTGCCAAAAGAGATGGTAATAGCGACAGCTAGCTCATTATTTAATAAAAAACCAAAAGAATTTAAAGATACTTTTCTACAAGAAGTAAAATTTATAGTTTGTATCGATACTAAAGCGAGTGAAAGTGCGATATATGCAGATATTGTTTTACCAGCAACCGGGATTTATGAAAGCTGGGATATATATAATTTTTCAACTAAAAAAGAAAAACTTTTGATTTCAAAGCCACCATTTGGGTTAAAAAATATAGGTGAATCAAAAGATGAGTGGAGTATCTTTGCTCAAATTGCACAAAAATTAGAATTTATAGCAAATAAACCAGAAAATATGCTATCAAATAAAATTGAAGATGATACGCAATACACTGCTTCAGGCTATCATGATTTATCAACTTTTTATCAAGAGTATGTAAATCAAAATGATGTTTTAAATCAAATGGGAACTGATGAACTTGCCTATAATATAGTACGAAAAAGGCTAAATAATGATGCAATCAATAGCACTTATAAAACAAATATTCAAGACAATGTTGTGCAAGAGATAGAAAATTTACCTAGCACACAAGAAGAAACATCAAGTTATATGTATGACTTTATATTTAAAAAAACAAAATGGAATAAAAATAGAAATTACTCCACAAGCACCTTGTTATTAAGACTTCAAAGAGGAGAACCAATTGTCATCATGAACAATGTGACAGCAAAGAAAAATGGTTTAATGGACGCTAAAAAGGTAATGATATCTAATGAAAATGGAGAATTTATATCTAGGCTTAAAACAAGCTCATCAGTCCCATTTGATGCAGTGATTATGAACGATGGTTGGGAAAATTTTATGTTTCAAGATAGGTTGGGGTATAGTGAAATTTTAAGCGACAAAACAAAAATAAGCGTAAATATAAAAAGAGTAAACTTATGAATATGAAAGAACGACAACTTGCGATGGTGATAGACTTAAACAAATGTATAGGTTGCCAAAACTGCACAGTAACTTGCAAAACTATGTGGACAAATAGCAGTGGAAAAGATTATATGTATTGGAATAATGTAGAGACAATTCCTGGAAATGGCTATCCAAAAAATTGGCAAGACATGGGTGGTGGATTTGATGCTGACGGAAGTCTTAAAAATGGAAAAATTCCAAATATGAGTAAAGAGTATGGAATTCCTTGGGAATACAATCATGATGAGATAATGAGTGCAAAAGAATTTAAGCCTAAAACAGAGCCAACTTGGGGAGTAAATTGGGATGAAGAAAAGGGTGGCGGCGAGTTTCCAAAGGATAATTATTTTTTTAATTTACCACGCATCTGTAATCACTGCTCAAAGCCTAGTTGTTTGAGTGCTTGTCCTCATGATGCTATATTTAAAAGGCAAAAAGATGGTATCGTTTTAGTTGATATGGATTTATGCCAAGGGTGTAGATATTGTATTGCAGCTTGTCCATATAAAAAGATTTATTTTAATCCACAATTCTCAAAAAGTGAAAAGTGTAATTTTTGTTTTCCATTGATTGAAGAAGGATTGCCTCCATTGTGTGCTAGTGATTGCTCAGGAAGAGCTAGGTTTGTTGGGTATTTGGATGATATAGAGGGGCAAGTATATAAGTTAATAAAAAAATACAAAGTAGCACTGCCTTTAAGACCTGATTTTGGAGTTGAGCCAAATGTGTATTATATACCACCTTTTTTATCGCCTCCAAAATTTGATAAAGAAGGAAACATAATTGAAAACAGTGACAGAATTCGCACTAGTGAATTAGTAAAACTTTTTGGAGAAGAAATTTATGATGCAATAAAAACATTGAAAAATGAAAAAAGAGATGGAAATAGCGAGCTTTTAAAGATGCTTGTGGCATCTCAAGACAAAGATAGGTTTAGATTTAAAAATAAAGATGAGGCAAATATAAATGCACTCTAAAATTATTTTATCTATATTTATGGCTTGTCTTGCGAGTGCTAATAATTATATACCCGCTATAAAAGTACCTGGAGATGTACTTGGAATCAAAGCAACATCAAAGGCATGGATGAGTGCAAATTTCACAAAAATAAAAGCATATCCTTTTGTGAGTATAAAAACAAATGATGCAAGAGCAAATAAATTAAACTACAATAGTGGAGTAAAAGATATAAATATAAAAGTTTTATATGACGGGAAAAATATAGCTTTTTTACTAAAATGGAAGGATAAAACAAAAAATATATCCAAAAGGCTAGAAACTGATAGTTTTGCAGATGGATTTGGTATAGAGTTGCCAACACAATTAGAAGTTATGCCTTATGTTAATTTTGGGGACAAGAAAAATAGCGTGGTTTATTATGATGCAAAAATTGGCATTAATCAAAATTATAAAAAACAAAATTTTGATGAAAATCAAGATGAAAACAGCACAATTGTTAGGCAAGAAGCATATAAATATCAAAAATTTAGTAACGCTAAAAGACTAAACCTGAAGAAATCAAATACAACCATGGATTTGATATACAAAAATGGTTATTGGTTAGGCAGTTTGTCAAAGCAACTAGTAGATAAATTTTCAAGCATGAATAGCGGTGCTTTTATCGCCTCTTTTTCTTTATATGATGGGCAAAATCTTCAAAGAGGAAGACTTAGAAATTTAACACCTTGGGAGAGTATAAAAGTAGAAGGTATTGACGGAGGGGAACAACTGATAGAAACCATGAATGAGCACATTACTGCAAATGCAAAAAATGGAGAAGTGTTGATGCTCAAAAATTGTTCTATTTGCCATAATTACAAAAATATCAGAAAAGCACCAAAGTATATGGCACCAGACCTCTCTTTTATAGGCGGCTATGGAAATTTAAGCTATCTAAAAGAGTCAATTTTAAGTCCAAACAAAGTTCAAGTAGAGGATTTTACTAAAACTGCACATCCAAATTTTTCTTGGGTTGAAGCAAATGAAGACGGCAAAAATATCTCTATTATGCCATCATTTGACTGGATGAGCCAAAGTGAAATAGATGATTTATTGACTTTCTTGCAAACTCTTAAATAATTTGCTTATTTCTCTTCATCTTTTTTTACACTTTCTTTTGCATTTTTCATAGCATTTTCAAGCATATTCTTCGCAACTTCCCAAGCTCTCATTCCTAGTTTTTTTGCCTCTACAGTTGCTTTTCTTGCTGTTTCATTTTGTTTTAATTGCTCTAGTGTTTCGTTCGCTTTTTTGCCTAATTCACTCATGTCTCGTTTTAAATTTTCAAATTTGACTTCTGCTTTTTCTTTTATATCTTCGACGGAAACTTCACTTGTAAATTCTTCTAGACGCTGAGATAATGCCTCCTTTGCATCGAAAGTTGCTCTTTTTATCTTCTCTACAGAGCTATTGTATTTTTCTATTTTTTCATTTAAACAATTTTTGACTTTTCCATCATATTTTATCGATAAATTTTTGAGTATTTGTATGTATTCGTCTTCTATCGTCGGTAATTCTTTTTTTGCAAGTTCAAGATTTTGATTGAAAATTTCTTCATCATCTGGTGCAAATTTTATATCATTTTTGAATTTATTTATAGCTTTTAGTATCCCCTCTTTTGTACCTTCAGCAGAACCATCTACTAACTCTTTTGAAAAACCGAGATTCTGGTTTGCTAACTCTAAAGAGGTACTCATAATGGTATCAGTGACATCTAAAAATCTTTTTTTCGTGAAATCGCCATCATTGATTGATTGGAAAGTTAAGTTTTTAGTGATTTGAAAAATTGTGTCTTCTATGTCACTACCTTTTTCAAGTGTGGTAAGAATTGCTTCTTCGGTTGTTTCTTTAAGAATTCCTAGCATTTCTAGAGCATTTAGTTTTGCATCATTCAATCCTTTAAGAGCCGTATCACTCAGACTTTCAGGTAAAGAATTGATATGTTTTTCAAGCACATTGTATGTATTTGCTATGCTGTTTTTTATTTCATTTTTTTGTGTTTGTGCAGATTTTTTTAACTGTTCTATTTCATAAATTGTTTTATATAAAAATTCTTCTTTGTCGTAGTTTATGGCTTTTATAAGACCGTTGATTATGGATGATATATTTTTCGAATTTTTAATTTGCTCGTTTTCTAAAATTTTACAATATTGTTCAAAAAGTTCGCCGATTCTATTTTGTATCTTTTTGTCATCTTTTAATCTTTGTATCTTTTTTCTTGATAATTCAAAGCTAAGGTCTTCTAGTATCTCTAAAAATTGAGGATCTCCTATGCTTTCTTTTATAGTGTTTGAAAAAATTGTTTGAGTAGATTGCATTTTTTATTCCTTATAATACAAATTTTATCTGTTTATGTTTTTTTAATGTTTCGAATATAGACTTTCGCTCATCATCATTTTTTACCAAAGTTGAAAGAGAATAGCTAGTATATTTTCCACTAGAGCTATTTTGGGATTTTTGTATTGTGTATTCCCTCTGTTTAAAAGTCTCTTTTGCAATTTTGTGTGCATCGTATTCTTTTTCTAATATAATTTTATATTTCCAGTTAGTTGGATATTTAAGTTTAAGCTCTTTTGTATTGTCCACTTTTTCCACCATCTTTTTCTTCAAGCAAAACATCACTTATCACCATTGACCTATCTATCGCTTTTGCCATGTCATATATCGTTAAAAGCCCAATGCTAACGCCTGTGAGTGCTTCCATCTCAACTCCAGTTTGTCCTCTTAATTTTGCTGTGACAAATAGCTTAAAACCAGGCAATTCAGGGAGCTCCTCTACATCGCAATTAACTGAAGTTAGCATCAAAGGGTGACACATGGGAATCAAATCGCTCGTTCTTTTTGTGCCAAGAATTGCAGCAATGACCGCTGTTTGAATTACAGGACCTTTTTTTGCTTTTTGTGTGACTATCATATCAAATGCTTTTTGGCTCATCTTTATCATCCCGCTTGCAATGGCAACTCTAAAAGTATCAGCTTTGTCTGAGACATCGACCATTTTTGGTCTATCTTTTTCATCTAAGTGTGTTAATTTCATGTATAGCTATCCTTTTGTAAAATTATACCACTAATAACCTAACTCTTCATTTATGAGTATGATATGAGTTCTATTTTTTTCATCTCCATTTATATATGCAAATTTATTTGCTATGTTATTGATATTGTATTTTTCTTCTTTTCCCATCTCTTTTGCTTTTGCATTCAAGCGTTGTATATTTTTAACAGCAGCTATATTCATGATTCTTTTAAACCCATCTTCTAGGGTTGGAACAATTTTATTGATGCCTACTACTAGTAAAACTTTTTTTGGACCAAAAATTTGAGCAGCGACTCGATTGCCACTTCCGTCAGCATTTACTAATTCGCCATTTTCGGTTATAGCATTACAACCAGTGATGTATAAATCAGCAAGCATACCTTCTCGCCTTCTTTTGATGTTTTCTTGCATATCAATTCCTTTTTCGTATTGATTAAAAGTTTTGATATTTTTTTGCTCCAACACATAATCAAGTAAGCCGATTTGAACAACAGTAGTAGAGCCACCAAATCCGACACTATCTACATCTTCTAAAAATCTTTTTGCTATTGTTAATGCTTCTGTTTTATCTTTTGCAAAATAGACACTAAAGCCATTTTTTTCTAAATTTTTTGTTAATTCTCGCATGCAACACCCTTTTTGCTTATTTTATCAAATTTTGTGTTATTATTCCTATAAAAAATAGGAATTTTTATGCGATGTTCAAAAATGAGTTCATTTATAGTCATGGATATAGTAAGAGATGCTCAAAAATATAAAGATGCTATTCATTTTGAAGTAGGGCAACCTGATCTTCCGCCATCTTTAAAAGTGAAAAAAGCTATGCATAAAGCCATAAATGAAAATAAATTTTCTTATACCGAAAGTTTGGGGCTATTAGAGTTGAGAGAAAAAATAGCAAAAGATTATAAGCGTAAATATGGACTAAAAATTGATACAGAACAAGTTTTTTTGACGCCAGGGACTAGTGGAGCATTCTTAGTAGCATACTCTTTGACGCTCAAAAGTTCTGCGAAACTGGGTTTGAGTGACCCATCATATCCTTGCTATAAAAACTTTGCTCACATGATGGATATAGAGCCAGTTTTTATGTCAATAGATAAAAAAGATAGTTTTGAATTGCATGTAGATGATTTAAAAGGCAAAAATTTGGATGCTTTGCAAATCTCTTCACCATCAAACCCAACTGGCAATATTTACAAAAAAGAAAATTTAAAAGAGTTGATAGAGTACTGCGATGAGCAAAATATCTCTTTTATATCTGATGAGCTTTATCACGGACTTACATATGACAAAGAAGCAAGCTGTGCACTAGAATTTAGCAAAAATGTATATGTGATAAATGGTTTTTCAAAGTATTATTGTGTGCCAGGAAATAGGCTAGGTTGGATAATAGTTCCTAAGAATAAGCTAAAAGAGGCTGAAAAACTTTGTCAAAATCTTTTCATTTGTGCTCCAACCCTTAGTCAATACGGAGCATTAGAAGCTTTTGATGGTGAGTATCAAAAAAGTGTTAAAGATGAGTTTCAAAAAAGACGAGATTTTTTGTATGAAGAATTATCCAAAATTTTTGAAATAGACGCAGCACCTGAGGGAGCATTTTATATCTGGGCAAATGTCTCTAAGTATTGTGATGACAGTTTTATTTTTGCGAAAGAGCTTTTAGAAAACATACATGTAGCCGCCACTCCTGGCATCGACTTTGGTATGAATGGGACTAACAAATATATAAGATTTGCATATACAAGAAGCATAGAACACTTAAAAATTGGGGTTGAGCGAATTAGAGATTATCTAGGAATTACCTCGTAATTGCAAAGCCTAAGCCAATTTTATCGTTTCTTTTATTGTAATCTATCAAACTTTCACCATAGCCACTAAAAATTTGTAGATATCCAAAAAAGTTACTACCCCAAGGAAAAGGAAATGTCCAATCAAATTGCACTGCACCTTTATTGTCGCCCTTAAATCTAAAATTATCTCTGAGCAAAATAGAAAATAACTGTTTTTTATATGGATATAAAATTTTTAAATCCCCATACCCTAGGTATTTGTAGATATCTGGATTATCATCACCACTCGAATCGCTAGGATTTACTTTTTTGTGCTCGGGAATCCTATACCAAATTCTTGGAATCATAAAAATACCACTCTTTTGCAAGGCACCCTCTAGATAAATCCTATTCCAAGACCTAGAAAGTGAACCTCCTTGACCATTTGATTGATGTAAAATACCAACCTTGTAAGCCTTTAAAATACTCTGTTTTTTGGCATAAGGAAACAGCATAAACAGTTCAGGTTCATAATTTGTCTCTCTAAATGGCGAAGATGCAGCACTTGTTTGCCACCAAGATGTTTGAGAATAACCCAAAAAGAGTTCATTTTGCATACCAAATAGGTTTTTTGCTAAGCTTTTTTTGAAGCTTATTTGAAATTTTGTTTCCATATTTTTTCTTCCATTGTGATTTACATCGTCATAAGTGAATGGCAATAAATAATTCATGTGGTATGGTTTGACATCAAAAGTTTGAAAAATAATTTGTTTTAAGCTTTTATTTGTACTTGCATTTTTGTAACTTTTTATGTCATTGTTTCCATATTTTATTATATTTTTATTGTCTTCTTTTAAAAACTGTTCAAGTTTTTTGGGTTTTAGGGCAAGGGATGCTGCTTCTTTGTATAAAAGCATAGCTTGCTTAAAATTGCCTTTGTTTTCAAATTTTTGTGCTTTTTCGTAAAGAGTTGAAGCATTTTGAGCAAATAAAGATAGGTTAAAATATGCTATGATTGCAAGCGATAAGATTTTTTTCAATATATTTCCTTTTGGCTTGGCGCTTTTTAAGCCTTTAGGAATTTTAGCACATTTAGGAGAGTTATGCAACAAGTTTTTAAAGGAAACATGTTTGGTGTTTTGGCGATACTTCTTTGGTCAACTTTGGCAAGCTTAACTGTAAAAGCTGGAAAGATTCCGCCTTTTGAGTTGGTTTCTATGACTTTTTTTATAGCATTTTTAATCGGACTATTCTTGTGGAAAAAAGAGGGTAAAGGTATCTTAATTCATCTAAAACTTCCGATAAAAATTTGGTTAGTTGGTATAGTAGGACTGTTTGGCTATCACTTTTTTTACTTTTTAGCTCTTCAAAAAGCTCCAGCTGTTGAAGCGAATTTGATAAACTATCTTTGGCCTTTACTTATAGTCTTATTTAGTGCATTTTTGCCAGAAGTCAAGCTTCGATGGTTTCATTTGGTAGGTATATTGTTAGGGTTTTTTGGAGTCGTTTTATTGCTTAGTGGCGGTGGATTACACTTTGAAACCAAATACTT
>JAADIZ010000122.1:0-3204 GCA_013151055.1 Campylobacterota bacterium
ACAAAATTTAGAGGCTCTACTTTTCCAACAAAGATGAATAAACAGATTCAAGAAGAGATAATAAAGCAAACAAGGATTGTCGGAAAAAAGATGGCAAAACTTGGATATCGAGGAATTTTTGGCTGTGATTTTATTGTTACTGACAAAAATGAAATCTTTTTTATCGAAACAAACCCAAGAAAACAAGGGACTACCATGGAGTTTTGTTGCACTCTTAGAGAACTTCTTCCAAAAAACGCACCAAATCTTCCTGAAATAGAGTTTTACGCTGTTACGCAAAACAAAAAAGCTCCTAATCTCAAAGAGATAGATTTTTTTAATACAAATTTTTACTGGAGTACATATAACTACAAGATTGAAAACAGTTTAACCACAAACAGCTATATACCGCAACAAAATGATGAAATTTCCATGTTTAATAGAATAGCAAAAAATAAGATAAATAAGGAGTTTATGATTGTTGAACATATAGGACAAGATTTTTTTGTAAACAAAGGTTCATTTCTTGGAAGGGTTATATCGGTCGGGAAAAACTATAGAGATGTAGATGCTGGCATACAGATTGGTATGCGTCTTCTTAACTATACAATCAAAGAATATGTTGATGAAAATTTTACACTTAGTGATAATTGTTATCGTTGCAAATACTATACAGATAGTATCGCATAAAAAATAAAAAAAAGGAAAACAGATGGACTGTGAAGTAGAAAACACAAACTTAAATGAAATAGATAGGTTAGATATTCAATTTTTTGACTATCTTTATGAAAACAAACCAGATAAAAAAGCTGTACCAGCTATTGAAATTGATAGAGCTAAGGAGTGGTTGGAGCTTAGTAAAACTTCTCATAAGCTAACTAATCCAATAATTGAACTTTTTAAAAAATTAAAAAGCATAAAAGAAGATTTTGGAGCAACTCCAGCTGACATCGGTTTTAATAGGGATATTCTTATGCTTATGGCTCAAAAACACAAAACAACCGACGAACACCATGTAAGTATCGGCGGCAGAGTTATGATATCGGCTGAAATTGTTAAGAAAGCTGACGCAAGGGTTGAAGAGTACTTAAAGGTAAGAAAAGAAGTGGCTCCAACAGGATATGAATTGTGGGATAAAATGCTTGAAAATAAAGCCAAGATAATGAAATCATTAGGAATGAGTAATAGCGATTGGGATAGTTACGGTGGACAGATTAAGCACGCAATCACTTCTGCTGAACAATTAGCAAGTATCATAGATATTCCTAAACAACTTGTAGAAGATATCCAAAGAGTTTCACATGTATTTAGAATGAGAATTTCTCCATATTATGCTAGTTTGATTATGCCAAATGTCGTAAATGACCCCGTTTTACTGCAATCAGTTCCAACAGGTGATATGGTTGACAATAAAGGAATAGAACTTGAACCAGTTGCAAGTGATCACTCACCTGCTAGATTAATTGACCAATTTTATCCAAGAGTTCTTACGATAAAAGCTACTAATATGTGTGCGATGTTTTGTACTCATTGTCTTAGAATTGCTCATATATCAAGCAAAGATTGGGTTAGCTCAAACAATACATACGAAGAAGCATTGGATTATATAAGAAAAGATACAAATATCCGTGATGTTCTAATCACAGGTGGTGATGCCCTTGCTCTTTCAAATAAAAAGATAAAATACCTGCTTGATGAATTAGATAAAATTGACCACATCGAGATAAAAAGATTAGGTAGCAGAATCCCTATTATGACTCCACAAAGAGTAAATAATGAGTTGCTTGACATATGTGAAGCTAGTAATGAAAAAAAACCTTTAAGATTTGTAACGCAAATTAACTCAGTCCAAGAGTTAACACCAGTATCAAAAGAGGCATTTAAAAAATTAAATAGGGTTACAAGTACCATCTTGAATCAAGCTGTATTTTTAAGAGGCATCAATGATGATAAATATAAAATGTGGAGACTCTGCGAAGAGTTACAAAACTCTTACATAAGACCGTATTATCTTTTTAATTGTAGTTTTAGAAATCCAGAATTTGCCCACATGAGAGTTCCAGTAGAGATTGGCAGAGATATTGTCGAGAGCATGTATGGAAATATATGTGGCGATGCAATTCCTAGATATCTGGCAACTGCTGGCGGTAAAATACCTTTACATAGAGATAATGTTGTAAGAAGAGAAGGTAATAATATCATCTTAAAAAAACCTTGGAGTGGCGAAGAGGTAGAGTATCCTGATGGAGATTTAAATGAATATCATCAACCATTCTCTTTCGAAAAATATCAGAAGTGAGTATCTGCATGTATAATCAAATTGTATATGGTAGTCTTTTGAACAAAGATGAATTGAAAAAGCAAAATATCAACCCTGAGAGAGTCGAGCTTGTTAAAGTCTCTGGTTTCATGAGAGTTTTTAACCAAGAACCATCTTGGAGAATTGTAAAAAGTATCGAAAGAGCAGTTATGAATATAGAGGAAAATGAATCTGCTTGGTTTAATGCTATAGTAATTAAAAACCTGAATAAGGAGTATATTGAAGATTTAGATAATCGCGAAAGAGGTTATGATAGAATTAACCTAGAAGATAATGCCGTTACTTTATATAATAGCAAAGAAATTTTAACAAATTGCATTATATATAAGGGAAAATCTGATAAACAAAACGGTGAAATACTTCCAAACAAAGAGTATTTCAATATTTGTCTTGAAGGTGCAAAAAGTTATAGCAAAGCATTTTATAGCGATTATTTGCAAACTACATATCAGAACTCTCTTGCAAATAAATTAGAACTAATTAAAATTTAAGCGACAAAACTTTTATCAGTAAGGAGCTCTTATATAAAAAAGAGCTCCTTTATCCTCAAAGAACCTCTTTTAAGGTAGTGAGATTTGATTAGAGAGTTACTCTTAATAAATATTTTAGTATTATAACAATTATGAATGAAATAAAGATTATTTTTATAGCCCTTTTTATTCTATTTGGAACATTTGCAAAGGCTAGTACAATCGACTTTATAGAGTCATATCCTAGTATTTTATACATACAAAATAATATTGTATATTTTAAAGATGGACAAAAACTTAAATATAGTGATAAAAAAGCAAAAAGCTTTGAAGAAAAGCTGAAAAACCCTTCTATTAAAGATATGATTTCTCAAAAATATCCATATTTAAAAAAAATAAAATCTCCTGCATATAATTTCGACCCTGGCAGGTACA
>JAADIZ010000122.1:3224-19573 GCA_013151055.1 Campylobacterota bacterium
AAATTTTTTAAAATTTTATATGGCAAAAATAAAAAAGAGATTAAGAAAAATCTTACTCAAGTCATTTGGTTACCAAAAAATGAAAATAAGATTTTATGGTTCAATAAACTCCAAAATGCAGCTAAAAATTTACAAAAAGTCTCTAACGAGCTTGATAAACTTCCAAAAATTTACAAAAAATATATAATAAATATTGGTGGAACTTTCAAATATAGAAAAATTTCTGGCACAAACAGACTTAGTGCTCATAGTTTTGGTATAGCAATTGACATAAACACCAAACTTTCAAATTACTGGAAATGGGATAAAAACAGAGTCTATAAAAATAAAATTCCAAAAAAAATTGTAGATATTTTTGAGAGAAATGGATTTATTTGGGGAGGAAGATGGTTCCACTATGATACTATGCATTTTGAATATCGACCAGAACTAGCTAGAAAAACCTCTAAAGATAAGTTATAATTCCTCTATTTAATCTAATCTTTTTGTTTTTTTCCAACTCTTTTAAGATTCTACTTACCACCACTCTAGAAGTCCCTAGATTTTGAGCTATCTCTTCGTGTGTAATTTTAATCTCTTTTGTATTTTTAGATTTTAAAAATTTTAGAACTCTGTACTTGAGTGGTTTAAATTTCAAATCTTCAACAAGAGTTGCAAGTGAAGTTAATTTTAGACTAAATAGAGAAAACATATACTCTTGATAGGCTCTTGATTCACTCATTAACTCTTTTACTATTTTTGAATCTAGCATAAAACCTTGCACATCACTAAGAGTAACTGCACTCCCGATTGCTGGTGTTGAAGAGATGGAACTTGATGTATTTATCACACACTGTTCGCCTGGATTTAGAGTATAAAGTGTTATTTCTTCACCCTCTTCATTTTGCATATAAACTTTTACACTACCTTTTTCTAAGTATAAAATACTTTCGCATAAATCGCCCTGCCAAAAGAGTATATTGCCTTTTTTGAAATTAACTCTTTTAGCATGAGCAAAAAATTTATCTTTTTTTGCACTGTCTAAATTGTTAAAAAAACTGTAAAGTTTTTCTATTTTTTCTTGCATGTTGAAATTTTAAACAAAGGATAAAGTGGACAAAATCCAAATAACCCTGTCACCAAAGGAATGGCTCCTATATAAGCAATTGGTTGTGCACCAAAAAAAGCATATATGACTAATGCCAAACCAACCACTATCCTTAAAACTCTATCAAATCCGCCTACATTACAGCTCATGTTGAACTCCTTATTTATTTATGCAAGTTCATCTTACAGCTTTTTTATTAATATGTCTGTAACATATGTTACATAATCCAACCGCAACCAATAACTATATCATCTCTATAAAATACCGCCATTTGTCCTGAAGCTAACCCTTCAACCGTATCATCTAATATAACTTTTGCTCCACCTTTGTCAACTTTCACACTACATCTACTTTTAGGACTTCTGTATCTTATCTTCACGCTACACTCAAAATCGGTTAAATCTTCAAATAGATTCAACTCTTTGACAAAAAACTCACTAATTCTCAAATCCTCTTTACTTCCAACTGTTATCTCATTTGTTTGTGGATTTGTAGCAGTTACATAATGAGGTGTTAAAGCACCTTTGACACTAAAACCTCTTCTTTTTCCAATCGTATAGTGCATATAGCCTTTATGTTCTCCAACGATTTCACCTTTTGTATTTAAAACATTTCCCGGTCTATTTATATCTATATACTCTTTTAAAATATCAAGATAAGTAGTATCAACGAAACAGATTTCACTACTCTCCTTTTGTGTAGCAAACTCTTTTAGTATCTCTATCTTTGAGGCAAACTCTTTTACATCTGTTTTATACATCTCTCCTAGCGGAAAGGTGACTAATTTCAGATTCTCTTTTTTTACATTTGCGAGAAAATAACTCTGGTCTTTGCTTTTGTCAACTGCCTCTTTTATAAAACCGTCAACCACACGCACATAGTGTCCTGTAGCTAGCTTATCCATACCTAACTCTTGAGCAAATTCAATAAGAGCACCGAATTTTATATTTCTGTTGCAAAGTGCACATGGATTTGGAGTGAATCCTAGTTTGTATTGTTCAATAAAAGGCATATAAACAAACTCTTCAAATCTCTCTTTGATATCTAAAATATGATATTTTATACCTAAAAATTCTGCAACTTTTTTTACTTTTCTTATATTTTCTTTATGGGATTTTTCGTCATTATGAAGTTTCATATAGACACCTTCTATTTCGTGTCCCATTTCTTTTAATTTATATGCTGTAACAGTAGAATCAACTCCACCACTCATAGCTACTAATATTTTTGACATCTTTTCTACTTTAAATTGATTTTGGATAAGCATGATACAATTTTTATCATAAATTTATTCTTTATTTTTTTCGTCAATACTTGCTAGGGTTATCGAAGTTTTTCCAATCTTTCTCTTTTTGTTCCAATTTCTGTTATTTGAATACCGAAGTTTCCGTCAACTATGACCACTTCGCCAATAGCTATAACTTTATCTCCAACCAAGATTTCAAGTGGGTCATTTGCAAGTTGATCTAGCTCTACTACTGAGCCTATATCCATAGATAAAACATCTTTTAAGAGCATTTTTTTGTATCCTATCCTCACTCTTATTGGCAAACTAACATCTTTTATAAGCTCTATATTTTTGACTTCTTCTTGGCTTAAACTAGATCTAGTAGTATCTTGATACTCTACAGTAACCTCAGGGATTTCTTTTGATTCTTCGGCTATCTTTTTACCTGTTAATTTTGCATAAAATTGCTCATCAAGTGCAAAACTTAGATTGTCCATACTGCTTTGGATACTTAAATTATATATAATAAGATGATTAAAATCTTCAAAAGCAACAACACTAGAAGCATCTTTAAAGTCTATAGATTCAACACTAAAAGATAATTTTGGCATACTTTTTTGAGCTTTTAGAGTTGTTGATAAGGAGCCTAGTATATTTGAGATAATTTCTTTAGTTGCATCTAAATCATCTGCGTCCATTTCTTCTTTTTCTACACCTTCACCACCAAGCATCATATCCCCTAATGCGGTAGCTACATTTGATGCAATTGTGACACTCATTTTAGTTTCAATATCACCACTTATATTTACACTCAAAACTGCCAACGGGGGAGTAAGGGTGGTTTTACTATCTATCAATACATCACTATTTAATTCAACCTTTGGAGCAACTCCTGTTAAACCTTCAATAGTAGAAATAATCTCATTTTGTAGTATTGTTATAAACTCTTTTACCATTCTTATCTCCTACGCTTTATATATCTTAAGACGATACTTTTTCTCTTCTTTTATTTTCCAAATCTTCTAGGGCATTTTTAATTTCATCTTTATCTGTTTTTATTAATCTTTCTATTTTTATGGATTTTCTAAATCTATGTAATCCAATTTCACCAAAAAACAGATCCTTTTTGTCAATTGATATTATAGCATGGTCATCAGCTGGTCTATCAAGTCTAACAATATCACCTTTGACCAATTCTAAAAGCTCGCCTACACTAAGTTCTGTTTTTCCCAAAATCGATTCTGTAAATACTTCTGCCCTGCTAATCAAAGCATTTAATTCTTTATTTCTACTTTTCTTTGCACTCGTCTCTCCGAGCATTATATCACGATTTGCCAATCTTGAGAGTATGGGCTCTAGATGAATTACAGGGTAGCATAAGTTTATCATTCCACTTGAGTTTCCGATGATGATTTCCATCACAACCATTATAACTATCTCATTTTGAGAAACAATTTGCACAACATTTGGGCTAGATTCTTTTGCTTCAACTACTGGATATATATCGGTTACAGGTGCCCATGCTTCTTTGAGTCTTTGCATCACTATTCTCAAAATTGCATCTAATAAATTTAATTCTATATCCGTAAGCTCTCTTGTTGCCTCAAAAGATTCGCCAAGTCCACCTAAGAGTCTGTCTATCATAGGAAATGCGATTGAGGGATTTATCTCTATGACACAACTTCCATCAAGTGGTTTAATAGAAAAAACATTAAAGCTTGTGGGTATAGGAAGGGACATCAAAAATTCTCCATATGTCATCTGATCCACTGAATGAAGTTGAATTTCAACGATACTTCTCATAATAGATGAGATTTGAGATGCTAGATTTCTTGCCATCTTGTCATGAATACCTTTTACAGCACGAAGTTGTTCTTTTGATACTCTATTTGGTCTTTTAAAATCATATAGAATTATCTGTCTATCATCTGTAGCCTCTTCTGCTTTTTCTACAGCACTTTCACCTTCATCTTCAACAACTTCAAGTAAGGCGTCAATCTCTTCTTGACTTAATATATCAGCCATGATTATTCCCTAATTCAATTCTAATTTTGCTCAAAAGCTTTTTGTGTATCTGTGAAATTCTTGATTCGCTTATCTCTAAAATTTCACTTATTTCTTTCAAGTTTAGCTCTTCAAAATAATAAAGCTGTATGATGATTTGCTCTCTTTCTTTAAAACCCAACAATACATCTTTTACAATTTCAAGCAACTCCTCTTTTTCTATTCTATCTTGCGTATTTTCTCCAGAATATATAGTTATTTGTTCGTTTATTGGCATAACCAAAATGATTTTCACACCACTTCTTGCCTCTTTTATTTTTTCTATATCTTCTCCACTTATTTCACTCAAATATTCATCACTTGGTTCTTCTTCGTGACAAGAGAGATACTTTGTAATTTCAGAATCAACAAGCTTTATAAGTCTCCTATTTGCTCGGCTCATGACATCTAAGGATCGCAAAAAATCTAACATGGAGCCATATACTCTTTTTTTACCATATCCCCAAAAAGAGTCATTTTGTGCTCTATCATATTTGCGAGATAATTTTATCATCTCTTCGGTGCCAATCGAAATCAAGTCATCAACATCAATCGAAGTTGGCAATCTTTCTCGTAGTCTATAAGCCATCGCTCGCACAGCTGGAAGATATTGTATGACAATATCATCTTGTTCCTTTTTTATGCTTTTGGCATAAGGATTATGCTGCTTTATGGTACTGCTCCATATCTTGTTCTACCTGTGCAGTGGCTTTCTTTTTTTGAGCCATATATTTTTTATTTATCTTATCTAATTCTAGTAACATTATATCAAGCCTATCTTCTCTGAAATCAAGTTCTTTTACAAAATAGTCACTTATCTCTTCGTACTCTTTTTTATTAAACATCATTTTGCCAATTTTAGAATAATCAACAAAATTTATCGCTGCAATATGTATAAAAAGATAGAAAAAAAGTGTTATAGCAGCACTATAAATCAATATATCATATGCTGATGAAAAATTTAGAACAGAAAATATTACTCCGATAAAAAAACCACATACTGTAAAAAAATATATAAAATTTTCTGTTTGTAACATTTTTTGACTCCACTTTTATATTAAAATTGCTCTATTAGACGCTTAAAAAAGCTTCCAAAACTTCTACTTGCACCATTATTAAGCACTTTTCGTTCCAATTTATATACTAAATTATTTACTATTTTTCTTATATCCATCGATGCAAGTGAGTTTGGAGAGTCGTTTGTAAATAGCGTTCTTTGTTTGATACTTCTTGCTATCAGTTTATCTTCTGGAATTTTGCCTATAAGATTTAGCTCCAATCCATCTCCTATATTTGACAATGCTACTTTTTGGATTTTTTCAAATATTAGTGTAGCCTCTTTTTGATTTTTGACCATATTTAAAATTAAATGCAATGAATCCTTTATCTTGCTTGTCACTTTTATAGTTGCATATGCATCAGTGATAGCTGCGGGGTCTGGAACAGTAACTACTATAACCTCATCAGCTGCCTCTAAAAATAGTTGAATATGCCCGCCAATTCCTGCTCCCGTATCAATTATCACAAAATCCAAATCATCTAGTATGGCAGTTTCATCAAAAAATCTTTCAAATATAAATTGGTCACTATATTTTAAAATTTCATCTCCACTTTCACCTGGAATTAGTATCAAGTTTTTACTAACTGGTACAATTATTTCACTAAGAGAGCATTCCCCTTTTAGAACATGTAATATATTTTTATTTATTCGAACATTTAAAATAACATCTAAATTTGCCAAGCCGATATCTGCATCAAAAAGAGCTACTTTATAACCATTTTGTGCTAATACATTTGCCATATTTGCACTAATTGTGCTTTTACCGACTCCGCCTTTTCCACTCGTTATTGCTATAAATTTTGTATTGGTTACTTTTTTTGCATCATTGTTTCTTACAATTTTTTTTAATTTATCTGCTTGATTTTGCATGTTTTTCCTTTTCTACATCAAAACCTTCGAGTATACAATTTACCAAGAAATCACTAGAAGCCATAATGATATCATCAGGTACTTCTTGTCCTGTTGAAAAATAACTAACTGGCTTATTTGTATTATATATCAAAGAAAAAACCGTTCCAAAAGCTCTTGTTTCATCAAATTTTGTAAAAATCAGAGTATCTATATCCAAAAATGAAAAGTTTTTATATATATCTTCTAAGTCTTCTAGTTTACATCCAGCAGAAAGCACTAAATTTACATCTATAGAAAAGTCACTTTTTCGTATAAAATTCTCAAGTTTTGCTAGTTTTTGCTTATCATACTGAGAACTTCCTACAGTATCAATAAGTATGACTTCGCAGTGATTAAGTGAGTTTAGGGCATTATTAAAATCATTTGGGTCAACCACATCTTCGATAGGTAATCTCATCATTTTAGCATATTGAAAAAGTTGTTCAACTGCACCAATTCTATATGTATCTAGTGTGATAATTCCAACTTTTTTTCTTTTTTCTTGTAAATATGAATACCTTGCCGCCAGTTTTGCTATAGTTGTAGTTTTTCCAACACCTGTTGGTCCTACAAACATCATCACTTTTTTTGCTTTTTTCTCTTGAGTTGCCTCAACTCTTATTGGTATGAGCTTTCTTAGCAATACCAGAAAGTACCTTTTAATCGTATTGCTATTACTTCTCATGCGATTTGGCATGTGCTCAAGTGTTAGATTCATTATATTTTCTAAATGATTCTCACCCATGCCACTTTTTTTTGCCAATTTATATATTTCTGAAAACTCTGGAGGAATTTGTAAGTTATTTCTTAAAGGTGCTTTTTCCTCCCAAAACATATCTTGAATTAGTTTAATTTTGTCTGCAAGTTTTGTTATCTCATCTTTGATATCTCCTAACTCTTCATTTGTTCTTGGAGTTATATGGACTTTACTATTATCGACATTGCTATTTTTGATATTTGCTATTTTTGATATTTGTTTTGCAGCTTCTGATATATTCAAGAGTACATCTTCGCTATTTTTTTGCACTGGCTTTGGTTTTGGTCTAGTATATTTTTCTTCTACTTCTTCAACTGCTACAACAACCTCATAAAGCGAAGTTGAATTTATAGTTTTTCTTCGTATCTGTTTTGTGCTGACTACAAGAGCATTTTCACCACACTTTTTTTGTGCAAGTTTTAGTGCAACTGCAGGAGTTTCTCCGCTAAAAGTCAAAAATTTCACCGAGCAATCCTTTCTACAAAACTAAGAGGTATAATCACACTATTCCCATCCACTTTTCTCCTAAGAAGAGTCGGGTAAACTCTGGCGCCAAGGCTAGTATTCCTCCTGAAAGCGGTAGGGTGACATATATCCAAATCCAAACTCCTTGGAGCATTTTTAAAGCTTCTTTTTCTTCTGTACTGCTTTTCTACATGTAAAAGATTTTTTAACAACTCTTTTGGACTAAGACTCGTTTGTAAAACCAAAACAGCATTTAAAAAAACTTTTTGCTCAAGATATCCAAATGGAGGATTTTGCAAAATAGGCGATGTTTGCAATACATGAAATCTTCTGTCTTTCATAAACTTCATATAAACAGATTGAAATCTCTTTTTCACATCTCCTAAATTTCCACCAATTCCTATGATGCAAATATGTTTGAAACTTAGTTTTTTTTGATTTTTAGTTGGAAAATATCTCTCAAAAAAGAGTGTTAACTCTTCGTTTAAGACAATTTTCTTCAACCAATCACCTCAACACCGTTACTCTTTGCTATCACCGTATCCTCAATTCTAACACCAAATTCATTTGGAAGATAGATACCAGGCTCAATCGTAAAAACCATATTTTCTTCTATCACATCATGGCTTCTAGCACCAATCACAGGTAATTCATGAATATCAAGTCCAACTCCATGACCAGTAGAATGAATAAAATATTTGCCGTATCCTGCTTTTTCGATAACTTCTCGTCCAGCCTTATCTATATCACTTGCACCGACCCCTACTTTTGCCTTTTTTATAGATGCTTCTTGTGCTCTTAAAACCGTATCATAAATCTTTTGTTTTTTTGCATCTTTAAATATAGAATTTTTATCCATGGATATATTTTTACTAATATTAACAGTTCTTGTTCTATCCGAACAGTATCTTTTGTATTTAACGCCAGCGTCTAAAAGAAGTAACATATCTTTTTGCAAAATCTTATCACTAGGAAGTGCGTGAGGCTTAGCTGCATTTTCATCAAGTGCAACTATGGGTTCAAAACTAAGTTCTAATTCACCAAAATTTTTAAAGATATTTTGAGCTTCATGAAACGCTCTTTTTTCACTTAAGCCAAGCCCCTCTTTTTGTATAAATTTTGCAAAACTATCAAACGCATTTGCTCCTAATTTTGCTGCTTTTCGTAAAATCTGAAGTTCATCTTCACTTTTGATAATTCTCTTTTTTTGCGAAAAATTGATGTGCTGTTTAAAATTCATTAAAAGCTTAGAATTTAAACTTTCAAATTCATTTACACTCCACTCAAGGGGATTATATACCAAAGATTTTATACCAGATTTTCGGATTAATGCACGAGCTACCTTAAACGGGTCTCTTCTATCCATCAAAACAACTTCAGCATTTTTTATAAACTCTTTTGCTTCAGTCAAATACCTAGCATCTGTAAGAAAATATGACTCACTTCCAA
This sequence comes from Campylobacterota bacterium, assembly GCA_013151055.1. GTDB lineage: Bacteria > Campylobacterota > Campylobacteria > Campylobacterales > Sulfurospirillaceae > JAADIZ01. The sequence continues at coordinate 12,205 of JAADIZ010000122.1, forward strand.
ATTTTAAAAATATCTCACTCTCACATGAGAAGCCACACTCATGATAGACGGCATTCTCATCTTTTAGTATATAGTTCATTAATTAGTTTTAGTTTTAGCTTGCTCTTCTTGAGCTTTTTGCATAGCTTCCATTTCACCTAAAATTTGTAACAGTGAAATCATAGCCAAATGATAACCAAATGGTCCAAATCCACTTATAACTCCAGTACTCACGGGTGCTGTCATACTTTTTGAGCGAAACTCTTCTCTTCTAAAAATATTGCTAATATGGACTTCTATAGTTGGTAAAGCTACTGCAGAAATTGCATCTCTTATAGCTATAGAAGTATGAGAATAAGCTGCAGGATTTATGATAATTCCATCAGCGTCACCTAAACATTCTTGGATTTTATCTACTATTTCACCCTCTAGGTTTGATTGAAAAAACTCTACTTCAACCTTGTTTTCTTTTGCAACTGCTTCCATTTGGGAGTGTATCTCTTCTAATTTCATAGGTCCATAGATATTTTGTTCTCTATGTCCTAGCATATTTAAATTTGGTCCTTGTATTACAACAATTTTCACTTCTTTTTCCTTTGTCTAAAAAATTTCTCTATTATATCAATATGAACTAAAATATTTCATTAAATGGGGGTTATATCGAAATTATGAAATAAATTCTAAATATTAAAATTCCTGCTTAATAATGCCTTTGATAACTTGATATTTGCTATTTATTATAATATAATACTGTAAAAAGATGATAAAGGCTAATATTATAATGAAATTAGATGAAATTGACATACAAATACTTTCTATACTTCAAAATGAAGGTAGAATTACCAATACGGAACTTGCTAAACGCATAGGAATCTCGCCACCACCTACACTTGAGAGAGTGAAAAAATTGGAAAAAAATGGTGTAATAAAAAAATATGTTGCGATTTTGGAGTTAGCAAAAATCGGAATTGAAACTTGTGCTTTTATACAGATTTCATTAAGCCAACACGGAAGAGTTTGTGTAGATGAATTTATGAAAGCTGTAAAAAAAATTGATGAAGTATTGGAGTGTCATCATATCACAGGAGATGCTGATTTTTTGCTAAAAATAGTTGTTAAAAATATCCAAGCTTATGAAAATCTACTCTTAAACAGATTAACAGCTTTGCCACATATTGGACATTTAAAAACTATGGTGGTTCTTTCTACACTAAAAAACAGTACTGCATACAAACTAAAAGGAGATGAAAATGAATAAAAATCTAGATAAAGATGCTTGGATAAAGCTTGGCGCACAGATAAATGAAAATAGGCAAAAGTGTATAAATAAAGCAAAAAAATGGAAGTTTGATACTGTTGCAACGCATGGTTTATATGATTTAAATCAGGCACTCTCTTTAAACAATGGCTCCATAATGGAACCTGTATATCTAAGTCCTGCACAAGCTTATACAAATAGTGCGGAAATGGAAGCTGCTTTGTCGTATCAAATGCCAACTTGGTGTTATTCACGCATAGCAAATCCGTCAACTTTTTTCTTAGAAGAGACCGCGGCACTACTAGAAACTTATGGCTCTGATATTGAGGCTAGTTGTAATGCAACTAGTAGCGGAATGAGTGCCATTAGAACCGCGACTGACCCATTTTTAGTAGACGACCCTAATTTTCCAAACCCAAATATAGTAACAAGTTCACAGGTATATGGTGGTACTTTTCAGCAATTTTGGATTCGCCGACATAAGGAGCAAGGCATTGATGTGCGTTGGGTGAAAAACCCTATGGATATAGATGAATGGAAATCAAAAATTGATGAAAACAGTCGTTTTTTATATGGTGAATTTCCTTCTAACCCAGCAGTATCCATTTTTGATATAGAAAAAATTGCTAAATTAGCTCATGAATTTCAAATACCTTTAATAGTTGATTCAACTTGTGCATCTCCTGCACTTACGCGTCCTTTGGTTCATGGAGCAGATATTGTTGTACACTCTGCATCAAAAGTTATGGGTGGTAGTGGCACATCTATTGCGGGTCTGATAATCGCGAGAAAAAATCTTATAAGCAAAATTGGCTCTGATGAAATGCGAGCTGACTTTGCAATTTGGGGAAAATTGTGGCCATTTCGAGATAATGGACCAGCGCTCAGTCCTATGTCAGCTATCATGATTTTAAATGATATTCGCTCACTAAGAATGAGAATCGCACAGATGAGCGATAGTACTATGAAATTAGCCAAATTTCTCGAAACTCATCCAAAAATAAACAAAGTTTATTATCCTGGGCTCAAAAGTTTTCCAAATCACAACCTAGCAAAAAAATATATGAGACTAGTTGATAGTGATGAAAATAAATATGGCTATATGCTTGCAATTGAAATCAAAGAAAAAACACCAAATGGGCATATCAATACACATAAGTTTTATGACAAACTAGATATGGCTTGGAGGGCAACTGATTTGGGACGAGTTAAAACAGTAGCAACCCTAAATGCAATCTCTACACACCAACAACAAGGCGAAGAAGGACGAGCACTATCTGCTATAAAGCCTAGTACATGTAGGATATCTTGTGGAATCGAAAATAGTGATGATATTATTGCAGACATTGCTCAAGCATTAGATGCTATTTAATAATGAGCCTTAAATAACTGACCAAAAACCCATAAAATCTGATATTTATGGGTTTTTCTTCTTTGTTCTTGAAGTCATATAAGAGTATGTTTACCAAATTGGACTATACTATTAACAAATTTTATAAGGAGATTACATGAGTAAGATACTATTTATCGTTGGTGATTTTGTAGAAGATTATGAAATCATGGTTCCTTTTCAAGCTTTAGCAGCAGTTGGTCATGAAGTTGTAGCCGTTTGCCCTGATAAAAGCGAAGGCGATTTTGTCAGAACTGCTATTCACGATTTTGAAGGTGATCAGACATATAGCGAAAAACCTGGTCATAACTTTACTTTAAACGGAACTTTTGAAGGATTAGATATCAAAAGTTTTGATGCCCTCGTGATTCCTGGAGGAAGAGCACCTGAGTATCTAAGGTTAGACAAAAGAGTTGTAGAATTAGTAAAGCATTTTGCTAGCACAAACAAACCAATAGCAGCCATCTGCCATGGAGCTCAAATACTTGCAGCTGCAAATCTACTTCGTGAGAAAAAATGCTCAGCCTACCCTGCTTGTGGTCCTGAGGTTAAAGAGGCTGGTGGACTTTACCAAGATATAGCAATAACTGATGCATTTACAGATGGAAATCTCGTAACTGCACCTGCTTGGCCAGCCCATCCTGCTTGGATATCACAATTTTTGGCACTTTTAGGCACAAAAATTACACTATAAGATTTAGGGTTAGGCTTTGCAGTCTAGCCCTAAAACCATAGAAAAAAACAGCAATAAAAAACAGTATTTTAGTTTTCCTATTTATCTGCCCCCAAGTTCTTTTTTGTTAAACTAAATAAAAAAAATTAAGGGCTCTATTTTGAAGATATTAAAGGCTGATTATATACTTACATGCAATGAAAATTTTGAGATTATTGAAGATGGGGCTATCTGTTTTGATGATAAAATTATTGAAATTGGCAAAGCCAAAGATATAGAAGCCAAATATCAAAATATAGATATCACCACTGTTGGAAAAAACTCTGTGATTATGCCAGGACTCATAAACCCTCATGTTCACTTGGAATTTAGTGCAAATAGAACATCTCTTAGATATGGTGATTTTATGCCGTGGCTAAATAGTGTTATAAAAAATAGAGATAAACTTTTACAAACTAATGAACATAACTACATGGAAAATGAACTTGAAAAAATAGTAAAAAGTGGCACTACAACTCTTGGTGAGATAAGCAGTTTTGGGGGAGATTATGAAGCTTGCATAAAAACTCCTATTAAAGTAGTCTATTTTAATGAAGTATTGGGTTCAAGACCAGATACAGTTGATATGCTTTTTAATGACTTTAAATCTCGCTTAGATACTAGTAAAAATGGGCATAATAAAACTTTTATACCCGCTATTTCTATCCATTCTGCCTACTCAACTCACCCTATTTTGGTGAAAAAGGTACTTGATATTGCAAGAAAAGAGAATTTTCTTGTCTCTACACATTTTATGGAAAGTCAAGCTGAGAGAGACTGGCTTGATTATGGAAATGGTGATTTTTTGGAATTTTTTAATGCTTTTTCTCCAGATACCAAACCTCTTAGTAGTGCAAAAGAGTATCTTGAACTTTTTTATGGCACACATACACTATTTACGCACTGCACAAAAGCCTCGAAAGATGAAATTGAAAAGATAAAAGAGTTGGGTGGTTTTATCACACATTGCCCTACTTCAAACAGACTTTTAAACTCAGGGCGACTTGGTATAGAAAATATTGATAAAAGTATGTTAAACTTAGGAACAGATGGACTGAGCTCAAATATATCGCTAAATCTTTGGGATGAGATGAGAGGAGCTTTGATGATGCACTTTCTTGGCAACCTTGATGTTCTCTCAAAACAGCTTATAAAAATGAGCACAATAAATGGTGCGAATGCACTAGGATTAAACAATGGGATACTCAAAGTGGATAAAGATGCAGATATCATCGCTGTTAATTTGCCAGATATTTTAAACTCGGCTGATGAGTTAGCAACACAAATGATTTTGCATACAAAAAAAGCTGATAAAATTTATATAAACGGGGAACAAATAGTATGATATTTTTTAGATTTATTGGGAAAATTATAAATTACATACAAAATCATTTTAAAGCAATGCTGTTTTTATTGTTGCTATTTTTAATATTTGCACCATTTGGACATGATAAATTGCAAACTCCAAATTTATCTATAATTAAAATTGAGGGAGAAATAGGAAATATTGATAAAATAATGACTCAAATAAATCAAGCTGCAAGTGAGAAAAATATAAAAGGGGTGCTCTTAAAAGTTGACTCACCAGGAGGTTCACTAGCTCCTTCGGTTGAACTCTCTATGGCAATCAAAAGACTCTCTAGCATAAAGCCAGTCATCGCATATGCTAGCGGAAGTATGGCTAGTGGAAGTTACTACGCATCTATCTGGGCGAACAAGATTATAGCAAATCCAGGGGCTTTTATAGGCTCAATCGGTGTTTTATTTCAAGCTCCAAATATCGAAAAATTGGCTAAAAAAATAGGGATATCAGAACAAACAGTTTTTGCAGGTGCATATAAGCAGATGGGGACTTTCACAAGAGAGTGGACACCAAAAGAGAGAAATGCACTCAAAAATTTAACAAATGATGCATATAGTATGTTTATAAAAGATGTTGCAAGTGCTAGAGGCTTAAATCCTAATAATTATAAAGAGTTTGCAGATGCGAAGGTTTTTATGGCAGCAAAAGCAAAAAAAGTCGGATTGATTGATGAGGTAGGTTCAATTTATAAAGCAAAAATGGAGCTCATAAAAATGGCAAATGTTACACAGCCAATATGGCAAAAACCAGATTTGGTGGACGAATTTTTAAAAGAGTTAAAAGCAAGTAGTCATATATCTATAAATTTAGAAAATTTAGTTGGAAATTTAAAATAATAATTTTAGGAGAATTAAATGATTAAGAAAATTTTGATAGCAAATAGAGGGGAGATTGCTCTTCGCATCATTCGTGCTTGTAAAGAGTTAAATATAAAGAGTGTCGCAGTGTTTTCAGAAGTTGATTTACAAGGAGTATGGCTAAAAAAAGCAGATGAATGCTACCCTATACTTGGTGACCCAATAAAAGCTTATCTTGATTATGAAAAGATTGTCTCTTTGGCTAAAAAAGCGGATTGTGATGCTATCCACCCAGGATATGGTTTTTTATCTGAAGATGCTGATTTTGCTACTCATTGTGAAAAAAATGGTATCATTTTTATAGGTCCAAAAGCCGAACATGTGGCACTTTTTGGTGATAAGATAGCTTCAAAACGAGCACTTTCAAAAGTAGGAGTTCCTGTACTTCCAGGAACTGATGAGCCTATAAGTGACATTGATGAAGCGATTAAAATTGCAAAAGAGATTGGATTTCCTGTTATCATAAAAGCTGCTTTTGGTGGTGGGGGACGAGGCATGAGAATAGTGCAAGACCCTAAAAATTTTAAGAAACTATTTGAAGCGGCAACAAAAGAGGCTATTAGTTTTTTTGGTAAAGGTGATGTTTTTATAGAAAAATTTTTAGAAAACCCAAGACACATAGAGGTGCAAATTGTTGCAGATAGTTTTGGAAATGTTGTCCATTTAGGAGAGAGAGATTGTTCGATACAAAGGAGACATCAAAAGGTTATAGAAATTTCCCCCTCTCCAAGTCTAAATCAAGATGTTCGAAAAGAGATTTACAGGGCTTCACAAAAAGCTATGTTTAGGCTCGGATATGAGAGTGTTGGAACTCTTGAATATTTAGTAGATAAAGATGATAATTTTTACTTCATCGAGATGAATACTCGTATTCAAGTAGAGCATACTATAACAGAAGCTATTAGTGGTGTTGATTTAGTAAAAAGAATGATTGAGATAGCTGGTGGAGATAAACTTAGATTTTTACAAGAGGAGATTTTTTTTAAAGGCTACGCTATAGAGTTTCGTATCAATGCTGAAGACCCAGAGAAGAATTTTGCTCCAACTCCTGGTAAAATCACAGAATATCTTTCACCAGGAGGTCCTGGAATCAGACTAGATTCCATAGCATATAAAGGGTATGAGATACCCATGTATTATGATTCAATGATATCAAAACTCACTGTTTGGAGTCTGGATTGGAAAGGTGTCGTAAATAAAGCAAGAAGAGCACTTGATGAGTTTATAATAAGAGGAGTTTCAAGCAATATAGCCCTACATAGACAAATCGTAAGAGATGAAGATTTTATCAATGGAGTATTTGATACTGGCTATCTTGATAAAAAACTTCCAAATTTTAGTCTTGGTGCCATAGATGATATAGAACAAGAGACAAAAAAAATGGAGCAGATTTCTCAAACAATTAAAAGCATAAAAGAGAATAATCTTAAAGTGATACAGTAGATAAAAAAACTCAACCCATTTTTTAGAGCGTTTAAAAAATGGGGACGGGACTATAAATATATAATCAATAAAGTGTAGGCATTGGGACTACAACAACCTTTGAGAGTATTTTTTTATAATCCCTTTTATTTATCTCTCGTACATTCTGCCCAGCCATTAAGGACTCCTTTTTAAGTTACACTTTCCCCTTAAAACTTCATACTATACTTAGCAAATACACTTTGATTAGTAAATCCACTACTTCTCTTATCTACCAAGTATCCAAAGCTAAAAGAAGAGTTATTTATTAGTTTTCTATTCATACTTAAACCTGCTGTAAAAGTATAAGGACTGTTCTTTATACCTGTTGTTTGAAACAGTGTATCAC
>JAADIZ010000116.1 GCA_013151055.1 Campylobacterota bacterium
TGAGGACAAACAAATGAGCATTGATTACACTGGATACAATTTTCTTCTATCCATACTGGAACCATTGTAGCTACACCTCTTTTTTCAAAGGCAGTTGAGCCATTTTCAGCAGAACCATCGACATGTTCCATAAAAGCTGAAACAGGAAGTTCGTCTCCAAGTGCTTTATTCATAGGTTTACAAATTGATTCTATATAATTATCGCCTTTGTATTTTTCTGGAATTGCAAGAGAAATTTTATCGCTCAAATTTGCCCAAGCAGGGTCAACTGTGACTTCTTCAAGTCCAGCCTCTCCACTCTCTATCGCTTTATAGTTCATCTCTACTATTGCTTCACCTTTTTTGATGTATGATTTATGAGCAAACTCTTTCATGAACTCTTTTGCTTTTTCAAACTCTATTATATTTGCTAGCTTAAAGAAAGCGGCTTGCATGATAGTATTTGTTCTATTTCCAAGTCCTATGTCTCTGCCTATCTTAGTGGCATTTATAACATAAAATTTAGCATGTTTTTGAGCCAATATCCTTTTAAATTTGTTCGGTGCTCTTTTAGCTGTCTCTTTGGCATCCCAAATAGAGTTAAGCAAGAATGTTCCACCATCTTTTAGTCCACCAATCATATCATATACATCCATATACGCCGCAACTGAGCAAGCAACAAAATCAGGTCTTGTTACAAGGTAGGTTGAACGGATTGGATTTGGTCCAAATCTTAGGTGACTTCTTGTATATCCGCCTGATTTTTTTGAATCATAAGCAAAATATGCTTGAGCATAAAGGTCTGTTTTATCGCCGATAATTTTGACAGAGTTTTTATTTGCACCGACAGTACCATCAGCTCCTATTCCATAAAATAAGCACTCAGTCATGCCTTTTCCACCTAAGGAGAGATTTTCTCCCGCAGGAAGTGATTTAAATGTAACATCATCAACAATACCGATAGTAAAATCGCTCTTAGGTTTACTCTCTTGAAGATTTTTAAATACAGCTATGATTTGCACAGGATTTGTATCTTTTGAAGATAGTCCGTATCTGCCACCTACTATCACAGGAGCATTTTCTTTTCCATAGTATGCTGCTTGTATATCTAAAAATAGTGGCTCACCAATACTTCCTGGCTCTTTTGTTCTATCAAGTACAGCTATGCTTTTAACACTTTTTGGTATAACATCAAAGAAATATTTTAGGCTAAATGGGCGATAAAGATGAACAACAACTAAACCCACTTTTTCACCTTTTTCTCTTAAGTGATCAATTGTCTCTTTTATAGTTTCATTTACTGAACCCATGGCTACGATAACTCTATCAGCCTTAGGGTCCCCATAATAAGTAAAAGGTTTATAATCTCTACCTGTAACTTTTGAAATTTCACTCATATAATCAGCTACTACATCAGGAAGTTCATCATAAAATTTGTTTTGAGCTTCTCTTCCTTGAAAATATATATCATCATTTTGTGCAGTACCTCTAGTTTTTGGAGTTTCAGGGCTTAAGGCTTCTTCTCTAAACGCAGCAACTGCATCTTTATCTAGCAATCTATCCCATACTGCATAATCCATAACTTCTATTTTTTGAATTTCATGTGAAGTTCTAAAACCATCAAAAAAGTGTAAAAATGGTACTCTTCCTTTGATAGCTGAAAGATGGGCAACACCCGCTAAATCCATAGCTTCTTGAACTGAACTTGAAGCTAGAAGTGCAAATCCTGTTTGTCTTGTTGCATAGACATCTTGATGGTCACCAAATATTGACAAGGCATGAGTTGCGAGTGATCTTGCTGCTACATGTATAACTGCTGGCAAAAGTTGTCCCGCCATCTTATACATATTTGGAATTTTAAGTAGCAGTCCTTGAGAAGCTGTGTAAGTAGTGGTCAATGCACCAGATTGAAGGGAACCGTGAACTGCGCCAGCTGCTCCAGCTTCACTTTGCATCTCAACCAATTTTACTGGCATACCAAATAAGTTTTTCTTTCCTTGGCTCGCCCATACATCGGTATGATCTGCCATAGGAGAAGAAGGTGTTATCGGATAAATACCCGCAACTTCCGTAAAAGCATAAGCTGAGTAAGCTGCAGCTTCATTTCCATCCATAGTTTTCATGACTTTTGCCATAATCTATCCCCTTTATTATTTTTTATTTTATTAATTACTCTACTAGTTAAACACACCAAAAGTTAGTGCATTTAATTAGTGAAGTAACGAGTCCTTAAAATCCTGCCTATTTTACTTAGCATTATCTTAATTATCTATTAATATGTAATAATATTATAAATTAAATTAAATTAATTATTCAAATACGCATTAGATTAAAAATTTTATCTGATTGAAATCATAACACAACAGTATGATAATTTCATAACTGACATTTAGAAATTGCTACAATAGCTTCTAAACTATTTTTATGTACATTTTGAGTCATATTTTTTAACTCCTCTTTTTTACCATAACCACAAGTAACGCCCATGTAGTTAATACCTGCATTTTTTGCACTTTGCAAGTCCATAACAGTGTCCCCTATCATCCAACTATTTTGTTTTTTGGCATTCAATATGCTCACAGCTTTCAATACGGGTTCAGGATGAGGCTTTGGATTTTGTACATCCTCTCGACCTATTATAACTTTAAAATATCTTAAAATGTCCATGTGTTCAAGCAATTCAAGTGAATATCTTTTGGTTTTTGTAGTTACAATACCCAAAGTTGCAAACTTTTCAGCCTCATCCAAAGCTTCTCTTGCGAAAGGCAAAAGTGTAGTTTTTTCTCTTGAAATTTTTCGATAGTGTTTTTTATATTTATCTATAATTTCATCTGTATTTCTACTGTGCACTCCTAGTTTTTCATACATGATATCAAGTGGATAGCCAATAAAAGATTTTATCAATTCATCACTTGGTGTATCCAAACCAAAATGCTCAAAACTCTGCTCAAAACTCTCCAAAATAGCCTCAGTTGAGTCTATAAGAGTGCCATCTAAATCAAAAAGTATAGTTGTCATGTCTTTCCTACATGTAGAGATAGCGGAATTATACTATATTTTAATAGAGCTTTTTCTTGGAATGATTCAAGATGCAAATTATCAATTTTCAATGTTATAAAAACTATTTGTATAATCTTCTAGTTTTTTCTTGACTATATTAATTTTCTTTTCAAAACTTTTACCATTTATTAGTTGGTCAACATAAAGCTTTGCTAATCTACTTTTAAGAGCATAATGTTCAGGATAATACTCTTTGATTAAAAAATAAACATATTGAGCCAACTCATCTTTGCCAATAAATTGATGTTCATGATTTTCTCTTTTAAAAACAGCACAGGTAAGTCCCTCTTTTATTGCATTGATTATACTTGTCGTAGATTTATCTTTTACAAATAAAACAGTAAATCTTTCTCCTATCTCTTTATCACTATCGTGAGCATCAGAGTTGGCAAAAGGTGCTAAATACTTATGTCTATTTTTTGTTTGAAGGGTTGTTAAATGGGTCATATTATTATACTCTGGAATTTTCTCTTCTCCAAAAACTTCAATTCCGTCTAAATATGAACTTTTTAACATCTCTTTGTAAAAAGCTTGGTGGAGGTGATATTTTCCATCTCTATAAACCCAGTTTGGGTGGGACAATATCGCGATACCTTTCGCCTCTTTTATTTTATTTATAACCCAGATATTTTTTGCATAATGGGTAGGATCTATATTTGTATCAATTTCTTCTTTTTTTAATGATTTTACAACCTCTTGAAGTTCTTTTTCATATTTTTTACCATCTTTTCTTTGATTTTCTATAGATTTATTTGCATTTATAGATAAGATATGTCCATTTCCTTGTGAAATAGACATATCTTGTTTCCCACCTGCACATATCTCTTCACCAGCTAAAACCAAGATATCAATACTATTTTTCTTTACTTTTTTTATTGCATTTTGTGAACCTTTATAATTATCATGGTCTGTAATGCTAAGAAAATCCATTCCAGCATCAAGAGAAGCTAATACAAGAGCAAAAGGTGAAGTGTTACCATCTGAATAAGTTGAATGCATATGCAAATCACCTTTTAATGGTCGAAGCTTAATCATAACTTCATCAAGACAATATAGACAAACTATTTTGGACTCTTCGTAGGTAAAATTTACTTTCACGATAAACTCACCAACACAAGACATTTTATATGAAAATAGTATGATATTATTATCAATTTTATATTTAAGAGTATCTTTATGATAGTAATTACTGCGAGAGAGAATCTCAATGGACTCTATATTTGTTGTATTTTTAAGAATAAGTTTATAATTTACGGTTATGTTTTGTTCTACGACATTTGGAGTTATTTTCACTATTTTTCCTAATTTTTTTTATATTATATCTATAAATTGCTACAAGATGATTACATATTAAATAAACTTTCAAATAAAATGTAGTAACACTTAAAAACTACCTATTCTAGGACATCTTGCCAAATGATTTTCTCCTAAATCAGTCAAATCTGGATGCTCTAATTCGCAATTTTTGTCTTTATAAAGGCACCGATTTTGGAAAAAACAGCCAATTGGCAAATCTATCGGACTTTGAATTTCACCAGTTTTTAGCACACTCTCAGTCGCCAAAGGAGTGTGGATGTCTGGTACTGTAGAAAAAAGCATTTTAGTATAGGGGTGTTGTGGGTTTGCAAACAACTCTTTTTTTGAAGCATACTCCACAATTTCACCTAGATACATCACTGCTATATAGTCGCTTATATGCTTAACAACACTTATATCATGAGTGATGAAGAGCATAGTTGAATTGTATTTTTCTTGTAAATCCATCATAAGATTTAGAATTTGAGCCTGAATCGAAACATCAAGAGCAGAGATAGGCTCATCTGCAAGTATTAGTTCTGGTTTTAGCATCATGGCTCTTGCTATAGCTATTCTTTGTCGCTGACCACCTGAAAACTGGTGAGGATATCGCTCCAAATAACTATAATCAATACCAACATCATCACATAAGGATAAAATAGCCTCTTTTCTCTCTTCTTTTGTCATTTTTGTATGAATTTTTAGTGGTTGTTCTAGTATCGTTTTTATCTTTTTTCTTGGATTTAAAGACGAGTAGGGATCTTGAAAAATCATCTGTATATCTTTTTGCACATTGTCTCTTTGACTAGGTCCCAATTTTGCTATATCTTTATCTCTAAATATGACCGAACCTTCTGTTGCTTGATAAAGCCCAAGTATCACTTTGCCAACTGTGGTTTTTCCACAACCACTCTCGCCCACCAAAGAGAGAGTTGTTCCTTTATATATATCAAAACTTACTTTGTTTAATGCATGTAAATCTTTCTTTTTAAAAGTACTTATATTTACATTGAAAATTTTTTCTACATCTTTGACTTCTAATAGTTTTACTTCACTTTGTGACAAAATACAATCCTTTTATCTATCTCTTGACGCGGTGGATAGACATCACACTGCTCATCTGCAAATTCACATCTATCTTTAAAATAGCAACCTTCAGGAAGTCCTAAAAGAGAAGGCATGATGCCTGGTATCTGGTAAAGCCGTTTTTTATCATCATTTAATTTTGGTAAACACTCAATCAATCCTTTAGTATAGGGATGTAAAGGATTAAAAATAACATCTTCTTTGCTTCCATACTCTACAATTCTGCCTGCATACATAACTGCTATCTTATCGCACAACTGAGAAACTACTGCGATATCATGAGTGATGAGAATAAGTGCAGAATGGAAATCCTTGCTTAGTTTTTTCATCAAATACAGTATTTGAGCTTGTATTGTTACATCTAGTGCAGTTGTTGGCTCATCTGCTATCAAAAGCTTTGGATTATTCAAAAGTGCCATAGCTATGACAACTCTTTGTTTCATGCCACCTGAGAGTTGATGAGGATAGCTTTTCATCCTTTTCTCAGCCGCTGGAAGTCCTACTGTTTTCAAAATCTCTACGCATGAATTATAAGCTTCTTTTTTAGATACACCTTTACGGTGATATAGTATAGTTTCCATCAATTGCTTGCCTATACTGATGACGGGATTCAATGAAGTTTGAGGGTCTTGAAAAATTATAGATATTTCATTGCCTCTTATCTTTTGCAATTCATCTTGACTTAATTTTACTAAATCTCGTCCATCAAAATTTATCTCACCCTCTACTATCTTACCAGGGGGGTCGATTAAACCTAGTATCGAGAAACCAGTTATTGACTTCCCTGCACCACTTTCACCAACAATTCCTAGAATCTCACCTTTTTCTATAGAAAAACTTGTGCCATCGACTGATTTAATAACTCCACTTCTTGTGAAAAAGTATGTTTTTAAATTTTTAACTTCTAATAGTGCCATTATCTTTTTAACCTCGGATTCATTATATCTCTCATTCTATCACCTATGAGGTTAATAGATACAACCAGCACCATAAGTAAAACTCCTGGAAACACTGAATCCCACCAGTAACCACTAAATAAAACTTGATAACCATTTGCAATCAAAGAACCAAGAGAGGGCTCAGTAATAGGAACACCCAAGCCCAAAAAGCTAAGAGTGGCTTCAAGTATGATTGCATTTGCAATTCTTACAGTTGCGATTACTATGATAGGAGCTGTCGTATTTGGCAAAATCTCACTAAATATGATACCGAAATTGCTCATGCCAAGTGCTTTTGCCGACTGAGCATAATCTTTTTCTTTTTCTGAGAGTACTACCCCTCTTGCCGTCCTTGCATAATACACCCAGTTTACTATCGTGATTGCTATAACTACCTTTCCAATTCCCTCACCCCAAAGTGCCATAATAATAAGTGCTATCAAGATAGCGGGAAATGAGAGTTGTATATCAGCAATCCTCATGATAATAGTATCAACCCATCCGCCATAGTATCCAGAAATTAAACCTAAAGTATATCCAATAGTGACAGAGAGTATAGTGCTAGCAAGTCCAACATACAAAGAGATTCTAAGCCCATAAACCATGGCAGAAAAGATATCTCTTCCTTGTTCATCAGTTCCTAACCAGAAGGTGTGATTTGGAGGCTGAAAACTATTTTGCAAAAACAGTTGAGTCAAATCATAGGGGTTTTGATATGAAAAAAGAGATGGAAACAGAGCCAATACACAAAGAAAAATAAATATAACTAAGCCGCCAACTGCTAGTTTATCTTCGAAAAACTCTACGACAAGTTCGTTCTTAAAAAATTGCATATTACACCCTCACTCTTGGATCTATAAAAGTGTAGAGCACATCAACTACAAAATTAATAGCTACAAATATAAACGATATAATCAACAAATAAGCCACAACAATCGGTCGATCAAGATTTTGAATCGAATCAATGATAAGTTTTCCAGTTCCAGGCCACGCAAATATAGTCTCAGTCACGATAGTAAATGCTACAAGTTGACCAAACTGGATACCGATAACAGTGACAAGAGGAATGAGGCTGTTTTTTAATGCATGATAATAGACTACCACTCTTCTTGGCACTCCTTTTGCGGTGGCAAGCTTTATATAGTCTTGCATCATCACTTCCATCATGCCAGTTCTTGTTAGTCTAAGTATCAAAGCTAGCTGAAAAAACGAGAGCGTGAGTACTGGCATAATGAGATGTTTTATCCCATCCCAAGTAAATGCACTCGTAAAGAGATAAACCTCTCCTCGTCCAGAACTTGGCAACCAACCCAAAAGTACTGAAAAAACGAGCACCAAAATCATACCAGTCCAAAAAATCGGCACAGAAATGCCACTTAAAGAGAGGAACATGATAACCTTACTATACCATGCTTTTGGTTTTATGGAAGCTATAATTCCCAACGGGATACCAAAAAGGATAGAAAAAATCATCGCTAAAACTGAGAGTTCTAGCGTTGCAGGCAATCTCTCAAACACAACATTTAGTGCTGGTTGTCCATAAACAAAAGAGTTTCCAAGATTTCCCTTTGCTACATTTTTTAAAAAAGCTTCATACTGTTTTATAAATGACTGGTCGATTCCTAAAGCATGTCTCATCTCTATGACATCTTGCTGAGTTGCATCAGGTGGCAAGAGTAGTTGAACTGGATCTCCTGCTTTAAACATTATAAAAAACACTATGAAACTTATAACAAACATGACTATAACTGAGTGAAACAGTCTATTTAATATATACTTTAACATCTTTGATTTACCTTTAGAATTGCTACCTCTACATGTAGAGGTAGCAAATTATCTTACTTTATGTCATAAGCCCAAATTCTACTATCTGTTCTTGGAGTAAATTTTATCTTTTTACTGCTGGCATAGATATCAACTTGATAGTGTAGAGGGATGATACTTTGGTCTTTGACTATAGCTATTTGCTGAGCCTTTCTCATCTCTTTAATTCTAGAAGTTGGATTCATATTTCCATCACTCTCTTCTAT
>JAADIZ010000206.1 GCA_013151055.1 Campylobacterota bacterium
CACTAATTGGAGCAACTACGAGGGCTGGGATGATTAGCTCGCCTTTGCGAGATAGATTTGGTATGCATTTTAGATTACAATTTTATAATAAAGAAGAGTTGGCACAAATCATTATAAAAGCTTCACATAAATTAAATAAAATTTGTCATGAGGATGGGGCTTTAGAGATAGCTAGAAGATCTCGTGGAACTCCTAGGATATCTTTGCGACTCCTTAAGAGAGTTAGAGATTTTGCCGATGTAGAAAATGAAGAGAAGATAACTAAAAAAAGATGTGAATACGCTCTAATTGAACTCGGTGTTAATAATTTAGGCTTTGATGAGTTGGACATAAAATATCTAGAACTTCTCATAGAGGCAAAGGGTAGAGCCTTAGGATTAAATACATTAGCAGCGGCTCTTAGTGAAGATGAAGGAACTATCGAAGATGTTATAGAGCCCTATTTGCTTGCAAATGGCTACATGCAAAGGACAGCTAGAGGAAGAGTTGCATCTACAAAATGTTATGAACTTTTTAAGCTAACTCCTCTTGGACAAGGCGGATTATTTGAAGGATAAAATCATATGAATATACAAAGAGGTTTTTTAATTGCATTTTTTTTAGTTGTACTTTATTGGGTTATCAAACTGTATGAACCTTTTTTAGTAGTCATCACAGTTGCTAGTTTACTCTCAATTGCAACTTACAATATCAACAATTATATAGCAAAACATTTAAAAAATAAAATAGTAGCAACTTCCATATCAACACTTTTGCTTTTTGTGCTATTTTTTGCACCAATCATATACATAATCACTTCTGCTGGTGAAGTTTTTAATAACTTCGACAATACCTTGGTTGATCACACTATAAATTATATAAAAAATGTAAATTTTAAGCTTCCTGATGCACTATCCTTTTTTCAAAATGATGTAAATACTTTTATTGAAAAACTGGATTTGAACCAAATCACAAAAACTGCACTCTCTTACTTGGGTGCACTTGGTAAAAATAGTGCTAATTTCCTAAAAGATATGCTTCTTATTCTGATTTTTTATTTCTTTGTAACACTAAATGCTAAAGAACTTGGAAGTTACTTTAGAACTATCCTTCCATTAAAAGATGATGAAATAGATATAATATTTGACGAAGTTTCAAATGTCATGAGTGTTGTGTTTTACTCTATACTAGCAACTGCTATATTTGAAGGTGCACTGTTTGCTATCATAAGTGAGATTTTTGGATACAATGGCTTGCTTCTTGGTATATTTTACGGATTTGCTTCCTTGATACCGATAATTGGTGGTGCTTTGATGTGGGTACCGATAAGTGCTTACGAATTTGCTAATGGAAATTATTTAGAAGGAATTACGATAGTACTTTACTCAATCATAGTCATTTCTATCATTGCAGATACCTTTATAAAACCACTTATCATCAAATTTATAAACAATAAACTCTCGAATGTCAAAGCAAATATAAACGAAATGCTGATATTTTTTGCTATTTTTGCAGGTTTAACAACTTTTGGTTTTTGGGGCATGATACTAGGACCTGCAATCACAACTCTTTTTATATCTTTGTTAAGTATGTTCAAATCTATAAAAGAAAAAGGCTTAGACATCTAACTCTTTAAGTAGATTTATGATTTTTTCGTGTCTATTTTTAGCTTTATCTATGAAATCAAGTTTATCTTTTTTTATATCTTTAAAAGTTTCTAAAATCCTGTCATAATCCACATTTAGAAAAGTTCTACTTTTATCCATCAATTTTTCTAACTTATACACGAAAAAACTTTCATCAAGTCTCTGTTTTATCTCTTCAAGAGTTGGGTGATACAAAGAAAATCTTATAGGATTTTGTTCATATAATTTTGCAAATTCTTCCATCTTTTCATTTAAAAAAGATATGCAAATTCCAGTAGCATTTTGATAATTAAACTCTATTGCACTTGAGATATGTTCAAATCCAGAGCTAACATGTGCCCTAGATTTCAGCATTTCATCATTGTATGGTTTTAAAATATGCTCATAAACCCTTGCTGCAAATTTTCTGATATTTGCAAATTCTATATCTGATTGAATGTCTTCTTTTTTTCTTATTATACTGTATGGACTTTGCCATCTATAGATATTTTCTTCGAATTGTTGGTAAATTTTAGCATTTGTTTCATTTACTCTATTTTCTATTTCATTTAAAGTTTTGGAGTATTTTTTAAACATTTTGCCTACTAAATTATCTTCATAAAAAAGTTTCTTATATGCTTCATCAGCATCTATAAAAGGTGCTTCATAAACTATTTTATCGTATTTCTCATTTTTTTGTAAAAAATTTCTTTTTTCTTTTGTGTATCTTTGCCTTTTTGTTGTATGAATTTGATTGTAAATTTCAGTTGCAATTACCTCTATAATCTGTTTTATACTTATGTATGAATTTTTCAAATCTTGAGAAAACTCTTTTTTAACTTTTACAAACTCTTTTTGTGAAGTTACATCAAAATCTTCTATCTCATCTTTTAATTCATCATAAATTTTCAAAAACAGTTCATATTGATTTATAATTTTTACACATACACTGTTTATCTCTTTTTTTATAGAATACTCTTTTGACTCTACTGCTTTTGGCTGTATCTCTTCTTTTATAAAGTCTATGACTTTAGATATATTTGATATTTTAGCTAGTTTGATATTTTCACTCAAATTAGTATTTGTTATCTCTTTTAATTTTAAATCATAATCTTTATACGCGTCTTGTACTACGCTAAGATTATTTGCTTGTAAATTATTTGCAAGCTTTGAATGTAGCGACTTTGTAAATTCGTCCAATGCTTCACTCATGAGGGCAAGTTTATCACTACTTCTTGATTTTAAAGCTTGTTTGGCTGAGATAGGCACAACTTCGCTAAAATATTCTCCAAAACTCTCTTTTACATAAGTCACACTTTCTTTTATCTCATCTTCACTGAATTTATCTTTTTGATTTAGCACGCAAAGAGACTTGTTTTTATATATAGATAGGTACTTTTGTAGCACCTTCTCTTCACTCATTTTTCCAGCATTATCCATCAATGTAAGCCATATAATTCCATCAACTTCATTTAAAACTTTTATAGTAGTTTGGGTATCTGTTGATGCGAGCGAATTTAAACCTGGAGTATCAACAAAAACTATATCTTTTAGCATATTTAATGGAGAATAAAGTATAAGATAATCTATATCTTCTACTCCTTTTCTTTGATCTATAAATTTGCTTATATGCTCGATATCATGATACTCATCTCTACCATCTTTGTATTTCACTCTGATTTTTAGCTCATCCCCATATCTGATATAATTTACTTTTGATGTTACAGGAGTTATGCCAGTTGGGAGTATATTTTTTGCCATCAAAGCATTTAAAAAAGTTGATTTTCCACTTGAGAATTGCCCAGTAATTGCTACTTTCATAGGCTCTTTAACTCTTATTTTCAGCCTATCCAATGCGTTTTTAAGGGAGATGGATGGCGATAGTCTATCGTCAAGCAAAAGATACCTTGCCTTTTTTAGCAACCCTAAGAGCGATTCATCAAACTTTGGTTTTTCTACAAGATATTCTTTTTTATATGTCGATATAAACTTAGTAAATAGACTCATTTGTCACTCTTCTTTATGCGATTAAGCTCTTCTTTTATCTTAGAGAGTGCAACTTTTGTACTTCTTACAGCTTGAAGTCTTTGTTTTTTATCTCTGTTTGATTTTTTTATATTTTCGATGCTAGTTTTAAGTAAGTCATCTTTGATACTGACTTCATTTTCTTGCATTTGAACTCTTTGTCTGTTTATATCTAAAAAATTTATCAATAACTCTTCATCTGTTTTTACTAGCTCAGTGTTGAGTAAAATTTGAAGTTCATTTATACTAACTTGTAATGTTTTATCCAAATTTGTATCTAATTTTTCTAGTGAATTTTTTGCATATTTTTGAATTAAACCATACACTTTTGTTAACAAAATATCTCTATTTTGAAACAGCGTAAATGACTTAAACTGTTTATCAAAAAATTCCTGAGAATCAAATTCTTGATTTTGATAATCATCACTTTTAACCTTATCTTTAAAACTTCTTTTTATAACTTCAGATGAAATTTGCATTTTTTTTTGAAATTCATATCTATAATCTCGAATCAAATCTATCAAACCATCTTTTAGTCCAAGCTCAACCATGTATTGTACTCTTTGCTTCTGCGGTATCTTTTTATTTTTTCTAATCTCATATGAAACATCATCCATAACTCTTGCTTTTATGATATCTTTTAGGCTTATCAGTTTTTCTTGCGAATATTTATGTAGTGTTTTAAAATACTCTCTTAGTTCGTTTTCTTGTGATTTTATACTTTTCTTGATAACTGACAATTCATCTAAAATTTTAGTTCTTTGTATCTTGTGTAGCTCAAACTCTTTTTTTATTTCTATCGCAGACTTGCCCAAAAGTATCTCTTCAACATCTAATGTTTTTTCATTTTGCTCAATGATTGAGTAAAGTTCATTTTGATTACTTTGGATTATGAGATTTGCTTTTTCACTTTCAGCCCCAAACAATACCCTGTTTAAGTACTCTTGTATTTGTATAATTCCACTATTTTCTAAATTATAACCTTGTTTTTCAGCCTCATTTGCTCTATTTGTTTTTAGCAACAGTGCCATTTTCCCTGAAATTGGTATAAAATCCAGCTTATCTACGATTGATTTTAATTTATATGATCTATTTTGTTCATCAAGTCGTTTTTTTATGCTATTTTTTGTGTAATTTATAACTTCTTCAAGTTCCTCTTTGCTTACTGTATCTATTCTTGTGATCACGATAAGAAGTCTTGCTATATTTTGATAAAGAATAGAATCAATGATAAAATCAACATCTTTTTGTGTAGCAGATTGATTTACATTCATCAAGTGAATCATCAAATCGCACTCACTTACATATTTTAGCGTGATCTCTTCTCGCTGAATGATTGGATCATCAAGACCTGGTGTATCTACAATCTCTACCCCATCTTTCAAAAATTCTAAATCACTATAAAGCTCAACACTTTTTACAAGATTACACTTTTTGTTCGATTTTTTGGCAGAAGTGTATAATCCTAAATCTTTTATATCAACTCTTTGACTTTTGTTTTGTGTTTGCACATATTTACTCAAATCATCTTTAAAATGATTTTTTGTTTCACTTATAAATTTTCTTATACTAGCGATCTCTTTTGCACTATTTTCTATTTTTTTAAATTCATCTGTGTTCCAAAAATTAACTATTGCATAGCCTTCTTTTGAATACTTAAGTACCGTCAAATTGGCTGTTTCAGGCACAACTGCAGTTCCTAAAATCTCTTCTTCTAAAAGTGCATTTAGCATAGTTGATTTTCCAGCATTTATGATGCCGGTCACTCCTATGGAAAATCTCTCATCTTGCAATTTTTTATCTATTTGTTTTAGTCTGTTTTTAAATATATCGGAGCTAACACACTGTTTTAAGTTTTCTATACCAGTTTTTAGTATATTTTTGGAATTTTTATAAAAGTTTTTATCACTTTTAGCGACTTTTAACTTTAACTCGACTTTCACTTCTTCTTTTTCTTTTATAAGTCCAAAAAGTCCGATAAGTCGTCTGCTTACATAGTAAGTTATAATTCCCTCTTTTCTGAGAATTTCAAAATTTGTTTTTAAAGTTTGGGTTAATTGCATATCTCCAAGTTCTATGAAAAAATCCAAAACTTTTTTTTGAAATTGTAAAATCAGGCATTTATCTACAAGTTTTTTCTCAAATGCTGAGTCAAAAATCAATTTAAATTCATCTAATTTTAAAATTTTTTCTAAATTTTCACTGTTAATTATAAATAAGATAGAACAACTATCACAAAACTGTTCATAATTATCATCATATATCTTATATATCTTTTGTGAAAATTCGTCTGGTAGGTTTTCTATTGATTGGCTATTTTCATTCCAACTTAAAAGAAAAAAATCATTTAGTATATGCACATATTTTACCTAGTAAGAAGATTTGGTATTATACCAAGAAATAGGAGATTTTGGGAGCAATTGTACTGCTCCCGAATATTTTTTATCTTAAAGCTACAAGTTTTCTACGCATATATGCAATTTTACTTTGAAGAGGTAAATGTTTTGGACAGTTATCTTCACAAGCTAACAAGCTCATACAGCCAAATACACCATCATCATCGCCAACTAATTCGTAAAAATCTTCGTCAGTTCTTTGATCATGAGGATCAGCTTCAAATCTAGCAACACGATTTAGTCCAACTGCACCAACAAAATCAGGTCTCATGAGTTTTGTACCACATGCTGCCACGCAAATACCACATTCAACGCATCTATCTATCTCAAATACAGCTTCTGCAACTTCGGGCTCAATTGGTCGCTCAAGTTTTGAATAATCAGGTTCTTCATTTGAATGAACCCAGCTTTCAACTCTTTTGCTCATGCCCTCCATCCACTCACCAGTGTTCACTGAAAGATCTTTTATAAGCTTAAATGCTGGCATTGGCATAAGTTGAATTACACCATCTTCATAATCTTTTGTCAGGGTACGACAAGCTAATTTTGGTGTACCATTGACCATCATACCACAACTTCCACAAATTCCTGCACGACAAACAAAGTCAAAAGAAAGGTCATGATCCATCTCTTCTCTTATCTTAGAAAGAGCAATAAATAGAGTCATACCATCAGTTTCTTCAAGCTCATATTTAGCAAAATGTGCTATAGAAACTTTTGAGTTTGGATTGTATTTCAGTGCTTTTATAGTTATCATTCGTCCCATCTTAATCTCCAAATCTTTCATTTTTAGCTTTGTAATAAGGTTGCAATTCAAAGTCCATTAAAGCTGTTTGGATTTCAATTCTATCTTTTCCAGCTGCTTCCATTTCTTCTCTTATCTTATCAACCTCTTCTTGTCTTTTTGTGCTTAATTCATTTTCAACAATCATACCTTTTACTCCATAGCCCCTAAATGCAGGAGGCATTTCCATCTTCATGATATCCAAGTCTTCATACTCAATAGTCGGTAAGGTATCGCCATCTTTCCAGCTTGCCAAAGTTCTTTTAAGCCAATTTTCATCATCTCTCTTTAGGTAATCTTCTCTATAATGTGCACCACGACTCTCTGTTCTTTCTTTTGCACCAATTGCAACACAAAGAGCTAATTTTAACATTTTTGGCACGCGATAAGCTTCTTCTAGTTCAGGATTGCCTGCCGTTGTTTTAGATTCGACTGATACATCAAGAGATTTTTTGTACAACTCTTCAAGTTTTGTAACAGCTTCAGAAAGATTTTTATCATCACGGAAGATAGAAACTTTTTCCCACATTATGTCTCTCATTGCTTCTTTGATTTCAAAAATATTGTTTTTTCCATCATTTTCTAGTAATGATTTGATATAGTTTGTCTCTTTTTCTAATTCATTCTCTATATTTTTTGTATTTATATTAATTTCAGTATTTATACAATAATCAGCAAAATAATCACCCACAATCATACCAGAAACAACAGTTTCAGCAACAGAATTTCCACCTAGCCTGTTAAATCCATGTAAATCCCAACAAGCTGCTTCTCCACAAGAGAAAAGACCCTTTAATGTAGGAGATTCACCAGTTGGCTTAGTTTTTATACCGCCCATTGAATAGTGTTGCATTGGAAGAACTGGTGCCCATCCTTTTGGACCTTCATCAGCTGGATCAATTCCATTAAAAGTCATACAAATTTCTTGAACATCTCTTAGGTTTTTCTCAATATGTTCACGACCTAAGATAGAGATATCAAGCCATAAGTGATCTCCATAAGGCGAATGAACACCTTTGCCTTTTCTGATATGCTCCATCATACGACGACTTACAACATCACGGCTAGCTAACTCTTTTTTCTCTGGTTCATAATCAGGCATAAATCTATGTCCGTCAACATCTCTTAAAAGTCCCCCATCACCTCTACAACCCTCAGTCAACAAGATTCCAGAAGGCACAATTGGTGTTGGGTGAAATTGAACAGCTTCCATATTGCCAAGTTTTCCAACTCCGGTTTCTAGCACTATTGCAGCTCCTATGCCAGTACAAATAACAGCATTTGTAGTTTGCTTATAAATTCTACCATATCCGCCAGTTGCGATAAGTGTGCCTTTTGACACATAAGCTTCTAATTCACCAGTAACCAAATCTCTAACTATCGCTCCATAGCATTGATTATTTTCTACTATCAAAGAGATGGCTTCTTTTCTATCTCTTATATCTATATCTCTTTTTAATGCTTCATTTGCAACTGCATATAACATTGTGTGTCCTGTTGCATCTGATGTAAAGCAAGTTCTCCATTTTTTAGTGCCACCAAAGTCACGAGATTGTATATAACCGTGTGTTTC
>JAADIZ010000109.1 GCA_013151055.1 Campylobacterota bacterium
AACATCATTGGTGCTTCATTTTGAGAAAAAAGTTCCATGCATAAGTCTCTGTTTTGGTTGAGAAATTTCCGTAAAATTATAGTAGCTTTAGACTCAATCCCCAAATCCCCAGCATCAGCAGAGCCATATCCTGTTCTTAGAGCAAAAGGATAATCCTTTTTGTGTCCAAATTTTAGGGCTATATCTTCTCTAAAATTTTCGCTGAAATATTCCCCAACTACGGGGAAAACGATTTTGCCATTTAAGAGAGATTTTTCATCTTTAAGTAATGAGTAGATTATATTTATGCTAGAGGGATTTACTACCCAAAGAATTGTCTCATAAAACTTTCCAAATTTTTTGGATATTTCGCAAGCTTCTTTTATGTCTAAACTTGGAGTTGCTATACTTACACTTTCCATTGATGCTGCTAGATTTCTAAGAGTGGCAGCGAGTTGGATGCCTCCTATCCAAGTTCCAAAAGCAAGTGAAACGATAATGAGTGTCTTTTTCTTATCAATTGCGTAGTTATCTATCAAAAGTTTTTTGACAGCCCTTAGATAAGCTTCTTCATCTACAGATTCTTTGAGCCAAAAAACAGAGCCTGATTTTGAAAATCCACTAGATGTTCCTATTAAAAATGCCTTTGAAATATCATCTTTTGCCAAATCTTCTATGGGATATTTTAAGAGATAATTTTGTTTGTTGCATATCGGTATATCTTCCCAATTTTTTATCTCTTTAATGCTGTTTTCTTTTAAAAAATCTTGATATGCCCTGAGTTTTTTTCTTGTTTTTTCAAAGAGATTCAACATCACTGACCCTCATCTTTTCTTTTTGTTTCTTTAAGCAGTTCGGTGGCACTGATAGCACAACCTTCATGCTTCTTAAGTCCCGCACGACCCCTTAACTCAATATAATCACCCTCTATTCCACAAGGACAGTTTGAATGGATGATGGCATAATCAGTTGCAAGTATCGAAAGTGATGGTTGAGCATAGTTGTAAGGAGATAATACATGTAAAAGCCCTTTTTCTCCATTTGGTAAAACTTCAAGAGTTCCTGGTTTTCTCGTATATGCTTTAGAGTAAATAGGCACATGAAAGTGATTGTATTTGCAAGTGATGTACGGAACACCGTGTTCTACAAAACCATATACATCTCTGATTTGTGTGCTGTTTATCCCTAAAAATTCTTCTGTCAAAGAGCAAAATTCATCAAAAGATATCGCTCTGTTTTGTGCACTTTTCCATCCACCTGCTATTATGATTAGACTTTGTTTAGCAAAATTAAATTTTATGTTTTCTTTTTTCATGTGAAGAAGAGTGTCGTATATAAAAGCAGGAAATCCAATAATTCGCAAAGCTACATCATCTTTTGCAAACTCTTCAAAATGCTTTACGCTGGATTTTTCACTAAAAAATGCTTTTCCATTTTCATCTGCATCTATCGCAAAAAACTTTTTATTAGCAGGGGCAAAAGTAGAGTACATTTGATGAGCATGAGCTGCACCTTTTCCCTCTGAAACTCTAGGGGAGTATGCGAAGATAAGATAATTTACAGCATTCTTACTTAAGAGACCATAGCTTTTTATGATATTTGCTCTCATTTGATTTTGCCTTTGTTTTGAGGCTTCATCCCAAGATATATGGCTTTTTTGACCACTTGTTCCACTCGAAGAAAAAGTAGCTACTATCTTTGATTTATCGATAGAGAGTAAATCATGCCACTTAAAAGCATCTACGATAATATGAGGTATTTTATATAAATCATCATAGCTTTTTACGCTTTTTATATCAAAATTTTCATTATCACATATATTTTTATAGACTTTGTTGTTTTTATAATGGTATAAGTATGCTTCTCTCATGGCTTCAAAAAAAAGTTGATTGCTCTGTTTTGTGTGATTTAGTGCATCTTCTACTTTAAAGAGTTTGTCTATATATTTCACTTTTTACTCCTTGATCAGTTGTTTAACTGTTTTATTTTATATACGCCATATGAGCTCAATACTATGACCGCTCCGCTTAAAGTTAGCATATAAACTATGCCCATCCACTCTAGTAAAACTCCCATTATTCCATAACTTATAGGTTGCAGTGACAGAGAAATAGCTACGATAAAAGCCATAATTTTTCCTAGATTTTTTTGAGGGAGTTTTGTTTGATATATGGAGATAAGTACGATATTAAATGCACTTAAAGTTGCCCCTATGAAAAAAATATACAAGTTTTGAAGGTATAAAGAGTCTGTAAATGCCAACATTATAAAAGAGGCACCCATGATAATCAAACAAAAAGATAAAATGATACTTGCTTTAAATTTTAGTTCTTTTGATGAAAAGAAAAGTGAACTGCACAGCATTCCTGCTCCAATAGAGCTCATGAGATACGCGATATGTTGTGCATTTCCTTTTGCTATAATTGGAGCGATAATCACAAGTGAGCTGAAAAAAAAGTTTACTATCGCCATTTTGGTTATCATTTTGTAAACTATATCGTATTTTTTGATTAAACTAAAACTGCTTTTGATATCTTCCCAAAGTGAAGTTTTGTTGATGCTTTTTGTGCAATTTGTATCTTGTATGCCAAATAAAAAAGTAACAGATATAAAAAAGAGTACACCTGCACCAATAAAAGCATTAATTCCACCTAAGGTTACTATAAGCACAGAGCCAAAAAGAGGTCCAATGATGGAACTTATACTAGAGCTGATTTGTCCTGTGGCATTTGCTTTTGTCACATCTTGCTCATCAACTAATTGGGGCAATATAGACATAGATGCTGGATTGAAAAATGCAGATGAAACGGATATGATAATTGTGCCGACAATCAGCAAAGATATGCTCAAAACATCGATATAAAAAAGATAAGCAAAGACGAACATCACACTCATTCTGATAAAATCAGCGATATACATCAATGTGATTTTATTGTGTCTATCTATGAGACTGCCTGAAAAAGGTGATATTAATACTGAAGGCAAGGAAGCAGAAATCATTGTTATACCCACGATAAGAGCAGAGTTACTCCACTTATAAACCAGCCAAATCAAAATCAAGGAGTGCATTCTTGAGGCAAGCTGTGAAGCAATAGTCGCAATCCAAAATTTAAAAAAAAGTGGATATCGCCTCAAAATGTTTATCATAATAAAACTTTATCTTTTTGTTTTAATATATAATCAAATAGTCTGTTTGCATCTTCACTATAGATTTTGATTTTTTCTTTATCAATAGTTCCGTTTAAGTATTCAAATCTTATAGCATCTTTGTTACTGAGTAAACTAGGGTGGATTCCAGCAAAAAAGAATTTTTCTTTTTCTATATTTTTAACCAAATCATCTATAAAAAAATCTTCAAGAGTGATATTTAAAAAAATAACATCCGCTTTTAGTTTAAATAACAAATTATAAAAAGCTACCTTTGTTTGCTTAAAATTTTCTTTTCCAATTTTTCTACATTGATAGCTCCAATTCCCCAGTTTGAAGAGTAGCTAGAGGTTACTATGCCATCTTTATCGCTCTTTATTACATCTGCTTTTTTGTAATCTAAGCCGATATTTTTATAAATAAAATCTATGGTGTCAAAATGTTTTTTTGGTATATGAAGTGTTCTGTATCTTTGTTTTAAAGCTTTGAAGTAAAGCATGCAACTCTCTCTTTGTGAAAGTGTTTGATTTATTTGTTTGAAACTTAGCTTTTGCGGTACTAAGCCAAAAGAAAAACCACAAGCTGATGAGCCAAAGCTTTCATTAACTTGCTGAGAAAAGGTGTGCGAAGTTACAGGTTGTGAGATAATTCCCTCAAGATGTAACTCTTTTGCACTTTTTTCTAAAACATTCCTCATCTTTTTCATCAAACCAAAACCTCTGCATTTTGGAGATACAACAGCTTGACCACTCTCAGCTACTGTACCAAGTCCAGGTCTCTCAAGTGCATAGTGTCCTACAATTTCATCTTCTTCTTTGTTGTAACTAACTACTGATATCAACTCTTTGTTTTGGTTTAATTCTAGTATTTTTTCAGGATAATACATGTCAACATTAGGATAAGTGTAGCCATAAGCTCTATATATAATTCTTGATATTTTGATAGCATCACTCTTTTTAAAAGTTCTAATTTCTATATCTTTTTGCTCTAATTCATACTCTTTTTCTTTATCTTCTTCGTTTTTGATAATTGAAAAAATATCGGCACTAGGGATTTTAAAGGAGAGCTTGAACTCTTTTCCTTTGTTTCCGTGATTAACCCATTGGACATTGTCGCTATACTCTTTTATCAAAAATAATTCTAAGCCTTGAGTTGAAAAATCTTCTACTTTATACTCTTTTGACAATGAAGAATCAAAAGGCAGTCCTTCGTCAAAAAAAGAGAGGATAAATAGTGAATTTTTTACTTTTATCTCTACTTTTACAAAAGCTTTTTCATTTTCTTCAAAAGAGCTTTTGAGTATGTATATAAAAGCCTCTTCACAGACTAATTGGAGTTTGGCAGTTAGTTTTTTATCAAGTTTCGCTAATTTGGAATTTTCCAAAACAAAAGACTGTAGCATTGGTAGATAAATAGAATTATTAGGGATTATTAATATACTCAAAAAATTATCCTTTGGATAAAACTTACATAATTATAACATATTTTTTATGATATGTCATATATTTGTGTTATAATTAAATTTGTCAAAATTGATGAAAGGATAGCACATGCATACTGTAAAAGAGAAAGGTTTTGTCATTGTGTCACCAAGTGGTAAACTAGACACTTTAAGTGCACCTGAATTTAGCAAAGAGCTTTGTAAATTATTGGAAAAAAAACCAAAAGGTTGTATCTTGGATTTAAGTGAGATTTCATTTCTCTCAAGTTCTGGGCTTCAAGCATTACTAGTTGGCGCAAAAATTTCAAAAAAAGAGGTTATAAAATACGGAATTTGTTGCATGAGTGAGATGGTAAATGATGTGTTTATTCTCTCAGGATTTGATAGGTTTATAGAAACATATGATAGCCTCAAGGATGCAATAGAGAAGCTATGAAATGCTTGCAAATTGAGTCTGAAAACCTTTCTGCTTCTTTTGAAAAAGCAGAAGCTCTCATCTCTAAGCTTGATAAAAATTTAAAATTTAAAATAATGCTAATTTGCGAAGAAGTTATAACAAATCAAATAAGACATGCCAACTTTGAAGATAAAATGAAAAACATAGAGTTTTGTCTCGATATTCAAGACAAAAAAGATGTCACTCTTATCTTTAAAGATAATGCAAAAAAATTTAATCCACTTGAAAAAAACAGTCCTGATTTAAGCAAGAGTCTTGAAGATATGCAAGTAGGGGGACTTGGAATTTACATGATAAAACAATACTCCAAAAGTTTGACATATAAGTATAGTGATGGCTACAATATCTTAAGAGTTGGTTTATGAAAAGTATAACTACAAGATTTTCACTCGCTACTGTGTTTGTATCTGTTTTGGTTTTATTGTCTATCATCGCGATTAATTATATTTATATAAAAGATCAACTAACCCTCACAGCGAACAATAAAGCAAAATTAGAAATTTTTAAGAGCCAAAGTAAGATAAATAAGATTTTATTTCAAGCCATTACATCATCTAACAGTGCTAAAAATAGCTTGCAAAGAAAAGGCTTAAAGCAAGATAATATAACTTTAACTCTTACAAAAAAACTTGAAAACAATTCAAATTTATATGGGATGGCGGTGGCTATGGAGCCAGGGATTATATATAAAAAACCATTTAGCCCTTACTACTATAAAAAAGGAAAACATATCATATATGTGAATTTGGCTACAAATAAATACAACTATTTAAGTCAATCTTGGTATGCAAATATAAAAAAAAGTAGAATTGCCAAGTGGAGTGAACCATACTTTGACAAGGGTGGCGGAGAAGTGCTTATGGCGACATACAGTAATCCTATATTTTATAACGATAAATTTGCTGGCGTTGTTACTATTGACCTTTCTTTGGAAAAACTAAAGGACATAGTCTCTTCCATGCATATTTTGGATACAGGATATGCTTTTTTGCTTTCGAAAAATCATACTATCTTAGTTTATCCCAAAAAGTCAGTACTCATGAAACAATATACAGATAAAAAGATAAGTTTTGATAAAATTATAAAAGAAAATAATCGCTGGCTTTATTACGCAAAGATAGAAAGTACAGGCTGGATACTTGGGATTGTTTTGCCCAAAAATGAACTTTTTAGCTCATTGTATAAAATCACAACTTTGTCTATTCTGCTGGCTTTATTTGGTATTTTTATTCTTATAATTACTATCTTTATAGTGAGTAGTAAAATCACAAATCCACTTAAAAGAGTGATAGAGAAAACCGTAGAAATCGCAAATGGTAATTTTGATAAGCATATAGAAGAACCAAAAACAAAAGATGAAATTTACCAACTCTCCACATCCATAAATAAAATGCAAGATAAAATCAAAAATTATATAGAAAATCTTAAAATTGCAACAAAAAAAGAAGAAAAAATAAACAGTGAACTTTCTATCGCTAGAAAGATTCAAATGGATATGCTCCCAATTGCCAAAGAGTGCAAGGATGAAGACAATATCAAGCTTTATGCTTCTTTAAAACCTGCCAAAGAGGTAGGTGGTGATTTTTATGACTTTATTGAGCTAGGAGATGATAAATTGTGCTTTGTTGTGGCCGATGTTTCAGGCAAAGGAGTTCCTGCCGCTCTTTTTATGGCAGTAACGATAAGTTATATAAGGGCTTTTAGCTCAAAAGGTTTGATGCCCTCAAAGATAGTAGAAAAGGTAAATAATGCTCTTTGTGTAAATAATGAAGCAAGCATGTTTGTGACTCTGTTTCTTGGGATTATAGATTTGAAAAGTTCTGAAATGTTATATGTAAATGCGGGACATCCAAAGCCATATCTTTTTTCATCTACGCTTAAAGCTACTCAAATAGGAGCCAAAAATGACCCAATAATTGGAGCTATGGAAGATATAAAATATAGAGATTTAAAATTAAATTTAAAAAATGGTGAAAAGTTATTTTTATATACAGATGGAGTAAATGAAGCTTTTTCAAAAAATGGCGAACAGTTTGGAGAGCGAAGAATACAAGAACAATTAGATGGATTTGGGCATGATGATGCGAAATTTGTGCTAACAAAGATGAGTAAATCTATAAGCTCGTTTTGTGTAGGCGAGCAACAAAGTGACGATATAACTATGTTGCTAGTGGAAGTTAAAAAAGGAGCCTTGTGATGAGTTTCAATGAAGTTGTTGTACAGTCTATATCTATATTGATTTTTATGATACTTCTTGGGGTATTACTTAGAAATTTGGGAATACTAAAAGAAGAGCATGCAAAGATATTTGCAAATTTGATATTAAGTTTTACTCTCCCAGCACTCATATTTACCTCTTTGTCATTGAGTAATTTTAGTTTTGATAATATCATTTTAGCCTTTGTCATGATGACAACAGAGTTTGCTTCTGCACTGATAGCTTGGGTTATAGGCTCAGCCCTAAAACTCTCAAGACCTCGCAAAGGAGCTCTTATCTTAGCTTCAACATTTGGAAGTTCAGGGTTTTTGGGTTATGCTTTGATAAAAATCATCTTTCCAAATGATATGAATGCTCTAAGTGACGCTTCAATAGTAAGTGAGCTAGGAGTTGCTATGACCCTGTTTACTTTTGGAGTATTTATTGCCATGTATTATGGTGATAATAATAAAAATTATAAAGAGATAAAAAAAGAGGTTTTGAAGTTTTTCTATTCTCCTCTTTTTGCGAGTATAGTACTTGGTATAATTTTCTCTTTTGTAAATATACCACAAAATAATATTTTTATTGGTACTTTTTACAAAATGTTACATATAATTTCTTCGGCAAACACAGTCTTAGTTACGCTAACTATAGGTGTCATGCTACATTTTAGGGATTGGAAAAAAGTTTGGAAAATCGTTATGTTGGCAATTCTTATAAAATTGATATTTCAACCACTTTTTTCATCTTTTCAAGCCGATATGTACCATTTTAGCGGAATGTGGAAAAAGATAGAAATTTTAGAGGCTTCAATGCCAACAGCTACAATGACAGCAATCTTTGCAAAGAAGTACAAGTGTGATAGTGAGTTAACTACTATTTTGATTTTTGCAACATTTGTTTCATCTTTTGTTACTATGGTCATGATGGTATGGCTGATGTGACACTCCTTTTGCTTCTCATCGTCAAATTTTTTAATTAACACAGCTTTTAGTATTGATTAATATAATCTGTGATATCTTCTATTTATTAAAAATTCAGATACAATGTAGATGCAATCAGATATAATGAATACAATCTCATCATATCTGATCTGTATAATGATAGCTTTTTGCAATCTTAAAAAGCATAAAAATAGCCTATTACAAAG
>JAADIZ010000013.1 GCA_013151055.1 Campylobacterota bacterium
ATCAGTAAAGATGCAAACTTAACCATTTTGAGTGATAATTTCACACTAAATACCGATAAAAATACAACAAGCTTTATCAGTATTTACAAAAATTCACAATTAGGATTTGAAGAAAGTGCAACAAGCTTTTCAATCTCTGGTTCAAAATTTAATGATAAATTTATAAATACAATTTTAAACAAAGATATCTTCCATAAAGGCTCATTTAGCTTGAATGCAAAAGGTGTCAGTAAAAATATTTTAGAAGGAACTGTAAAAATAAAAGATTCCACTTTAAAAAATTTCTCAGTTTTTAACAATATAATAGCTACCATAAATACAATTCCATCTCTATTTTTATTTAAAGATCCAAATTTTAATGAAAATGGTTATGCTATTAAAAATGGAACAATTTCATTCAAAATGATAAATAACGCAATTGTGTTAAAAAGCATAAAGCTAAATGGTTTTAGTGCAAATATAGAAGGCTCTGGCTATGTATATCTTGACACTAAAAAAATTTACTTACGCCTACGAATAAAGACATTAAAAGATATCAGTAAATTATTAGGAAGCATTCCTATTTTAGGATATATTGCACTAGGCGATGATAAAAGTTTTTCAACAAATATAGAAGTTTTTGGAGATTTAAGTAATCCAAAGATAAAAACGAACATATTAAAAGATTCTCTACTAAGCCCTTTTAATATAATCAAAAGAGTTGTCAAATCACCTCTAAAACTTTTTCAATAATTTTTAAACTATGAGGACTATAAAATGAATAAAAAAACAGTATCCTTAGTTTTAGGTAGTGGTGGAGCTAGAGGTTATGCTCATATTGGTGTCATTGAAGTGTTAATAGAGCAAGGTTATGAGATAAAATCAATCTCAGGAACATCAATGGGTGCTTTGATTGGTGCACTATATGCTTGTGGCAAACTTGATGTTTACAAAAAATGGATATTAACACTTAATTTCTTTGATGTTGCTAAACTTTTAGATTTTTCATTTGGAAACGCAGGACTGATTCAAGGTGAAAAAATATTTAAAATCTTAGCCAAAATAATTGGTTCAATTTCTATAGAAGACTTAGATATTCCATATACCGCAGTTGCTACAGACTTGATGAAACAAAAAGAAGTTTGGATTAACAAGGGTAAACTTTTAGATGCTGTTCGAGCTTCTATCGCAATTCCCACGATATTTACTCCAAAAAAGATAGGAAATCGCTACCTTATAGACGGAAGTATCTTAAATCCCATACCAATAGCCCCGACTATCTTGGATGATACAGAGTTAACAATAGCGGTGAACCTCAATGCTAAAATAAAAAAAGTTCATAAAGTTGTAAATAAAGATAATGATAAAGAAGAAAATCCAAATTTTTATTCCAAAATAGAGAAAAAGTTTGAACATTTTATGCACAAGCAAAATAAAAGTGAATTTTATGAATTAGGGATTTTAGGCGTCATGGTTCGCTCTGTTGAGACTATGCAAAAAGTTTTAACAGAGTATAAAATAGCAGGATACTCACCCAATATTTTAATAGATATCCCTTCTAATTCTTGTGAATTTTATGAATTTGACAGAGCAAAAGAGATGATACAACTTGGACGAGAAACTACAGAAAATTATCTAAAAGATTTAAGCTAATTAGAGTGTTTTTGTTGTCTTTTATTGAAAAAATTATGTTTTTTATTGTTAGTTTTTATTTCCAGCTCATTAAACCTTAGGAATTTGGGTAGTTTTCTTGTTTCTACCACCATCAAATCTTCTTTCATAACTTCAATCAACTCGTTTTTATCTGCATGCAGCTGTATAATTATATAATCAAAAAGCAGTTTTGCTAATCTATCAAGCGATATTTGCCAAGTTGAGAGAGTTTGGACATAAATCCACTCACTAAAGGCAAAAAATTCATCATATACTTTTCCATTCTCAAAGATGTATATAACACTTTTTTTAAAATTTCCGCTATTGTAAACCAAATCCC
The DNA here is from genome assembly GCA_013151055.1 of Campylobacterota bacterium. Lineage (GTDB taxonomy): Bacteria > Campylobacterota > Campylobacteria > Campylobacterales > Sulfurospirillaceae > JAADIZ01. The sequence continues at coordinate 1,973 of JAADIZ010000013.1, forward strand.
AAAATCTTGCAAATCTCTTCATTTTTTGCATCATATTATATGGTATCAAATCATTTTGAAGTATGTCATATGGAGGTTTATCGCTATATTTTATGCCGTGTATCTCGTCATGTCTGTCTATCGAGGTGCCTGAAAGTTTTTTAAGTATGCCTATTTGTATTTCACATTTTGTCAAGGCATAAAGTTTATTAAGATTTTTACCAAATCCTTCCAAACTCTCGCCAGGCAATCCCACTATCAAATCAACATGAAGGTGTGCTTTTGTTTCATTGTCCAAAAAATTAAGATTTCTTTGAATTTTTTCAATATCAAGTTTTCTATAAATATTTTTAGAAATAACTGGATCTAAAGTTTGAATTCCAACTTCAAGCTGTAATGAAGCTGGCGGAAACTGTTTGATTCTCTCTTTTAATGAACTTGGGAAATTATCGGGTACTACTTCAAAGTGTATAAAATATTTTTCTTTTTTCGATAAAAAGAAATCCATAAATTTATTGGCTCTTGCAATGCCTTGATTAAAAGTTCTATCTATAAAAAACTTCTCACTCCTCTATCCCAAAGGATTTGTAACTCTTTTAAGAATTTGTCTATCTCAATATTTCTTACTTTTTTATCCAAAGATGAAAGGCAAAATTCACAAGAATATGGACATCCTCTGCTAGCTTCTACATAAATATATCTATTTTTTACATCCTCATCACTGTAGAATTTATACGGAAGTTCAATTTCATTCAAATTTACCATTTGTGTTTTTATGACTCTATTTTTAGGCTTATTTCCATCAAAAATACTCTTGCATAATTTATAAAAAGCTATATCACCTTCACCTTGGACGATATAATCACTATCACTAAAATCAACTCTATGAGGAAAATAACTAACTTCAGGTCCGCCAACAACAATCATAATGTAAGGTGCAACTTTTTTGAGTATATGAATGAATTCACTAACTTCAAGAGCATTCCAAATATAAACTCCAACACCTACAATTTTAGGATTTTGTGCTAAAACTTGTTCAACCGCATCTTCAACATTACTATTTATGATAAATTCTAATATCTTAGCTTTTTTCCGCAATTCTTTTAAATTTGCATACAGATACCTAAGCCCTATGGAAGTATGTGTATATCGTGCATTAAAAGTACATAATACTATATCACTCAATCTTTTTATGCCTTTGCTCTAATTAAATCAAAATTTTAAAAAATTTTGATTTAATAGATTGTTGTGAAAATTCTTTTGACAAAGAGTGCAATTCTTGCCAAGTTTTTCCTATGAGACCAAATCTTTCTCCCATATCAATCTTTTGTGCAATATCTTCTACAAAGTCACTCACCATTGTAAACAACACAAAGTATTGGAAGAGTGTTAATTTATCCAATAAGTCAAAAAGCTTATAATAATCCGCTATCTGTCTTCCGCTTCCATCATCTAATTCAATATTCCAAATTTCTTTGGCAAAATTATGACGAAATTCTACAGAGTTTTGTTTGGTATATGCAAACTCTTTTAAGAGTTTTTTAAATTCATTTAAAGGCATAAACTTTCTTTTTCCTTCAAGATACAGACAAGAAGAAAAAATGAATATCTCTTCTTCTTTTATTCCAATCAAGGAGAGCTCATTAATTGTCTCGGCTTCAAGTAAAACTTGATTTTGAAGATATCTCAAGTGCTTAACTCGCCAATTTCTTGGCTCTGTTTTGATTCGTTTTTTCCACTCTATAAGAGTTGGACGAGGTATATTAAATCGTTCAACTATCGGCTTGTATGAAAATCTCAATATTTACTCCTAAAGTCGGGATACACAATAAATACAAAAAGAATTATACATAAAATGACTATATTTGTAAAGAAACCCACTTTTGTAGTTCTGAGCATTTTATATTTTTCACATTCTGGATAGTTTTGAAGTAATTTTTGGTACAATACTTTTCGTAAAGTCAGTTAATAAAAATAAATAGATATAAAGAATATTATTGGAAGCACAAAATACAAAACTAAATACATTTACACTCTCAGGACTCATAATAGGTCCAATTTTAGGCTCTGGCGTGATACTTCTCCCTCCTCTTTTATATAATTCAATCGGAAATTACTCTTTGATTATATGGTCTAGTATCCTTGTGTTTGGCTTCATGTTTGCATTAGTTTTTGGAAAACTTTCGATTTTATACCCTGGTGATGGTGGTGTTTCTTTGGCAACAAAAGTAGCTATGGGCAAAAAGTATCAATTATTGACATCTTTATATCTTGTGTGTGCTGTGTTTTTTGGTCCTGTCGCTGTTTTATTGGTTGCGGCTAACTTTATAACTGATTACTTTCCTAATACTTCTATTGTTACTTTGGGTTTTTTCATATATCTTATTACATACGCAATGTTGCTGATAAAAATAGATTTTTTAGGCAAATTGATGCTTATCATAACCTCGACGATAACTATCATATTTTTAATATCTAGTATTGATATTTTATTACATGTAAACAACTTTACATTTACACTTCCAAATATAGACATTGGCGAGATAGGACACTCTTTTATACTTGTATTTTGGGCGATAGTAGGATGGGAGATTATAGGAAACTATTCAAATGAAGTAAAAGACACAAAAACACTAACAAAGGCAGTTATATTTTCTGCAATTATTGTTTCCTTGGTTTATTTTCTCATAGCTTTAGCAGTATGTTTCGGAGACTTTGGAAATAAAAGCTTATCTTTTAAACTAGTATGGCTTGTAGAACCTATATTTAAAGATTACTCACAAATCATTCTTACAACTATTTCTGTGATTTTATGTATCGGCACTCTCATCCTCTTTGTAGGAGGAGTTGCTAGGCTTATCTCATCTCTGCATCTCACATCTTATACTTCAAAACATTCGAAAAATGGCACACCAATTGGGGCATTGAACTCTCTATCAATTATATACTTTATAATTCTTACTTTAGTTTATATAAATTACCTAAGTTTAGAAAATTTGGTAGCTTTTGCTGATGGTTTTTTTATAGCAAATGCAATTATAGGGCTAATTACAGCTATAATACTATTTGAAAAGGGTTTTTTGAAAAATAGCGCTATATTGTTAACTCTACTATTTTTTATTATTTTATTATTTTCAAATATTTTTATCTTGTTGACAATTATTGGGTTATTTGTATTCACATATTCAAAGAATTCCTTCAATCACAAGAAATGTCAATAGGTGAATAAAAAAAGATAATTTCCATCTTTCGTTTCTCTTAGAAGAAGAATAGTTTAAGATAGCTTTTGTTACAATATTAAGAATAACTACCTTTACATTTAAATTTACGATACTTTACAAATAGCCATGCAAATGGAAATAAAGCAGGAGAAAATGGAAGATTATAAATCATTGTCTATTTTTCAAAATGAAACACTTGATTGTTTACAAAAAAATATTAAAATTTTATCTAAACTTGACGAAATATGTTTTGTATTGAAAAAAAATATTAGCACATCAGAATTTAAAATAATAGATAATGAACTAAAATATGATAAAAAGATATTAAAAAATGACACGTATGCTGCCATGGTTACTTATGCAGAAAAACTCATTAAACTACTACAAAAGGATCAAGAAAAAGAGAAAAATCTTTTCCATTTAGCCTATCATGACACTTTAACAGACCTAAAAAATAAAAACTCTCTACAAAAAACACTAAAAACTGACATCAGAAAATATACTTTATTACTTTTAAATGTAGATAATTTTAGCTATGTTAATACGGCATACGGTTGTGATTCTGGAGATATAATACTTAAAAAAATTGCTGATATGCTAAGAGATATTTGCCAGCATGATTTACTTTACAGGATAAATGCAGATGAGTTTGGCATAGTTTATAGAGGCGAAATTGATGTAATTGCTCTTATAAAAAAACTACAAAAGTATTTTTTTAAAAAGGCTATTGTAGTTGACAATCTTACTTTTCATGTAACATTTACATATGGTGCTACTACTGGAAAATATACATTGTTCAAAAAAGCAACAGTAGCTCTTAAAGAAGCCAAAGAAAAAGGAAACAATAGACATAAAGTTTACTATGAAAATGAAAAAATTATAGAAGAGTGCCAGTTAACACAGTTTGTGAATTGGAATCATATTGTTTTTGATGCTTTACAAAATTCAAAAGTTGTTCCTTTTTTTCAAGGTATTTATGATAATAAACTCAAAAAGATTACTCATTATGAAACACTAGCAAGGATAAAACATAAAAATGGTTATTATACCCCTTATCATTTTTTGGAAACAACAAAACTATCTGGCATGCTACCAATGCTTACAAAGATAATGATAAAAAAAAGTTTTGAAGTAATGTCAAATAATAAATTTGATTTTTCTATAAATATAACCGAACAAGACTTGGAACAAGGCTATTTAGTGCAATTTTTAAACAAAAGCTCAAAAAAATATGACATAGAACCAAATAGAATATGTTTGGAAATTTTAGAAGGTATTAGCTCACAAGATAGCAAAAATCATATAAAACAATTAAGAAGAATCAAAAAATATGGATATAAAATAGCAATAGATGATTTTGGAACAGAGTATTCAAATTTTGAAAGACTAATTGACTTAGATATTGATTATTTAAAATTAGATGCTAAATACATAAAAAATATAGACAAAAATAAAAAAAGTCAAGACATTGTAAATTCCATCGTATTTTTTGCAAAGAAAAACAATATCCCTTGTATAGCTGAGTTTGTCCATAATAAAGAAGTAGCAAAGCAGGTAGCATCTATGGATATAGAATATTCTCAAGGGTATTTTTTCAGCAAGCCAAATCGTATATTATAACTTTACCTAAATATTCACCACAATATAGATTTTGCATTCTTTGAACCTACCAATAGTCCTAGTCCTTGAAGCATAGGTTTACGGCAACTGATTGCATCAAACTCATGGGCTATTGTAGAGGCTGAGGGAGGGAAATACACTTTTACTTCGCACTGGAGCCTGCCTTCTGATTCGTGTCTGAAAAAAACAGCCATATCCTCTGGTTTATTTTGTTTTTCAAAAGCAGACAAGAATAATATTTTAACTTCCTCCAACATCTCTCCTGCTAGCATAGCATCACCAAGATTACAAGTAAACCAAGCATTCATATCACTTTCCCTTTATAAAAAATTGTATCAAAAACTACTTCAAACTTATCTAAGCAGATAAGTGATCAGTTGCCAACACCTTAATCAGCAGTTTTTTTGGCTAAGTGTTTTTCTTTGTTCTTCTTTCTTTTTCTATTTTTCATTCTATCTTTTGCTAGTTTTTGCATGTCTTCTGTAGTGTCTAATTCATCCATGATTTCGACTCCTAGAAGTGTTTCTATGCAATCTTCAAGCGTTACAATTCCTTCTGTTTGACCATAGCTATCTGTTACTAAAAACATATGTTCTTTTCTTTTTATAAACAAATCCAATATATATGAAACTGGTATATTTTCATTTATAGAAAATATAGGTTGCATTAACTTTTCTAGTTTTGTTTCTTGTGATTCCAATGCTTCTTCAAAAATTTGTTTACTCAAAACAACCCCAACCATATTATCAATTGTACCATCATACAAGGGAATTCTGGAAAATTTTCTGATACCAGGTCTGCTTATGATATCTTTTATCAACTTATTTTTTTCAAGTGCAAAGATGACACTCCTTGGGGTAAGTATCTCGTACACTTTGCTCTTATTCAAACTCAGAATATTTTCTATATAATCTGATTCTTTTTCATCTATAACGCCTTCATTTTCACTGATAAGTGTACTCTCTAACAATTCTTCCCTAGTAATCATATTTGCATTTTCATCTTTTGATATTTTTTTTGTGATAAATAGTGAAACAATTATCAGCGGATAAGTGATAAAAATAAAAAAATTAATAATATAAGATGCTGTCGGTGCTAACTCTTTATAGTATAGAGCACCTATGGTTTTTGGGATAATTTCAGAAATAAAGAGTATCACTAAAGTCAAAATTGCTGAAACATAGAACATATACTGATTTCCAAAGAGATAACTAGCTTGTGCACCAACTCCAGCAGCTCCTAGTGTATTTGCTATGGTGTTGAGTATGAGAATTGAAGCTAATGAAACATTTAATTCTTTTTTTAGCTTTTCCAAAGATTTACCAACGCTATGATTTGTTTTTTTCACAACATTAATATGCGACATATTTAAAGATAGAAGTATCGATTCAAGCACTGAGCACAAGAATGAAACTCCAACGGCAAGGGCGAAGTATATTATCAGCAGTGTCATATCTTAATTCCTAAGATTTGGCACTGCTTGTAGGGCGAATGTTCAGACATAATAATGTTTTAATAACTCCTTGTTATTTGATATCAAATTTCTCTTCATTAAATCTTCAAGTATCACAGGATTACAATCCGTATCATCAGGCCACTGCCTATCATAGTCATCTTTTTTGCCTTTATTTGTAGCATCTATCCCGATATACTCAGTTTGCAAAAAAATATCTCTTTTAGCATCTATATTGTTTACAACTCTCCAAATCAACATATAAGGATTTGTCACATCGTTTTTATCTGCATCTACAAAAACCAAAAGTTTTAAATTCTCTTGAAAAACTTTAAGCTTTTCATAAATTTCTTTAATTTTTGTCTTTTTCAAAACCCCAATAACACAAATTGGTGTTTTAGTATGAGTTTTATATTGGCACAAAGATTTTACATCTGATACAATTGGGCTAATTTTATCAAAAAGTTCCTTATCATTTAATATTTTCTTTTTTGGATATCTAACATTATCTTGTGTGCAATCAATTCCAAGTTTTCCACCATAACAAGCATTTGGCGAAGCATGGTCGAGTGCATCACAAATACCTTCGCTTATCAAAATATTTTCTACACTTACTCTATCGCAAATATAATCACTTATATCTTCATAGTTTTCTAGTTTTGGTGCATCCTCATTTACAAAAAATGCGTGTTTTACGAAACTCATCTGCCCTACTCCCCAAAAAGCATGCATAAACTGCTTTGCATGTCCTGGGTAGCAAGTTTTCATTTTTGCCAAGATAAGATTATGAAAAACTCCATTTTCAGGCATCCTATAATCAATTAAATCAGGAGCGGTAGTCTTTAAAAGCGGTAAAAATATCCTCTCAGTTGCCCAACCCATGTATTTATCTTCCAAAGGAGGTTTTCCAACAACAGTAGCCTGATAAACAGGTTTTTTCTTTGTAGTGACACAACTAACATCCATCACAGGATATGGTTCTTTTAGAGTATAATACCCTGTGTGATCACCAAAGGGACCTTCTATCTCTTCTTGTGTTGGGTCAACCCAGCCCTCTATAACGATATCACTATCAGTTGGAATATATATAGGATTTGTTTTAGATTTTATCAAAACTGCATTTTTTTCTTTTATCAAACCATATAGCAATAGTTCAAACATACCATTTGGCATAGGAGCTTGTCCGCACCAAATATAAAGCGGGTCTCCACCTATCGCCACACTTACAGGCATTTTTTTACCTGCTTTTTTATATTCATTATAAAAATGAGCACCATCTTTGTGTATTTGCCAATGCATGCCTAGTCTATTTTTATCATAAACTTGCAATCTATACATGCCTAGATTTTGCTTTTCTCCATCTATACTTTGAGTATAAACTTGCCCCATAGTAACAAATGCACCACCATCATCACTCCAAGTTTTTAAAATCGGCAAGTCAAGTAAATTTATCTCTTTTTTTATAATCTCTTGGCAAGGAGCTGTGCCTTTGATTCTCTTTGGAAAAACACTTTTTAAATCAAAAAGCTCTTTTAACATACCAAGCTTATCCCAAAAATTTGATGGGGGTTTCATGTGTAATAAATTTTCTATCTTTTGAGCAATTTCATCTGGCTCTTTTTCAAATATAAGCTTAGTAGCTTCGTATGAGCCAAAAACATTCATAAGAACTGGGATATCAAACTTTTTATCGAGTTTCTTAGAAATAGGATGAGTAAACAAAAGTGCCTTTGAATCACTTTGCTTAACTTCAATATAAGCAATATGAGCCATCTCTAAGTCTATATCCACTTCTTCATCTATGACTTTAAGCAGATTATTGCTTTTGAGCAGCTCTATCACTCGTTTCATTTACAATATCTCATTTAATGCCATATATTCAGCTCGTTCAAGTAAATCTTTAGCACCTCTGTCTATCATTTTGAATGCTAATTTTTTACCTATACCTTTATATTCATCTTTTTTAATCTGTTTTCTCTCTCTTAGTATTTCAGTACCATCTGGCAAACCTATAATACAAGATATATCTATAGTATCGCCATTTACCATTGCATTTATACCAATTGGTACTTGACAACCACCTTCTAAAACTCTTACAAAATCCCTCTCTATTGTGGTTTCTATGATAGCATTTTCATCATTTAATACTGACACTAATGTTTCTACATCAAGATTATTAGTTATCTCAATTCCAAGAGCTGCTTGTCCGCTAGCTGGCGTCATGATGCTTGTATCTATCGGCGAAAAATACTTCACTTCATTTTCTAGTCCAAGTCTTTTTATGCCAGCACTTGCCAAAATGATAGCGTCGTATTGTCCCTCTTTTAGCTTTCTAATTCTTGTATTTACATTACCTCTTAGATTTTTGATCACTAAATCAGATCTCATTTCTAGAAGTTGCATCCTTCTTCTTAGACTCGTAGTTCCTACAATAGCACCATCTGGAAGTTCATCCAAACTTTTATACTTTTGGGACAACATAGCATCCCTAACATCTGCTCTTTTTGTGATAACAGCTAATTTCAATCCATCAGGAAACTCCATAGGAACATCTTTTAAGCTATGCACTGCAAGATGTGACTCACCTCTTAGCATAGACTCTTCTAACTCTTTTGTAAAAAGCCCTTTTCCTCCTATCTTTGCTAGTGGAGTATCTAGTATTTTATCGCCTTTTGTGAGCATTTCAAGAAGTTCTACACTTAAGCCTTCATGAGCATTCATCAAAACTTTTTTGACATGTTCGGATTGCCAAAGGGCAAGTTTGCTTTTTCTAGTTGCTATTACCAAACTGTCCATTCTTATTTACCCTCTTTTGCTAATTTTTTGTACAGTGACCTTGTTGGGTCTTTTTTTCCGTTTACATACAAGGTTGGTGTTCCTCTGACCATCAAATCATTTGCAACTTTCATATCATTTTTAACTCTTTGTAAAATGTCTTTTTTGTTTATATCTTCTATTGTTAGATTTGTTTTAAATGCTTTATTAAACTTTTTTAATACATTGGCTTCACCAGCATTTAGAAATTCAAAAGCCTCATTATAAACTCTTGAAGTTAAATCTTTAAATTTTCCAAGTTTTTCAGCTGCAATTTCTGCTTTTACAACCGAAATACTTCCAGGGTGAATAGACAATGGAAAATAGTAGTAATATAGTGCAAAGTTTTTATCGTGTTTTTTCATCCAAGAGATCAAGTCTGGTACGAAATCCATACAAAATGGACATAATGGATCACTAAAAAGTATAAGTTTGTTTTTAGCATTTTTATTGCCTATCAAGAGATGTTCATCATCATAAAGATTAAGGCTAGCTGGAAATGAAAATGAATTTTTTATACTTTTTCCAGTGTTAATATCGATAAAATCTTTACTTATGATAGTGCCATTTGAAAATATAATATCTCTAACAGATATAGTTTTATTTTTACTTGGAATTTGCAAATCAATTTTAATAAAATATGCTTTCCATTTTTTATTCCAAGGCACCACCTCTTCATGAACCACTTGTACTTTTTTAAATTTATATAATTTATTTGTATTTATAGCTTTACCGATAAAATTTATCAACTTTTGTTCGGTAGTTTTACTGCCTGCGCTAGCTAATGTACTACTTATCAGTATTATGCTCAATAATCTCAACATCAATGACATCATCATCTTTCTCCTTAGTATTAAAATTTTCATATCTATTTTTTTTACCCACATTTAAAATTTTTCTTGCAAAAAGTGTTGCAAAAAAACTAAATTGCAACATCAAACCTAAAATATCACTAAAAAAGCCTGGCAATATCAACAAAATGGCACCAAGAAGTGAAAAAGCATTTAGTTTTTGAAACTCTTCTATGGAAATTGTTCTATTGTTTAATGCATTTAAACTCTCAAAAAAAGTATATCTGAAGTTTGCTATCAAACTAAAGCCTATCATAGCAGTTACAATTATCTCCAAAAAAGTAGAAAATCCACCGATGGCTGAAGATATTTTTGAGCTAATCATCACTTCTAAAAATATATATAAAATAAAATATATCAAGATAAAAGACCTTGTAAAACATCAAAAATTTCATCTTTTTTAATTTGTTGTTTTTGCAATGTTTTTCTGTCTATCAACTCAACAACTCCATCTTTAAGTCCTTTTCCAACAACTAAAGCATAAGGAAAGCCCAAAAGCTCAAAGTCACCCATCTTAAAACCAAATCTCTCTTTACGATCATCAATCAAAACTCTTTTTTTATCCAATCTCTCATACAATTCATTTGCAAAATTACTTTGTTCTTCATTTTTTATGTTTGAGACTATGATATCAAGTAGATATGGGGCTGTTTGCTTATTCCAAATACAACCTTTTTCATCGTGACTAGCTTCTATCATGACTGCTACTAATCGGCTAACACCTATGCCATAACACCCCATATAAAAAGGTTGAGATTTTCCATTGTTATCTAAAAATTTAGCTCCCATAGCTTTTGCATACTTTTGTCCAAGTTGGAAAATGTGACCAACTTCTATACCTTTGGATACATCAAGTTTTTCACCACAATTTAGACAATAATCACTAGCGCCCACTTGAACTAAATCTTTATATCTAGAGTCTTTAAAATTAAACATGGAAACGCCAATAAAATGATAATTCTCTTCATTCGCACCACAAATAAGATTTTTTTCTTCTTTTAATTCACTATCTATATAAAATTCTAACTCTTCACCCAAACCAGCAGGACCACAAAAACCAGGGTTAAAACCAGCTAAGCGTACCTCATCTTCACTTGCATCTACTAATTCCAAGGCTCCACAAGCATTGAGTGCTTTTGTCTCTTGAAGAGTATCACAACCTCTTACAAAAAATGAGATAATTTTTTCTTCATCTTTGTATATTGCTTTTTTTATCACAGATTTTATCGTATAAAATTCATCAACTTTAAAAAACTCTGCGATATGTCTGATACTGTCTTTAACAGGAGTTGGAGTGTAAAATTTTGCAAAATCAGCCTCAGGAGGCTCTACTGTAGTCGTCTTTTTAGCTCTTCTTGCTGCTTCTATATTTGCAGCATATTTACATTTTTTACAAACCACTATGTCATCTTCACCATTATTTGCCAAAACCATAAACTCTTTGCTTCCGCTACCACCTATTGCTCCACTATCAGCATCTACAACTCTAAAATCAAGCCCTAGTTTTGTAAATACATTTCTGTAAGTCTTTTCCATTAAGTCAAATTCATCTTTTAAAGACTCTATGCTATCATGAAAACTATATCCATCTTTCATAATAAACTCACGACCTCTTAAAAGTCCAAATCTTGGTCTTGCTTCATCTCTAAATTTAGTAGTTATCTGATAAAGATTTAGAGGAAGTTGTTTGTAGCTCGTGATTATATTTCTAACGATATCCACAACTACTTCTTCGTGAGTAGGTCCTAGTACAAATTCATTATTTTTCCTATCTCTTAACCTACACAACTCTTTTCCAAAGACATCATATCTTCCGCTCTGTTTCCATAGCTCGGCATTTGTAACAACACCCATTTGAATCTCTTGAGCTCCAGAGTCATCTAACTCCTCTTTTACTATATCTCTTATCTTATCTAGCACTATCTTGCCAAGTGGTAAAAAGCTATATAAACCACTTCCACTTTGCTTTACAAAACCGCCTCTTACTAAAAATTTATGGCTAGGTAGTGTAGCATCTTTTGGTGCATCCTTGGTTGTTGGTGCATAAAGTTTAGAAAATCTCATTTTATTTATTCTCCATCATATTGTTTTCCATTTGGTATTCACATTTGTACATATTTAATTTTTTTGCCTGATCTTCATTTATATCAAAAATATATTGTACTGCTTGTACTATCACATCAGACTCTGGTTTTTCGGCTATTTGTTTTAGTTTTATCGTAGGAGTGTGTAAAAAGCCATTGAAAGCGTGGTGGATTATCTTCATTATCTCTTCTCTTTGAGATTCGTCTATATAGCCTTTTTTTATAGCCCTATTTATCTCATGAGTAGAACAATTTTCAGCCTTACTTCGCATCTCTTTTATTATTGGGTCAATACAAAGTGTTTGAAGCCATTTAAAAAATTCCATCGTAGCTTTAGAGATGATAGAATACGCAATTTTAGCTTGTTCTTCCCTTTGTGCAATATTTTTACTAACTACCTCTTTTAAATCATCGACCGCATATATATTTAAATTTTTCATATCAATTGATTCTATATCTCTAGGAATTGCTATATCAAACCAGTACCTATCAAACTCTTTGACTTCAATCATATCTTTATGTATGATAGTTTTAGGTGCTCCTGTGGCACTGAAGAGCAGTTTGTATCTATTTACATACTCTTGTAATTTTGAATATGGTGCTACGCTAGCCATTTCACCTAGCTCATCAGCTAATTTCTCTGCACGCTCCATCCCTCTGTTTAAAATTATAACATTTACTCCATTAGCTATAAGATGCTTGGATGCCAATCTTCCCATCTCTCCAGCACCTATAACCAAAGCTGTATATCCTCCTAAATTGCCAAAAACTTCTTTAGCCTTAGCAACTGCTACACTTGAGATAGAAATAGAACTTTTAGATATATCTGTATTGCTTCTAACAGACGCTGCACACTTGAAAGCATAGTGCATGGCACGGCTTAGTTTTTGATCACAAAAACCTTTTTCAAAAGCAAATTTATATGCATCTTTAAGTTGCCCTACTATCTGTGTTTCACCAACAACCAAACTATCAAGTGATGAGATAACTGAAAAAAGATGGTGAATTGCACTATTGTCTTCATATATATCACCTCTGTTTTCCAATTCATCTCTTGGAACACCAGAAATTTTTGAAAGCTCTAAAAATATATGACTTGTTGTGCTTTCGCAATTTGTAACACTAAGTAGTATTTCAACCCTATTGCAGGTTGAGAGGACTATGGATTCATTCGTATGTTCAAAATTATTTAATCTCTCCTGAAAGAGTGAACGCTTCTCCTCGTTTGAAAGAGATAACTTTTCTCTAATCGCTATATCTGTATTTTTATGAGTAAAACTAATTGTTAGATAATGCATTAAAAATCTCTATATATCATTTGAGTAATTATATCACTTAAATGATCATTTTTTTCATCTTTTATACTCTCTAAAGCTTCGCCACCCAATTTCCTTGCATACTCCATAGAATCATCCAAGCTACAAGTCTCCTTCATTCTATTTTTAATCCACATTCTATCATCTTCATCTAAATCTTTCTTAAACAAACTAAGAAGCTTTTTTTTCTCATCTGCATCAATTCTTTTATAAAGATACAAATACGGCAACGTAGTCTTTCCTTCTTTAAAATCATGTAAGGACGGCTTGCCGAGTTTATCGCTATCTTGTGTGATATCAAGAATATCATCTATAACTTGAAAAGCTAAACCTAAATTTTTACCATATATCTCATAAATCTCTACATTTTTACCGCCTAGCATAGCAGCACTAGCACTTGAAGCTTCTATTAAAGAAGCTGTTTTTTTATAAATCATGTCTATATATTGCTCTTCATTATCGTTAAATTTTTTGGACAATTCAACATCAAGCAACTCTCCAGCAGATAAAAGTGCAACAGCATTTGAAACTTTAAAAGCCACATTTTGAGGCAAGGCTGTAAGGGCAGCAAAACCGGTTGAGTAAAGTATATCCCCTAGCATAATAGATGTCTTATCTCCAAAAATTGAATTTATAGACTCTTGCCCCCGTCTAAGCATTGCATCATCTATTACATCATCATGAAGTAAACTAGCAGCATGAATAAGCTCTACAATCGCAGCTAGTTTATATGCATCTTCACTTAATCCCGCGATTTTTAGTATCAACTTGGCTCTTAATCTTTTGCCTTTTGGAATTTTCTCAAATAGCTCTAAGATATATTTATCATCTAATGTCTCTACCATTTGAGTCATCAGTAATTCAACTTTTTCCAACAAAACTCATTCCTTTCACTGTTTTGGTTCTTTAAATTCTATATTCATTCTCTTCATTTCGTCTTTTATGTAAACATTGAAACTAGCCATTTGTTTAGCCTGACTAAAATCTGAAAAAATAATTAACGCATAAGCTCTACCATTATTATCTCTGCCATCATTTAACAATTTTATTTGAACACTATCAAGCAATCTCTTTTTTTGTAATACATACTGATGCGGATACTTCATGTATTTCACCAAAAAAATTAAATTTTTATTTGCATATAGCGTCCATCTGAATTTTAAAGCATACTTATTATTTTTACTTTTATCTTTGCTTTTTTTATCCACAAATATAGTCGCGATTTTATCTTTTTTTAGATTAAAACTATATTGAAAATCCCATAGTTTTTGCTTTTTTGCATAAGATGAATCACAAAATAATAAAAAAATTAAAAGGAAAATTTTACTCATGCTGAGTTAAAACATCTCCTGTTGCAGTTATAAAAAGAGAATTTTTTCTCTGCAGCATTTTGTCAGTTTTATTGAATATAATTTCATTTAAGCGAAATTCTAGTTCATTTTCATCTTTGACAAGCTCTTCTAAAAGTAGTTCCATAGCACAGTACCTATCAAAAACATTTTCTATGGATTGTTCAGCTAGTGATCTGTTTGCATTATATACTATATCAAAAAACTTGCTCCTAGGGCTACCCATCAAAAAGTCATCTTCGTCATTTGTAAACATTTATTTTATCCTTTATTAAAATAAAATTGTAACACATACTTACATAAAAAAATATAAGTACGAAATAAATAAATATTTATTTCGTCAATAATTTATATCAAAATAATATGCTAAGAGCTTATCATCGTTATTTTTATTTTTGAATTATACATATTTTGATAAATTTAAGAAAAATACGTGAAACTTATATACAATACATGTGTATTTACTAACATGTTAGTTGGATATATTCTCACAATTTAAGTCATTTCAATATCGTATTTATGGGTAATATGTATTTTTATACATATTACTTTATATATAAAAGGTGAATTCAATTTTATAATATTATTCAATTTACTAACAAACATTTTTGATATATTTTAAATGTGAAATATAAATATATTTATACTATAGTATTTATATAGGAATACTTGACATTAAATATCTTTTATAGTATAATTCGTCAAAATAATTTATGGGTTACCCTACCCTATTAAAGGAAAAGTGATGACACAAGAAACTAAGGCACTACACTTTGGATATGATAAAAATGATTTTGGAACGATGTCAGTTCCAATCTATCAAACAACAGCATATGATTTTGGAACAGCACAAAAGGCTGCAAATCTTTTTGCATTGAAAGAATTGGGACCAATTTATACGAGACTCAATAATCCAACAACAGATATATTTGAAACTAGAATTGCTGCAGTTGAAAATGGCGAAGCTGCACTTGCAACTGCAAGTGGACATTCTGCTGTTTTATTCTCTATCTTAAACCTAGCAAGTGCGGGTGATAATATAATAGTATCAAACAAAGTATATGGAGGGACAACAACGCTTACAACTCATACACTAAAAAGATTTGGTATTGCTTGTAAAAATTTTGATAGTAGTGATGCTAGTGATTTGGAAAGTTTAATAGATGATAATACAAAAGTGATATTTTTTGAGTCTCTTTCAAACCCACAAATTGCTATCCCAAATATAGAAAAAATTGTACAAATTGCAAACAAATACAATATTATAACAATATGCGATAATACCGTAGCTACTCCTATTTTATTTCAACCATTAAATCACGGCATAGATGTATCAGTTCACAGCACAAGTAAATATATCAATGGACAAGGTAATGCACTTGGCGGAGTATTGATTCAAAGAGTTGGTTTAAATGATAAGCTAATAAAAAATGCAAGATATCCCGATTTCAATGAGCCAGATGAGAGTTATCATGGACTCATTTATGCCGAATTACCATTTCCGATATTTACTCTTAGGGCAAGGCTAACTTTTATGAGGGATTTTGGAGCCACGCCATCTCCATTTAATTCTTGGCTTTTTATACAAGGCTTAGAAACTTTGCATGTAAGAATTAAAGAGCATTCTAAAAATGCTTACAAAGTGGCTCAATTTTTACAATCACACTCAAAAGTAAAATCTGTTTCATATCCGGGACTAGAGACTGATGCTCAACATCATTTGGCTAAAAAATATTTTAAAGATGGAATGAGTTCTGGTCTTTTAAATTTTGAAGTAGAAGATTTTGAGTATGCAAAAAAGATTTCAGACTCTACTGAGATATTTAGCGTTGCTGTGAACATAGGCGATTCAAAATCTATAATAACACATCCAGCAAGCACTACTCATAGTCAAGTACCGATAGAGGATTTAGAAAAAGCTGGTATAACCCCAGGCTCTATCAGGTTGAGCATTGGATTAGAAAATGCGGATGATCTGATAGAAGATTTAACTAAAGCTTTAGGATAGATAATGGCTCTTTTAACTAAAAAAAGCATATACGGGTTGATGGCAATTTATGAATTGTATAAACATAAAAATGCCAAGCAACCCATTCAGTTAAAAGATATATCTGATAATACTGATATTCCAAAAAATTATCTAGAACAAATTTTAGCAGAACTAAAAAAAGCAAATTTTATAAACAGCACGAGAGGTGCAAAAGGCGGATATAAATTCGCTGATAATTTACAAGAGCCTTTGATAAAAGATATCATTATAGTTCTTGATGGACAATTGCACATAAGTAAAGAAAAAACAACAAACCCTATTTTCAATCTCTTTTTTGAAGATTGTGATAAAAAGCTTATTCAAATGTTTGAAAAACCGCTCTCTCATATGGAAACATATGAGCAAATTTTATCTAATCAGATAAATTATACTATATAAAGGAAAAAACATGTATGCAAATAATGTAAGAGAATTAGTGGGAAATACTCCGCTAGTTAAACTAAATAAAATATCAAATGAAACAAATTCGACAATTCTTGGAAAATGTGAATTTTTAAACCCTTCACATTCCGTCAAAGATAGAATTGCTTTAAACATGATCGACAATGCTTTTAAAGACAATGAGATAAATAAAGAAACCACTATAATCGAGCCCACAAGTGGAAACACTGGAATTGGACTTGCCATGGTGTGTGCTAGTTATGGTCTGAAACTCACACTGACAATGCCTAGTTCCATGAGTATGGAGCGAAGAAAGCTTCTTGGTGGATTTGGTGCAAAGCTTGTTCTAACTGATGCAAAATTTGGTATGACTGGGGCTATAGAAAAGGCAAATGAATTGGCTAGTGAAATAGAAAATTCATTTATACCGCAACAGTTTAATAATCCAAACAATCCAAAAATACACGAGCTGACAACTGCAAAAGAGATATGGAACGATACAAAAGGACAAGTAGATATTTTTATAGCTGCAGTTGGTACTGGAGGAACACTCAGTGGAGCAGGAAAAGCACTTAAAGAAAAAAATCCTAATATAAAAATTTATGCAGTGGAGCCTGATCTTTCTCCTGTGCTTTCAGGTGGAAAACCAGGGCCTCATAAGATTCAAGGTATAGGAGCTGGTTTTATACCAAAAGTGCTAGATACAAATATATATGATGAAGTTATACAAGTAAGCTATGAAAATGCTCTTATTACAACTAGAGAACTGGCTAGAACAGAAGGTTTATTGGTAGGATTAAGTTCTGGAGCAAATGCTTTTGTGTCTAAACAAATTGCATCAAAACCAGAAAACAAAAACAAAACAATCGTCACAATTTTATGCGACACAGGAGAAAGGTACCTAAGTTCTGGAATATATGAATAGAGATGGTATGCCCCATATAAAAAATATGGGGCATTATGGATAAAAGCAATAAAAGAGCTTATTTTAAATCACTCACCAAAAAGTATGATTTCATAGCTTTCTCTTTTTACTAGAGGATTATTTACTGTGTTTAGATTATTTTTATTTGTATTTGCCAAATGCTGTTTTAGTTCATCTATAATTTCTTCATAATTTTCTATTTTATTTTTGAGCTGAATTATGATATCAACTCCAGCAAGATTTACACCCAAATCTCTGGTAAGTCGCTGTATCATTTTAATTTTATCTATATCTTTTTGAGAATACAACCTCATTTTTCCATCAGTTCTTGATGGACAAATAAGCCCTTCTCTCTCATACTGCCTTAGCGTTTGTGGATGAATTGTCAAAACTTTTGCTACTACGCTTATCAAATATACTGGCTCTTCATATCCATGCATTTCAAATATCCTTATTATTCTGGTAACTTATCTTTCATTGCTGTCCTTAAATCATCATCTAAATCTTTCACATTTGGAAGTACAATAATTGCCTTTAGATATAGATCGCCTTTTATCTTGGATTTTCTATTCATCACTCCATATCCCTTAACACGGAATTTTTGAGCATTTTTTGTATTTTCTTTGACTTTCAGTGTCACTTCTTTGTATGGTGTTTGCACACTAACTTTACCGCCAAAAAGTGCAGTTTTAAGTGGAATATCAAAGTTTTTAGTCAAATCATCCTCGTCTCTTTCATATTCAAGACTACTTGAAACTTCCACGCTTAAGAAAAGATCTCCTTTTTGACCTTGATAAGATTTACCTTTACCCTTAAGTCTCATCTTTTCACCATTTTTTATACCAGCAGGTATCTTTATATCAAAATTTTCTCCGCCATATGAAATCGAATGTTTACCACCTAAAATTGCGACATTAAACGGTACTGTAATTCTTGCCTCAACATCCAAATCTGGAGCTTGAAAACCTCCAAAATTACTTCCACTAAAGCCACCACTACTAAAGCTACCAAAACCTGAACGACCGCCACCCATGCCACCACCAAACATGCTTCTAAGTATCTCATCTAAATCGGCTCCACCTTGAGCAGAAGCAAAATCATGGAAATTTTGACCACCAAACATGCTATCTCCATGCTGATCATATTGTCTTCTTTTTGTATCATCTTTTAGAATTTCATAAGCTGCATTTATCTCTTTAAATTTTTCCTCTGCATCTTTCTCTTTGTTTATATCTGGGTGATACTTTCTAGCTAGTCTTCGGTATGCTTTTTTTATCTCATCTGCGGATGCACTTTGAGAAACACCCAATGTATCGTATAAACTTGCACTCATTCTTGCTTACCTTTTATATTAATTTGATAGGCATTATACCATAAAACTTTAGTCTATGTCAATCAAGGTTGAACTTTTTAAATCACTTAAATCTATATTTAAAATCAAAAATTCATACTTAAAGTTATATTTTTATTTATTAACTACTTTTTTTAAGGCTTATTGAATTATTGCACCCTTATGCATAACAACTTTGGATGCAAGTTTATTTGCTTTCTGAATAGACTCTTTAATACTTAATTTAATCAGTCTAGAAGCAAGATACGCCCCATTAAAAGCATCTCCAGCAGAGGTTGAATCTATAATCTTGGATATTTTTTTCACTTCAACACTACCTACTTCATTATTATAAAAATAAATAACATTTTCTTTTCCACATTTTATGACCACTTCACCACAATTTGCTTTTAGTGCCCTTTGAATAATATCGTTTATACTGGAATTTACAAATAAGTTTTTTTCATCATCAATTGATGGCAAAAATATATCACAATTTTTCAAAGCTTCATTATGCTGTTTTTTCGCATCTTCTTCATTGTTATATAGTTTTAATCTGTAATTTGAATCAAATGCTATTTTTACACCTCTTTTTCTTGCTAGTTTGATAAAACTAAATAAATTTTTTCTGCCTTGTTTGCTCATTATAGCTAGAGTTATAGCAGAAAAATATATCAAATCATATTTTAGCAATTGAACTATATTTTGCTTAAAATTTTCCGTTAAAAATAATTCTTTTGCAGCTGAGTTATCTCTCCAATAGCTGAAACTTCTTTCTCCATTTTTGGTATGAATCATATAAATGCCAGGAAATCTATGTTTTAACCTATCAATATAAGTTGTATAAATCTCTTCTTTATGAAAAAATTCAATCATTTCAGAAGATAATTTATCATCACCCAAAACAGTTATATACTCAATATGTGCCCCCGGCAATGATCTTTTAAAATAAACGGCACAATTAAAAGTATCTCCACTAAAAGTTTGCTTATATAGACTCTTTTCTGTCTCATGAAGCTCTAGCATACACTCACCAATAATGGCAATCTTATACATTTTTTGCTTTCTTTATCGCTTCATTTATACCATTGAAATAAGCTATGCCGAGAGCTCTATCATAAAGTCCATATCCAGGCATACCAACTTCTCCCCATATCATCCTTCCATGATCTGGTCTTATGCATCCTTTAAATCCAATATCATCGTATGCTTTCATTATCTCGTATATATCTAAATTTCCTTCATCTGAAAGGTGTGCAGTTTCATAAAAACTATAAGTATTGGTAGATTTTATATTTCTTACATGAGCAAAATGAATTTTATTTTGTGCACCAAAATATCTGATTAAATCTGGTATGTCATTATCTTTTCTTGGACCTAAGGAGCCAGAACAAAGTGTTATGCCATTTCTTGGACTATCCACTAAATCAACGAGCCTTTGTAAGTTTTCTTTGCATGTAATAATTCTAGGAAGCCCAAAAATACTCCAAGGTGGATCATCAGGATGTATAGCCATGTTGATATCACACTCTTGTGCTACTGGTATAATTTCTTGTAAAAAATATTTCAAATTACTCCATAAATTTTCTTCGTTTATATTTTTGTATTTTTGAAATAATTCCTCTATTTCATTTAGCCTATCAAGCTCCCAACCAGGTAGTACAACATCAGCTGAACCATTTTTTACAATATCAAACAAATCATTTGGCTCTAAATCCTTAAGCATATCATAGTCAAAAGATAATACAGTAGATTTATCACTAAGAGGTTTTGCCAAATTCGTTCTAGTCCAATCAAATATAGGCATAAAATTATAACAAACTGTTTTTATTCCTATGTTTGATAGATTTTTTAAAGTTTGTTTATAATTTTCTATATATTTATCTCTTGATTTTTCGCCAAGCTTTATGCTTTCATGCACATTTACGCTCTCTATAACTTCAAAATTGAGACTATATGAATTAATACAATCCTTTAATTTTATTAGTTCGCTAATCGGCCAAACTTCTCCAACAGGTATATCTATCAGTGAAGCAACAACACCATCAATTCCTGGTATTTGTGCGATATATCTTAAAGGTATCTTATCATCTTTTCCATACCATCTAAATGTCATTTTCATATAAAATTCCTAACTTTCTTTCTTTGCACGCTATAATTAGTATAGTATGTTATGTCCGTAAAAATCTATTAAGGTCAAGACTACTCTAATAATTTATTTTATAGTCCATTATCTCTCGTATCAGGCCTTTTGTACCAACAAACTTGCTTTTCAATATACTCACGCTTCTCTCTCCCATATGCTCAACAGGATGCTCCACATAAGAAATATCAAAGTTATCTATACTGCTTGCATCTAATTTATTAAAACTAAATATCTTGATATCTTTACCGAGGATTAGTTTTTTTTCTTGTACAGCTTGAATGCAGCCCATTGAAATTTGATTTGCACATGCAAAGATAACTTCTGGAATATCATTAGATGATAAAATTTTTCTTACTATTTCTAAACTATTTTGAGCAGAATAATCTCCATTAAAAATGTATTTTTCATTTACTGGCATATCATTATCAATCAACGCTTCTTTATAACCACTAATTCTTTGAATGCTGTTTAGATTATCACTCCGTCCACTTATAATTGCTATTTTTACAAATCCTTTTTTGATGAGCATGGTGATTGAATCATATACAGCATTTGCACTAGACAAGAACACTCCCGAATAATCATTGTCTTTCAAATCCCTATCAACTAGAACAAAAGGTATCTTGTACCTATTTAATTTATTAATACCCTTTAAAGTATCTTTACTTTCATTTTTTGTTCTTATTAAAATTACACCCCTTGCTTTTCTTTTTATTAGTCTAGTTATTGCATTATACTCTTCTATATTATCATCATGCGTCAAATATAAACTAATGGGGAAGTCCAGTTCTTGTGCTTTTTTTGTAATTCCTTCTAAAATTCTGGCGAAATAACTATTTTTCACATCAGGAATAATAACTCCAACCTCATCACTACTATTTTCTATGTTAAATTGATAATTATATTTTTGATAATCGAATTCTCTTATAATTTTTAAAACTTTTTTTCTTGTATTTTCTTTCACCAATTTAGGACTGTTCATAACTCTAGATACCGTAGCAATAGATACATTTGCTTTTTCAGCAATAGTTCGTATGCCCATTATCTCTCCTTTCTTTGTTTTCATTAAAAAATGTAAAACTTTTTCATTATGAATTCTATCATATTTTATCTAAGAAGTGAAATAAAGTAACAATGACCTTATAATTTGCGTGCTGTATCAGAAAATTAAGAACTAATTAATTAAAATAATGTAAGAATTGTGTAATGTAAAAAATTTACTGTAACACTTTTACATAAAAATACAAAGGAGAAAAGATGACAAAATTCAGGAGAATAGCGGGTGCCTTACTTTTATTAGGTTCATTATCGTTATTTGGTACAGAAGTTGAAGTCCTACATTGGTGGACTAGTGGTGGTGAAGCTAAAGCTGTTAGTGAATTAAAAAATGAATTAAATGCAAATGGCTATACATGGAAAGATTTTGCAGTAGCTGGTGGCAATGGTTCAAATGCCATGACAGCATTAAAAAGTAGAGTAATGGCAGGAAATCCTCCAGCTGCAGCTCAAGTTAAAGGTCCAAGCATACAACAATGGGCAGAACTAGGAGTATTGGCTAATCTTGATGATGTTGCAAAAGCAAATAACTGGGACAAGCTATTGCCTAAGCAATTTCAAAAAATTTTTAAATATAAGGGTCATTATGTAGCAGTCCCTGTTAATGTACACAAAATAAATTGGATGTGGGTCAACCCTGCAGTATTTAGAAAAGCTGGGGCACAAATCCCAACTACATGGGCTGAATTTAAAGTTGCAGCTGATAAAATTAAAAAAGCTGGATTTATTCCTGTTGCCCAAGGTGGACAACCATGGCAAGAAGCAACAATATTTGAAAGTATTGTTTTAGGAATTGGTGGACCGACATTTTATCAAAAAGCTATGGTAGATTTGGATGCAAAAGCACTAGGTTCAGACACAATGAAAAAATCATTTGATACTTTAAGAATGATAAAATCATATACAGATAAAAATGCCCCTGGACGAGATTGGAATTTAGCAACGGCTATGGTATATAAAGGTAAAGCTGCGATGCAATTCATGGGTGATTGGGCAAAAGGTGAATTTTCAGTAGCTGGAAAACATGTTGGTACTGACTATCTAGCAGTTGATGTTCCTCAAACTAGTGGTTCATATCTATTTAATATAGATAGTTTTATCATGTTTAAACAAAAAGATGCAGATAAAACTAAAGGACAAAAAGAGTTAGCTAAACTTATTTTAAAAAATAAATTTCAAACAATTTTTAATGTTCTAAAAGGTTCAGTTCCAGTAATCCAAGGTGTTCCAAGAGCTCCTTTTGATGATATAGCGTTAAGATCTATGGATGAAATTAATGCAGCAGCTTATACTCATTCGTTATTGCCTAGTTTAGCTCATCAAATGGCTGTTACTGATGCTATAAGAGGTGCAGTATTTGATGTTATAACAAAATTCTGGAATTCTGATGAGAGTTCAAGCGATGCTACAAAAGCACTGGTTAATGCTGTACAAAACGAGAAGTAGTAGGTAAAAAGCATGATGAAAAGCAAACTAAAATATTTAGAGAACTCTATCCCTAAATTTGTAGTTACACCTACTTTTCTAATTATGATCATATTTGTATATGGGTTCATAATGTGGAACTTTGTTTTATCTTTAACAAATTCCAAATTATTGCCCATGTACAATTTTGTAGGTTTTAAGCAATATATTGAACTTTTTGGTAGTTCCAAATGGTGGTTAGCACTTGAAAATTTGTTTATTTTTTCATCATTGTTTATAGCTTCTTGTATAGCAATTGGATTGTTATTAGCAATTTTTATTGATCAAAAAATTAGATTTGAGGGCGTATTTCGTACAATTTATCTATATCCAATGGCTTTATCTTTTATAGCCACTGGTACCATCTGGCAATGGATGCTAAATCCTGGGCTTGGATTACAAAAATTTGTTGTAGAAATGGGATTTAAGAATTTTACATTCGATTGGCTAGTCGATACTAAAATGGCTATTTACACAATAGTAATAGCAGCTGTTTGGCAATCAACTGGATTTGTTATGATTTTGCTTCTAGCGGGATTAAGAGGAATAAATGGTGAAGTGATAAATGCTGCAAAAATTGATGGTGCCTCTATGCCAAAAATTTATTGGAAAATTATAATCCCACAGTTAAGACCTGTATTTTTTTCTTCAATAATTATTTTACTTCATATTGCTATAAAAACCTTCGACCTTGTTGTCGTAATGACTAAAGGTGGACCTGGATATTCGACAATATTACCTTCAATATTTATGTACCAATACTCTTTTTCAAGAAATAAACTTGCATATGGTGCATCAAGTGCAATGATAATGTTACTTTTTGTAATGATATTTGTTGTTCCCTACTTATACAATGAACTAAGGAAAAGATAATGGATGTAATTATAAAAGAAAAAAATTCAAATAAAATTTCAAGGATTTTAATTTACCTCGTGCTAAGTATTTTTGCCATATATTTTTTATTGCCTGTTTTTGTCATGATAATCACATCTTTAAAAGATATAAACGAAATAAAAAACGGGAATATTCTCTCTATGCCTCAACATTTTACTATTCAACCCTGGATTGATGCATGGCAAAATGCAAGAATTGGAGCGTCTGCTCACGGTATTAAACCGTATTTTATAAACTCTATTATGATTACTGTGCCTGCTGTGCTTATTTCTTCTATTATTGGTTCTTTTAATGGTTATGTATTTGCAAAATGGAAATTTAAAGGTAGTGATCTATTTTTTGCATTTTTATTGTTTGGATGTTTTATTCCTTTTCAAGTTATCTTGCTACCAATGTCACAAACATTGGGTAAATTAGGTTTATCACAAAGTGTTTTTGGACTTATATTTGTTCACATTGTATATGGTATTTCATTTACATCTTTGTTTTTTAGAAATTTTTATGTTTCAATTCCTACTGAACTGATAAATGCAGCTAAAATTGATGGTGCAGGTTTTTTTAGAATATTTTTCAAAATTTTATTGCCTGTTAGTTTGCCTATTTTTATGGTTTGTATTATTTGGCAAATGACACAAATATGGAATGACTTTTTATTTGGCGTAACATTTTCAGATGTTAGCACTCAACCAGTAACAGTTGCTTTAAACAATCTTGTAAATTCAACATCATCAGTAAAAAGATATAACATAGATATGGCTGCGGCACTTATAGCTGTTGCCCCAACACTTATAGCATATATAGTTTCAGGAAAATATTTTGTAAAAGGCCTTATGGCTGGTGCAGTAAAATAAAAGAGGAAAAATGAAATCATTATCAATAAAAAATTTACATAAAAAATACGATCAAACTGAGGTTCTTAGAGGTATAGATATATCTTTGGAATCTGGTGAGTTCTTGGTTTTGGTAGGCCCTAGTGGTTGTGGAAAATCAACTCTTTTAAGCTGCATAGCTGGTTTAGAAGAAATAACATCTGGCTCTATTAAATTAGGCGAAAAGGATATCACTCATGCTTCTCCAAAAGATAGAGAATTGGCAATGGTTTTTCAATCATATGCACTATATCCAAACATGACAGTCAGACAAAATATAGAATTTGGTCTTAAAATTAGCAAATACTCAAAAGAAGAGATTGAAAATAGAATCCAAAGTGCAGCTAGTATGTTACAAATTAAAGAACTGTTGAACAGAAAACCAGCTCAACTTTCAGGTGGACAAAGACAAAGAATTGCAATTGCAAGGTCAATTTCAAGAGAACCTTCGATATATCTTTTTGATGAGCCTTTATCAAACCTAGACGCTGAACTTCGTGTAAGAATGAGAGCAGAGATAAAAAAACTTCATAAAAAAGTTAAAAAAACTATCGTTTATGTAACTCATGACCAGATAGAAGCTATGACACTTGCAGATAAAATTGCCATAATGCATAATGGTACAATACAACAATTTGATACACCTATCAATGTATATAATAATCCTTGCAATCTATTTACGGCTGGATTTATTGGCTCCCCTTCTATGAATTTTATAGATGTTAAAATTCAAAAAAATGGCAATAAATATTTTATAAATTTAAAAAACGAGATACAAGAAGATAACTTTTTGTATCTAGATGCTTCATATGAATATTTAGAAAAATATCTTAATAAAGAAGTTATTGCAGGAATTAGACCAGAACATATGCAAAATGGATTTAGATCTCTCGAAATATCGCACGAGCTCCAAGACTTAAAAGCCAATATTAGTTTTTCTGAATATACTGGTGCTGATGCATTTTTATTTTTAAAATTAAACGATACAGATGTAATAGCAAGAGTTTCATCAGATGACCTTAAAGCTGATGGAGAAAATATCGCGTTGAAGGTATGGACTAAAAAAATACTGTTTTTTGATAAAAAAACTGAAAATAGAATCAGGTAAACCAAGGGGTGCTAAATGACATTAAAAGATAAGGTAATTATTGTGACAGGAGGAACTGGTGGTATTGGGTTGGCAATTGTAGAAGAAGCTCTAAAATTTGGTGCAAAAGTGATGATACACTCTTCTATTGACTCACAAAAAAAAGCCAAAGAACTGGCTATTAAGTTTGGCAAAAATTGTGCTTTCATATGTGCTGATTTATCGAAATTAGAACAATTGAAAGAAATCACTGATGCATGCATCAAAAGATTTGGCAGAATTGATTCACTTGTTAATAATGCTGGTGTTTTTCCAAGAAATAATATCCTAAATATTGATAAAAATACATATGAATATATCATGAATGTTAATTTTAGAGCACCATTATTTTTATGTCAAAATACGATAAAATATTTTAAAAACAATAATGTTAAAGGCTCAATTGTAAATATAGGTTCTATAAATGCATATTGTGGACAAGACGATTTGCTTGTTTACTCAGCTTCCAAAGGTGCATTAATGACAATGACAAGAAATTTAGCTGATTTTTGTGGAAAATATTCTATCCGAATAAACCAATTAAATGTTGGGTGGACACACACAAAAAAAGAACACGAAACCCAGTTAAAAGAAGGAAATCCCTCTGATTGGTATAAAAATATCAACAAAATATTTGCACCTAGAGGAAAAATACTCACCCCAAAAGAAATAGCAAACCATGTTATTTTTTGGATAAGTGATTACTCGATACCAGTATCAGGCTCAATTTATGAAATTGAGCAATACCCAATAATCGGAAGAAATAAAATCAATGCTTAAACTAGAACATATTAAAAACTCTAAATCTATATTGGGAGAGGGACCAATATATAATGAATCTGAAAATTCTTTATATTGGACGGATATAAAAGCTCATAAAATATATACTTGTAATTTATATTCAAAAGAAGTCAAATCTTATCAATTTTCAAAACAAATTGGTTCGTTAGCATTTACAAAAAATAATAAAATTATTGCTACTACTGATGATGGTTATGAGTATTTAGATTTGGATTTAAAATCAATTATTCCAATTGTTGACCCAGAAAAAAATATTAAAAACAACAGATTTAATGATGGAAAATGTGACTCTCTTGGACGATACTTTGCTGGTACCATGGATAATAATGAAAAAGAAACAACAGGCTCTTTGTATTGTTATGATGGTAAAAATATCACTTTGCAAGAAAAGAATTTGGCTATTTCAAATGGATTAGGCTGGAATATGGATTCAACAAAGTTTTATCTAGCTGACAGCCCTAAAAGAATCATATATGTATATGATTATGATTTAGATACTGGAAAAATTTATAATAAAAATAAATTTGCAAAGATAAACGAAAAAGATGGTTTTCCAGATGGTTTATGTATAGATAATGAAGATTATATATGGAGTGCACATTGGAATGGATGGAAAATTACTAGATATGCACCAGATGGTTGCATAGATTCAACATATAAATTACCCGTGCCAAAAGTAACTTCTTGCAATTTTGGTGGAAAACATTTGGATTTGTTATTTATCACAACAGCTTTATTTGGTTTGAGTCAAAATGAACTTAAACATGCACCTTTGAGTGGTTATACATTTATTTTAAACACTAAAGTTAAAGGTCAAAAAAATAATCTTTTTAAAATTTAAGTAAGGAAAACTATGGACAACAATAGAAAAGATTTTAAATACAGATCCCAAGCATGGTTTGACAACAAAAATGATCCAGGAATGACTGCTTTATATCTTGAACGCTATCTCAATTATGGCATTTCAAGAACGGAACTACAATCAGCTAGACCAATTATAGGTATAGCACAAACTGGCAATGATTTGTCACCTTGTAACAGACATCATTTGTTACTAGCTGAAAGACTAAGAGATGGCATAAGGGATGCTGGTGGAATACCTATGGAGTTTCCTACTCATCCAATACAAGAAACTGGTAGAAGACCAACAGCTGCACTTGATCGGAACTTATCTTATCTTTCAATGGTTGAAACTATTTATGGATATCCAATAGATGGCGTTATATTTACAATTGGATGTGACAAAACAACGCCTGCTGCACTTATGGCAGCAGGAACTTTGAATATACCTTCCATTGCTTTTTCTGTAGGACCTATGCTAAATGGATATTATAAAGGTAAACTTTGTGGTTCTGGTACAGCAATTTGGGAAGCTAGAAAGCTATATGCACAAAAAAAAATTGGTTATGGCGAATTTATGGATATAGCAACAAGTTCAGCTCCAAGCGTAGGATACTGCAATACCATGGGGACAGCATCTAGCATGAATTGCCTTAGCGAAGCACTTGGCATGAGCTTACCAAATAGTGGAACTATTCCAGCTCCATACAGACAAAGGGCTCAATGTGCATATGAAACTGGATTACAAATCGTAAAATTAGTCAATGAAGATATCAAGCCATCAAATATCATGACAAAAGAGGCTTTTATTAATGCTATCGTTGTATCTTCTGCAATAGGTGCCTCTACAAACGCTCCGATACATATAAATGCCATAGCAAAAAATATTGGCATAGAGATAAATAATGAACACTGGCAAAAGCATGGATATGAAATACCTTTACTTTTAAATTGCCAACCTGCAGGTAAGTATCTCGGGGAAGATTTTTATAGAGCTGGAGGTATAGGTGCAATTATGCATGAGTTAATCAACAAAAATAAAATTAATACAAGTACATTAACAGTTAGCGGACAAACAACGGGTGAAAACTACAAAAATTCTAAAATATTAAACAATAAAGTAATTAAACCATACGATAAACCTCTTTTAAGTAATGGTGGCTTTTTAGTAATGAGTGGCAACCTTTTTGACAGTGCTATTTTGAAAACATCTGTTATAGATGATAAATTTTTAAATAGTTTTATACAAGATGGAGTAATAAAAGGTAAAGCTGTAGTTTTTGAAGGTCCAGAAGATTACCATGATAGAATTAATAACGAGTCCCTAAAAATAGATAAAAATAGTATACTTTTTATGAGAAATTGTGGTCCAAAAGGCTTCCCTGGTTCTGGAGAAGTAATCAATATGCTTCCTCCTGATAAACTTATAAAAAAAGGAATTACTGCACTTCCAACGATAGGTGATGGCAGACAAAGTGGAACTAGTGCAAGTACTTCTATACTAAATGCTAGTCCTGAAAGCGTGGTAGGTGGTGGATTAGCTTTACTAAAGACTGGGGATACAATTATTATCGATATGAATAATAGAAAAGTACAGATGCTAATAGACGACAAAGAGTATGAAAAAAGAAAGAGAAATTTCAAAGAACCTCTTTTGGAAAATGATACCCCTTGGCAAGAAATTTATAGAAAATATGTAGAAAATTTAGCAGATGGTGCTTGTTTAAAGCTAAACAAACCATATAATAAGATTTTAGATAAAAAATGGTTTGGAAGAAATTCACATTGATAGTGTACTATGCTTAATTGTCTTTAAGATATACATTTAGAAGGGCTATTAAACTATATAACCAAAAAAGAGATATAAAATTCAACAATTTAAAAAGGTGTCATCGTGAATTTAGTAGTAGATGCAGGAGGAACAAATCTGAGAGCAAAAATTTTTATACAAGAAGAATCTATCAAATCCTTCAATGCGAAAAGTGATGAGGTACCCTTAGCTAAATGGATAGAAACAATTATACAGAGCAATCCAAATATTAAAACGATAAGCATCTCATATGCAGGGCAAGTAAGAAATGGCAAGATACTATATTCTCCAAATATAAAGGTGGATGTTCATGATATTCGCCAATATTTTAGCACAAAATACAATTTACCACTTTTTATAGAAAACGATTTAACTTGTGCTGTATTGGCTGAAGCAAAAGCACACAAAAGTGATAATTTATCTGCTCTGTATGTGGGAACAGGGCTTGGATTAGGTGTTGTCGATAATGGTAAAATTGTTAAAGGTGCACAAAGCATATCTACCGAAATAGGACATATTCCTTATAAAGACGCACCTTTTAAATGTGGATGTGGAAGAGAAAACTGTATAGAACTTTTTGCTTCAGGTAATGGGATAAAGAAATGGATGAAAGAATATAATCTCACTTGCAAAGCAACATTTACTTCGCTAAAAGAGAATAGAAATATAAAAGCAAAAATTATATTAGACGAATTTGAAAAAGCACTTTTGTATTCTTGCGGTAATGTTATAACACTTTTCAACCCAGATATTTTGGTTCTTGGAGGTGGAATCTTACATAAAAACCCTTATTTATTACAATTAATCAAAGAAAATATAGACAAATATGCCTTAAATACATCAATAAAAAATTTAAAGATAGTGCTTTCTAATTTAAGCGAAGCACCACTTTTGGGGGCTCTTTTATTAAAAGATTTACATATATAGAAAACTAAACATTTTATTTAAAATAGCAAAAAATACTTTAATTATGGTAATATATAATTTTGTCAAATCTAAGCAAAATTTTCAGTATAATAAAACAGGAGAAAAAATGTTAAAATTTAATCAAAGCTTTTCTTTTGATAGCCTAGAAAAAGATAAAGAAGAAATGGATAGAGTTTTAAAAGTTTTAAAAAAAGAAATGTTAAACGATGAAGTTGGATATTATAAACTACCTCAGAACTCGTTAAAACACATAATAACCATAAAAAACCTTAACTTAAAAAACTTTTCTCAAATTGTGGTTATAGGAATTGGTGGTTCATCACTTGGCATTAAAGCAATTGATCAAATTTTGCGTCCTTATACAAAAAATGCAAAAGAGATGCTATTTTTGGAAAATTCTGATCCAGTTAGTATAAGATTAACTATTTCAAAAATAAAAAAGGAAGAAGCTCTGTTTTTTGTTATCTCAAAATCTGGCTCAACCATAGAAACAACCTCAATCTTCAAGACAGTGATTAAGCACTGCAAACTAAATCTTAAAAGCTTGGATAAAAAAAGAATTTTTACAATCACAGATGCAGGCTCTTCTCTTTCAAATTTTTCAAAGAAACATGATATTTTAGAATTTAACATCCCACTGAATGTGGGAGGTAGATTTTCAGTTCTTAGTGCAGTAGGAGTTGTACCGTTGCAAATGGCTGGATATGACATGGAAAATGTATTAAACGGAGCTGGAAAATTTGTTAATAGTTTTTTTGATGGAAAAGAAGAACATTTATTGCAAAAAGCATCCTGTCTGTTCAATAATTCACAAAAGACACCTATAAATGTTTTGTTTTCCTACGCTGATGGATTGGAAAATTTTGCAAAATGGTATGTGCAATTATGGGCAGAATCTTTAGGCAAAATTGACAAAAGAGGTCAACATGTTGGACTCACTCCTGTTGGATTAATTGGTTCTGTTGACCAACACTCGTTTTTGCAACTCATTATAGAAGGTCCGAAGGACAAATCCGTAACATTTATAAAAATAAATGACTCTCAAGATGATTTAAGTATTCCAGACATCACACTTTTTGGAATTGAAAAGACAGATTTTATCAATACACAAAAATTTAATCTACTCATCAATGCACAATGTGATGCAACTATGCAAAGCCTGATAGACACGGGCATTGATACAGATATTATCACACTAGATT
This sequence comes from Campylobacterota bacterium, assembly GCA_013151055.1. Classification (GTDB taxonomy): domain Bacteria; phylum Campylobacterota; class Campylobacteria; order Campylobacterales; family Sulfurospirillaceae; genus JAADIZ01. The sequence continues at coordinate 34,481 of JAADIZ010000013.1, forward strand.
TTGTAAATGCTCACAATATCGGTGCACTCATTATGTATCATGAATTGCTAACTTCATCTGTTGGTGAAATGCTGAATATAAATACATACAATCAGCCTGGAGTTGAACTTAGTAAACAAATCTTATATAAGAACCTGATAAAGAAGTAATTACAAAAGATCCGCTACAATCTTTCATTATGCCAAAGAAATTAGCTCTATACTTTACATTAAGTATTTATTAATTTTATATTTAATTTTATAATTTATAATTAAATATAAAT
>JAADIZ010000042.1 GCA_013151055.1 Campylobacterota bacterium
GGAGCTCTGCTCCTACCAAAGGGGACATTAATATGAAACAAGGGAGAAGAATTTTCTCCCTAAACTATCTTTTTGCCTCTTTTTTTGGGGCATTGATGATAGCAAGTGCTTTTGCTTATTTTAACTATCGTTTTTCACAATATAAATTTATAGACTTTAGCAATTGGATTTATTATGAAAAAAGTGATTTATTTGTTCCAAAGTATGATGAATACACAGTTGTTGTTTATAGTTCAAACATGCAAAAAATTGGCAAAATCTTACAAAAAATTGGCAATAAAAAGCATATATTAGCAATTGATTTATACCAGAAAAGAAGAGAAAATAGTAAAAATGTTATATATATAACAACGGGAATGAACGATTTATTGAAACTAATACAAAGATTTCACATCATGGAAGTGCCAAGTGTATTTCAAATAAAAAAACAAAAGAATTCAAGATATAAACAAGATAGCATGATAGAAAAAATAGAATAAACAAAAAAGAAAAATTCCTCTTGCCAAAGGCGAAGCAATAGTAAAGGGGAATTTTAAATGAGCTTTCTTGGCGATAGCCATAGCTTTAGTAAATAAAAAGAAAAATTCCTCTCGCCAAAGGCGAAGCTTTAGTGAGGGGAATTTTAAATGAGCTTTGCTTATTTAAAAGGAGAAATAAAATGTTAGATTTAGCGATAATAGGTGGAGGTCCAGCTGGACTTACTGCTGGACTTTATGCTTCAAGAGGTGGATTGCAAAATGTCACAATGTTTGAGAAGGGCATGCCAGGAGGTCAAATCACAGGTAGTAGCGAGATAGAGAATTACCCTGGAGTTTCTGAAGTCATGAGTGGACTTGATATGATGCAAAATTGGCCAGAGCAATGTATGAGATTCGGCATGAAACATAGTATGGAAGAAGTTAGTCGTGTATCAAAAAGAGATGACGGTACTTTCGAAATTTCTATGCTTGGTGATAAAATGGTTGAAGCTAAAAGTGTGATAGTTTGTACAGGAAGCACTCCAAGAAGATCAGGCATAAAAGGTGAAGATAAATTTTTTGGCAGAGGTGTAAGCACTTGTGCTACATGTGATGGATTTTTTTATAAAGATAAAGAAGTAGCAGTTTTAGGTGGTGGTGATACGGCTTTAGAAGAAGCTCTTTATTTAGCAAATATTTGCTCAAAAGTTCATCTTGTTCATAGGAGAGATGAGTTTAGGGCAAGTCCAGTTACTGTAAAAAAAGTTAAAGAAAATAAAAAAATAGAGCTAATTTTAAATTCTGTGATAGATGAGATATATGGCGATAATAGCGGTGTAAATGGTGTTAAAATTTCAGATAAGCAAGGGAATAAAAGAGATTTGGCAGTTCCAGGAATTTTTGTATTTGTTGGCATGAATGTAAACAATGAAGTCCTCATGCAAGAAGATGGAAAACCACTTTGCGACCTTGGCTCAAACGGAAATGTTGTAGTTGATTTGAAAATGAAAACTTCAGTTGCAGGTCTGTTTGGGGCAGGTGACTTAAGAATAGATGCATCCAAACAAGTAGTATGTGCTGCGGGCGATGGTGCAACTGCAGGGATACAAGCTTTGGAGTATGTGAATGACTAAAAATATAGGGATACACGGTTCAACAGGAAGAGTTGGACATTTGTTAATAGAAAATTTAAAAAATGATGTTGAGGCAAAGCCACATGTACTGCATGCCATAGAGGATTTTGGTTTTCCAATTCCTCAAGCTTCAGTTGTGACAGATTCTTATGAAGAGTTATTTAAAAATAGTGATGTTGTGATTGATTTTACAATTGCATTTGCTACTGAAACTCTGCTTGAAGCTGCACTTGAAAACCCAACTCCACTTGTGATTGGGACAACAGGACTAAGTGCCCATCAACAAAATCTTTTAAAAGAAGCTTCAAAATTGATGCCAATTTTATACTCAACCAATATGTCATTAGGTGTTGCGGTTTTAAATAAGTTAGTCTCTTTGGCATCTAGTAGTTTGAGTGATTTTGATATAGAGATAGTTGAACAACACCATAGATATAAAAAAGATGCACCAAGTGGAACCGCTATGACTTTAGGAGAGAGTGTTGCAAATGCTAGAGGTTTAGATCTTGAAAAAGTAAGAGTTAGTGGTAGAAATGGTTTGATTGGTGAGAGAAGCAAAGATGAAATCGCTGTTATGTCACTTCGTGGCGGAGATATAGTTGGACGCCATACTGTAGGGTTTTATAATGATGGTGAATTTATAGAGTTAAATCATACTGCAACTAGCCGTGATACCTTTGCAAAAGGTGCTATAAGAGCAGCAAAATGGATAATAAATCAAGAAAATGGGCTATATAGTATAAATGATTGTTTAGGTTTATAAAGGAATAAAATGTGTGCAATAGTTGGTATATTTAATTCAAAAGAGGCTTCAAGAGTTGCTTACTACTCTCTTTTTGCTATGCAACATCGCGGACAAGAAGCGACTGGTATCAGTGTAAGCAATGGTGAAATATTAAGAAAAATCAAAAAAAAAGGTTTGGTTACAGAAGTTTTTGATGAAGATGCACTAAAGTATTTAAAAGGAAATTCTGCGGTTGGGCATAATAGATATTCTACAGCGGGAAGTAAATCTGTACTTGATGCCCAGCCTATACATGCGAGTTATAAGTTGGGTGAAATTTCCGTTGTTCACAATGGAAATTTGATTAATAAAGATGAAGTTAGGCAACAATTGATAGATGAGGGTGCAATTTTTCAATCTCAAATGGATACGGAAAATATTATTCACCTCATAGCTAGAAGTCATGAAGAGCATTTAAGAGATAGAGTTATTGAGGCATTAAATATCATAAAAGGGGCATATTGTCTTTTGATACAAAGCAGGCATAAGCTGTTTGCAATAAGAGATAAATATGGCGTAAGACCTCTCTCTCTTGGTCAACTTGAAGATGGTGGATATATAGTTTCTAGCGAAACTTGTGCTTTTGATTTGGTTGGAGCTAAATTTATAAGAGATGTGCGTCCTGGAGAGATGATTGTCTTTGATAATGAAAAAAAGGGATATGAGAGTATTCAACTTTTTGAGCCAACTCCTAGGATTTGTGCCTTTGAATTTATATATTTTGCAAGACCCGATAGTGTGATAGCTGGAAAAAGTGTATATGTTGTTAGACAAGAGATGGGTAAAGCGATGGCGAGAGAGCATAAAATAGATGCCGATTTGGTTATTCCTGTTCCTGATAGTGGGGTAAGTGCAGCTATGGGATATGCACACGAAAGTGGTATACCTTTTGAGATGGGAATTGTGAGAAATCACTATGTAGGAAGAACTTTTATAGAGCCAACTCAAGCTAGACGAGACATGAAAGTAAAATTAAAATTATCCCCAATAAATGCAATCTTAAAAGGTAAGAAAATTGTAGTAGTAGATGATAGTATAGTGCGAGGAACAACTTCAAAAAGAATTATACGAATACTAAAAGAAGCAGGTGCTAAAGAGGTTCATATGTGTATAACATCTCCAGTGATAAAACACCCTTGTAAATACGGTATAGATACCCCAAGCTATGAAGAGCTTATAGGTGCAAAAATGAGCGTAGAAGAGATAAGAGAGTATATAAAAGCAGATTCTCTTAGTTTTCTAAGCATCAACTCTTTGAAGAAAAGTATAGGGGAAGATATGGAATATTCACTCGTTAGTTTTGATGGAAATTATTTTATAAAATAATTATCTACAATGTAGTTTGTAGATTAAACTCGGGCTTTTAAAATATGATGGATACCTCATGGATGCACTAAAATTTCTTAACTCGTCAACTCTAAGATTTTTTGCTATTAAAAAGTTTTTGATAATAGTTGATTTTCTTTCTTGATTTGTTGTTTTTGTCAAAAATGCTAGACCACCAGTTGGATTATAAATATTTGAACCTTTTAAATTTTTTGAAGTGATGGCGTTATTTACAAGTTTTACCTTTAGAAAACATTTTGAAATATCAAATCTTCCAATATTTCTCACTCGTCCTGTTACTACGAAGGATTCACTAATTAAAACTCTAGCTTGAGACACATCTTCGAGTCTTGCTTTTTTTGTATATTTATCCAAGACAAACATAGAAAAAACAGCAAGCATTGAAATCACCAAAAAATTTGAAAATATCATAGCAACTAAAACTTTTTTTCTTGTTTCCTTGAGAGATAAAATAAGCAATATAATAAATAATACAAAAAATATAGCGAGCGTTATTATATGTACAATTGTAAAGTAAGATACCATTCTTTATCCTTTAATAGCATTGAGTCGCTACAGATATATTTATATCCTTGCTATAAGTATAATTATCAAATATAGATCTCTCTTCAACAGAAGTATTTACACTTATCTTTTTCTTCAGTAAAATCGTCCTTTGCGTGATTGGCTTTAGTTTATTTACAAATAATTTGAATTTTGAAGCTGAAGGCTTAAATACGCTTATATGTATTTCGCACTCTTTAAAGTCTATTTTTGATAGGTTATTGATTTTATAGTCAACTATAAGGGTATTTGAAAAGTTTAGTTTTTGAAATTTTATATTATCTACGCTTACTGTTCTTAGTGTTGTGTTTAGATAATATCTGAGAAAAAAAGGTGCGACTAATAAAAATAAAAAAGAGAAGAGAAGTAGAAACATGGATGTTTTGACTGCTCTTCTCATGATGACAATCGATAAAATAATTAATATTAAAAAAGTCAGGAAGAACCAAGCAAAAGCAAGATAATCATATAAAGCAAAATTATGTATATATTCTAAAGTTGAAAATTTTAATTCAGCCATCTTTTCTGCTATTTTTCTCCTCTATCCCACTTAGTCCAAATCTTCTTTGGAGTTCTTGTTTGACTAAATCTGGATTTATATTTTTGTATCCTAAAGCTACAAGTGAGTGAAAGAGCAAATCCGCCGCTTCATAAACAATCTCTTTTTCATTGCTGTCTTTTATAGCAAAACAAAATTCACCAGCTTCTTCTACAACTTTTTTTAAGATTGTATTTTCACCTTTTTTAAACAAAGATGCAACATAAGATTTTTTTGGGTCTGCTTTTTTTCGCTCTAATATAATGTGATACAAAGTATCGCTAACGCTATAATTTTCTATGGTTTGCTCAATTGGTGGTAACTTTTGAGGTATATCAACTCTGTTGAAAAAACAAGACACTCTGCCAGTGTGGCAAGCTACCCCATTTTGTTTGACTTTTAGTAAAATTGTATCGCTATCACAATCAAGATAAATCTCTTTGACCTCTTGTGTGTTACCGCTTTGTTCACCTTTTTTCCATAGTTTTTTTCTGCTTCTTGAGTAGAAGTGGGCAAATTTTGTTTTTAGAGTTAAATCAAATGACTCTTTATTTGTGTAAGCGAGCATTAGGACTTGCCCGTTGTCGCTATCTTGTACGACAACGGGAATGAGTTGATTTTTGTCCCAATCTATATTGTATATCAACTCTTTATTCATCTAATACTCTATTTATTTGCACTTACAGTTTTTCTAGTATCTTTAGTATCAACCCAAATATTTGGAACTGCACCACCAGGAGTTAAGAAGATTTTTGCATCTCTATTAACTTTTAGTGCGTCATTAAATTGTCCTTGTACTTCTATTTGACGAAGTTTTAGTAAATTTGGAGTGATACTTTTAGCAATTTCAATATTTGCATATGAGTTTGCATCCGCTTCAATTTTAACAGCACTGGCTTGACCTTTTGCTTTAATCTTTCTCGCATTTGCATCACCAGTAGCAAGAGCAGCTTTTTTATAAGCTTCTTGATTTGCTTGTTCAACCTCATATTTGGTTTTTTCAACTTGTTGCTTAGCTATTTGAACTATCTCAATTTGGTCTTTTATCTTTTGTGGTAGTATTATTTTTCTAAGCTGTACGGTTAAAAGTTGTACTGGTCTGCCTGGTTGAGCGTTTATATTTTTTCTGATTTGTTGATCAATCTTAGCAGCTATCGCATTTCTTTGCAGAGGTAACTCTTCCGCAGGATATTGTCCAACAACATTTCTAGTGACATCTCTTACTACAGGATTTATTATTTTATCTTCCCAAGCCATTCCCCAAGTAGCTATCGTTTGAGGGGCGGTTGTCGGTTCAAGTTTGTATTGAACTGTCAAGTCTATAGAGACAGGAAGACCTCTTGAATCCAGAACTGATATAGCATTTTTATTTTTAATACCTGAACCTCTTTGAGTTGCCTCTTGTTCTGAAGTTGAAGTATAGTTCATGATTCTAACTTTTGTATCAACGATAAAAATATTTTGTAAAAAAGGTATAAATAGGTGAAAGCCAGGATTCATAGGAGTTGGATCAAACTTACCCGCAGTTGCTTTTATCCCCATTTCTCCAGAGTTTATAATAACAAAAGGTTTTGCTATAACCAAAACCACCACAACGGCGATCAACACATATAAAAAACCAGCTTTCTTTCCTAGGTTCTTTAAAAACTCTGGTGGCTCAAAATTAGGTACAGGGTTATTGCCTCCTCCACCATTTCCACCGCTACCTCCACTTTTTTTGTTGAAGTAATCATTTAAATCTACTGGCATTTTTTTCCTTTAAAATTTCATTGTATTGTACTGTAACTCTCTAAACGAAAGTTAATAAATCTTTATATTTGTCATTCCTACCATAAACTACATCAAAATATGCACTCTGTAGTTGTTTCGTTATGACTCCTCTTTTTCCATCGCCTATTACATAATTATCCACATCTTTTATAGGTGTTACCTCTGCTGCAGTTCCAGTAAAAAATGCTTCATCTGCAATATATACTTCATCCCTAGTAACTCTTCTTCGCTCAACAGCAATTCCTGCGTCGTGAGCTAGCATAATGATACTATTTTGCGTGATACTCTCTAGTGAAGTGTCATTTGGAGGAGATATTAGCACCCCATCTCTAACTATAAAAAAACACTCACCACTACCCTCGGCTACAAAGCCATCCTCGTCCAATAAAAGAGCCTCTTCATACCCAGCTTCCATTGCTTCATATTTTGCCAATTGTGAATTTAGATAATTTGCAGCTGCTTTTGCCTTTCCCATGGTAGAGCTAACAGGATTTCTAGTAAATGATGATATTTTAACTCTTATCCCATTTTCTAGCCCTTCATCACCCAAATAGCTTCCCCATTCCCATGCGGCAATAGCTGTGTTTACAGGTGCATTAACATGGTGCAATCCCATAACCCCATAACCTAGATACACGAGCGGTCTTATGTAAACATTTGATTTAAAATCATTTACACGAAGAAGTTCTAGTTGTGCATTTTCAAGCTCTTCAACTGTGTAAGAAGGTTTGATTCTTGTAATTTTCGCTGAATTCAAAAGCCTTTTTGTGTGATCTCTTAATCTGTAAATAGCCAAACCATCTTTTGTCATATAAGCTCTTGTTCCCTCAAATACACCATTTCCATAATGAAGAGTATGAGATAAAATATGAATATTTGCCTCGTCCCAAGGGGTTAATTTTCCATCCATCCAAATAAATTTTGCTTTTTCCATCTTTTTTTCAACCTACTTATATTAAAATAGCTATAATAATACCTAAGTTTATATTAAATGTTGATTTATCGCTTGTTATATCTGTTTTTAAATACTTTACCAAGTTTTGTCAGTGTGTCTGCTTTTGGTTTGGTTAACATCGAAAAATACCTCCATTTTGATTTTGTATGTTTTCGAACTTTGGTATATAGAACATGAACCATAGAGATATTCCCAATTGATTCTAAAGAGTCTGCAAGTTTTTTAGTTGTTTCGATGGTTTTTTCTAGACTGTTTGCAAGAACACCGTATTCGGTTATCCAAATCTCTTTTGTTTTATCATTTACCATTGCTTTTTGAAAATCATAAACTCTTTTTTGGACTATGCTATTGACCGTATCACTGTTCAATTTACTCTTTTTTGGAAATTTTAGATATATGTGATATATAAGTGCATCATAATTTTTGTTTTTAATATTTTTTACAACTAAATTATTCCAACTCTTCATTCTGTATTTTCTGCTGTTTACTCTGCTAAAAAGTGTTAGTCCAATTTTGACATGTGGAAACTCTTTTTTGATTTTGCTTGCCCATTTGTTGGCAAATATGCCATATTCTTTGCCTGTTGGAAACTTTTTTATGTTGTCTTGAAATTTTTTTGATGAAAGATAAACTTCGTTG
>JAADIZ010000196.1 GCA_013151055.1 Campylobacterota bacterium
ATAGAAGATAAAGCCATGTCATCTGTTGCTAAATTTCAAAGCAGATACGAAGCAGGAAGCGAAGAGGGTGTGTTGGCAATTTTGGCAAAAGAGCTTTTGATAAATAAAAATTTAGATATTAAAATAAAAGATTTTTTTGATAATCTTGATAAGGGATATATAAGTGCAGAGTGCAATATCGGCGAAGAAGAGTTCGAAGAGATAGAAGAGTTATACAAAGATGCAAAAAACCCAATAATTGTAGTTGGGTATGATTTATATAATCACCCAAGAGCTAAAAACATCGCCAAACTTCTTAGTTTGCTTGTTAAATATGGAAATTTTAAGATTTATTCACAAGACTTAAATGTAACCTGTTCACAAGAAGAGAACGAGCTCGAAGATGTAGAAGTTTTAGATAGCTTTGATGGTTCTGTTGTATATGGCTGTCCAAGTAGTGACCCAGATGAACAAGAGTTGCTAATTGGTTCAAAACAATTTATGATGGCAGCAAAAGTAAAAAATGATGAAGATGTGTTTGTTATAACAAATTCTAATGAATATCAAAGAAAATTTATAATGGATGAAGAACTTAAGGGCACCGTTGCACTAATGCCTAGTGCACAAGGTGATGAGTCGTATTACTACAAAATAGCAAAAATTATTAAGCGAGAAAATTAATGAGTGATATAATGGTAACTATTGACGGAATAAAATACGAAGCAAAAGAGGGCGAATTTATACTTCAAATTGCAAGAAGAAATGGTGTTTTTATACCAGCTATTTGTTATTTGACAAACTGTTCCCCGACACTTGCTTGTAGATTGTGTTTGGTTGAGATAGATGGAAAAAGGGCATACTCCTGTAATGCAAAAGCAAAAGAGGGTATGAGTGTCATCACTAAAAATGAAGAAATTGAGACTGAACGAAAAGCGATAATGGAAGTGTATGACTTAAATCATCCATTGGAGTGCGGTGTATGTGACCAAAGTGGCGAGTGTGAATTGCAAAACTATACTCTTGAGATGGATATAGATAAACAGCAATTTGCCATAGCAGACACAAGCAGACCAAGCCATGATTGGGGTTTTATACATTATGATTCATCTTTGTGTATAGTTTGCGAAAGATGCGTTACTGTGTGTAAAGATATGATTGGCGACGCAGCTTTAAAAACAGTCCCAAGAGGTGGAGATATCCTTCCAAAAGAGTGGAAAGAGACTACCCCAAAAGATACATATGCCATGTGGAATAAACTACAAAAATCCGTCATCGGAGTTTCTAGTGGTGCAGATACACTAGATTGTACAAACTGTGGTGAATGTACGGCAGTTTGTCCTGTGGGTGCACTTGTTGGAAGTGATTTCCAATATACTTCAAATGCGTGGGAGCTTAAAAAAATTCCAGCAGCAAACCCTCATAGCAGTGACTGCTCACTTATGTATTATGATGTAAAACAAACAAGTATAAAAGATGCAAAAGATAAGATATATAGGGTAAATAGTGATTTTGATTTTGCTCCATTGCACGGCGGTATAAGATATGGATATGATTTTGAAAATAGTATAGATAAAAAAGATGAAAAAGCCTTTAAAAAAGCCATCAAATTTATGACAGACAGCGATACGATAAAATTTAATAGTTTTATCACAAATGAAGAAGCGTACATACTTCAAAAATTAAAAGAAAAATTCGGATATAAACTTGTAAATGATGATGCTTTTGCTTATAAGAATTTCCTTAAAAATTACAGCAAGACAAGTGGAAAATCGCTTTATAGTGCAGATTTAAAAACCTTGCGTAATAGCAATTTTGTGGTAAGTGTTGGTTCGTTTGTCAAATCAGACAATCCAAACGTAGGATATGCCATAAATAACGCAGTGACCATGAATAAAGGTGCAGGATTGTATTTTCATCCGATAGCAGATAGTGTCGTCAGCAGATACTCTAAAAATATGCTTTGTGTGAACCACGAAGCTGGAGTTGAAGAGAGTATCTTATATCTAATGCTTGACCTTTTTGGAGATAAAGACAAAATGCCAAAAAGTGTAATTAAATATCTAAAAACATTTCATAAAACCGTGAAAAAAACTATCACCGAAGTTGTAAAAGAACAAGTAAAAGAGATGGTAAAAGATGAACAAAGTGGTGAAGAAAAAGAAGTAATAAAAACAGTTAGTAAAAATGTAGAAAAAGAGATAGAAGTTGATGTTAATTCACTTTATGAAGTTATTGGATTAGGTGATGATTTTGATGCAAAACTTACTAAGTTGTTAGCTAAAAAAGATAGATTTTCGCTTGTAGTTGGTGAAGATTTATATAATCACAAAAGAGCAGAAAATTTAGCAAAACTTGTGGGCTTAATAGAAAGATTTTCAGATTTTAGTATACTAATAATCCCGACGAAAACAAATACTTTAGGAGTCTCATTGATATGTGATTTAGACCCTAAAGTTGGCAAAAAAGCAGTTGGTTATAATGAAAAAGCTGATTTTACGCTTAGTGCTTTGGGCAAGGGTGATTTAGATATGCCTGCCCTTAATCAGCAAGAGGGAACGTTTACATCCATGAACAAAAGAGTAGTTCCTACAAATGCTGCACTTCCTTATGGTGGTTATTGCTTGAATGATTTGGGCAATGAATTGGGATTGATTGCTCAAAATACGATAGATTACACAAACGAATTAGGAAATATAGAAGGATTTAAAAACAAAGAATTTGATGATTTACCAAATGAGTTTTTAAATTCAGGTGAAGAAAATAGAGGATATCTTATAGAAGAAAAAAGCTTTGAAAGTGATGATGAAGTACAAGAGATAGAGGGATGTGATTTGGGTGATGGAGATTTGATATATCAGGCAAATCCTGTGATGCAGTTTAGCCCTTTTACAAATAGAGCTCACCAGTTAAATGAAGCCGGTGCTCTTTATGCTTCAAGCGAATTTTTGGAAAATAGAGGTTTAAAAGATGGAAGTATGGTGCTCATATCAAACAAAAACGCCAAACTAGCAATTGCAGTTAAACTTGATACTCAAATAGAAGGACTTATACCATATCTTCCGACATTTGATACAAAGTTAAATGTGATGCCGTTTTTTAAAGATGGTTATAGATTTACTAAAGTAGAACTTAAAGGTGTAGAAAAATGAATGAAACAGCCTTAATAATCGAAACAGTTATAAAAGCAGTGATAGGACTAGCGGTCATAGCAGGTATGGGTGCTTTTGCTACATTTATAGAGAGAAAAGTTTTGGCTTTCATGCAGCGTCGTTTGGGACCTATGCATGTTGGTCCTTATGGACTTTTGCAGTTAGCAGCTGATGGTATAAAACTCTTTACAAAAGAGGATATCATCCCTCAAAATGTTGTAAAACCTATATTTATTTTAGCACCAGTTGTTGGTGTTACTTCGGCATTTGTAGCGATTGCTGCGGTTCCGTATTTTCCACAGTTTACTCTTTTTGGATATACAATTCATCCAATCATATCAGATATAAATGTTGGATTACTTTTTGTAATGGGTGCAGCGTCAGTTGGGATGTATGGACCACTTCTAGCAGGATTAAGCTCACACAATAAATGGGCACTTCTAGGAGGAGCGAGAGCAGTTATTCAGCTTCTAAGTTTTGAAGTAGTTAGTGGTTTGTCTATTTTAGCACCACTTATGATGATTGGTTCTTTATCGCTAATAGATATAAATGATTTTCAAATTGGTGGAATTACAAATTGGTTAGTATGGAAACAGCCATTAGCTTTTGTGTTGTTTGCGATAGCGGGATTTGCAGAAACAAATAGAACACCTTTTGATTTGATAGAGTTTGAAGCAGAGATAGTTTCAGGATATGCCACTGAGTATTCAGGCATGAGATGGGGACTGTTTTTCGTAGGTGAATACGCAAATATGATAACAATATCTGCACTTGTGAGTATAATCTTTATGGGAGGATACAATCCTCTTTGGATAATTCCAGGGGCTATTATGATGCTTTTAAAAGTATCATTTTGGATATTTTTATTTTTATGGGTAAGAGCTGCTTGGCCTCATGTCAGGCCAGATCAATTGATGTGGGTATGTTGGAAAGTATTGATGCCATTGGCACTAATCAATATACTAATCACTGGCATAGTTTTGGTGTAGGGAGTAGAAAATGGAATTAAGAGGATTTAAAAGTAGGAATGCGACTCCTGGATATATCTATTTTGAAGGTGAGGCAAAACCTCAAAATAGCTGGGAAAGATTTAAAAGATTTGCTGAACGAACTGTAAAAGGTGAGCTTTTTGTTGGTCTCTGGATAGTTTTAAGAGAGATGATAAAATTTGACACTCATACAGTTCAGTATCCTATGGAAAAATTGCAAATGAGTCCAAGATATAGAGCAATTCATAAGTTACTAAGACTGTTTGAAAGTGGTCATGAAAGGTGCATTGGTTGTGGACTTTGTGAAAAGATATGTATAGCAAATTGTATAAAGATGGATACAAAAGTTGATGAAAAAAGCAGAAAATTAGTCAGCCAATATAGCATCAATTTTGGAAGATGTATATTTTGTGGGTATTGTGCTGAGGTTTGTCCTGAGCTTGCCATCGTACATAGTGATGATTATGAACAAGCAAGCGAGCAAAGAGCAGAGTTTGGTTTAAAAGAAGATATGTTGACTCCTTTGGATATATTCAAAGCGAAGAAGCAAAAAGAATTTCCAGGTTTTGGGGCATTGAATAAGGATGCTGATAAATTTGTGAAAAAAACTCCATTAGCGTATTGAGGTAAATATGTTTGAATTAATAGCATTTTATACATTTTCAATTCTTGTAATTGGTATGTTTGGAATCGTAGTATTTAGCAAAAATGCACTCTACTCGATGACTGCACTAGCTGGGGGCATGATATTTATATCTGGGTTCTACTTTTTGCTAGGTGCTGATTTTCTAGGAGTGGTGCAAATAGTTGTTTATACAGGTGCAGTTATGGCTGTATATGCCTTTGGTATGATGTTTTTTGATACAACAAGAGATATAAAAGAGAATATAAAATTTAAAAAGATAATTTACACTTTATCCTTGCTTTCAGCTATGTTTATAATATTTATACTATTAGCTCCTGTGTATTCCTTTAGAGTAGAAGCTTTGTATCCTACTATAAAAGGTGTTGGAAATATTCAAATGATAGGCTTAATTTTGTTTACAAAATATTTGGTGCCATTTGAGTTAGCTGCGATCATGCTTTTAGCTGCTATGATTGCTGGCATTGTTCTGGTAAAAGTAAAAATGGAAGAAACTCCGAGTAATATCGAAGTTGCAAAGGGGGAAAAATGATAACTCTGACACACTATTTAGTTTTAAGTGGAATTCTATTTTCTTTGGGAATTGTAGGTGTTTTAAGAAGAAAAAATCTTTTGATGCTATTTTTCTCAACAGAAATTCTTTTGAATGCTGTAAATATTGGTTTTGCCGCTGTTTCAAAGTATTACGGTGATTTAAGCGGTCAGATATTTTCATTTTTTATAATCGCAATAGCTGCTAGTGAAGTGGCAGTTGGACTTGGTCTTTTAGTGCTTTGGTATAAAAGAAGTGGAACTATTGATCTTGATAGCTTGCAAATGATGAAAGGTTAATGGAATGGAAAAGTATTTATTCGTAGCACTTTTTGCACCTCTTATTGGTTCGCTATTTAGCCTATTATTTACAGCAAAAAAGAAAAACACTATAACAGCGATTGTGACATCTGCACTTTTACTTATATCTTTTGTCTCTTCTTTGACACTACTTTTTGCAGTGCATGGTGGATTAGTTTTACATGTGAAGATGATGGACTGGATAAGTGCTGGAAATTTAAATCTCCCTTTTGGATTTGTAGTAGATAATGTTTCAGTTATCATGATGGTAACAGTCACACTAGTCTCAACCGTTGTAAATGTATATTCTATGGGTTATATGATGCATGACAAAGGATACAATAGATTTTTTACTTATATTTCGATGTTTGTTTTTTCTATGTTGATTTTAGTCATGAGCGATAACTTTGTAGGACTTTTTATAGGATGGGAAGGTGTTGGACTCTGCTCATATCTATTGATTGGTTTTTGGTATGAAAAAGAGAGTGCAAGCTGGGCTGGAAATGAAGCATTTATCATGAATAGAGTTGCGGATTTAGGTATGCTCATGGGCTTATTTCTGATTTATTGGCAGTTTGGAACATTCGAATATGATAAAGTTTTTGCTCAAGTTGGTGGCTTAAACCCAGCAATTGTAACAACTATCGGACTTCTGCTTTTTATAGGAGCCATGGGAAAATCGGCACAATTTCCATTTCATACTTGGTTAGCAGATGCGATGGAGGGACCAACTCCCGTTTCGGCTTTGATTCACGCGGCTACCATGGTAACTGCGGGTGTTTATCTTGTCATTCGTGCGAGCCCACTTTTTTCACTTATACCTGAAGTTGGACATATAATAGCAACCTTAGGTGCTTTTGTTGCAGTATTTGCAGCATCTATGGCACTTGTCAATCGAGATTTGAAGAAAATTATCGCGTATTCTACTCTTTCACAGCTAGGTTATATGTTTGTAGCTGCTGGTTTGGGAGCTTATTGGATAGCACTTTTTCATCTCATGACACACGCATTTTTCAAATCACTTCTATTCTTAGGAGCTGGAAATATAATGCATGCTATGGATGATGAATTAGATATCAAGAAAATGGGTGGATTATTTAAAATTATGCCTTATACCGCGATACTGATGGCTGTAGCTTCTGTCGCACTTAGCGGGGTTTATCCGTTTGCTGGATTTTTTAGTAAAGATATGATTTTAGCATCTGCTTTTAATGGTGGAAATTTTTATATTTGGTTTGCTTTATTCATCGGAGCAGGCATGACAGCTTTTTATAGTTTTAGATTGATAATGTTAGTATTTTTTGGTGACAAAGTTTATAAAAAATTAGGTTTTCATCCTCATGAAACTTATCCATTTGTATTGTGGGCACTTTTACCGCTTGGTATCCTCTCAACTGTAGCTGGATTTGTTGAAAAACCATTTGAAGGATTTGTAACCCAAATTTTGAACAAATATGAGATTACTATTGCTCACTCAACGGAGCTAGGCTTGATATTTTTGACTTCAGCTTTTGTTATATTGGTTATCGTAGCAACCGTATACAAATATGCTAGAGGCGGTTTTAGTAAACAGATAGAAAAAATGCCTCTATATTTATTATTAAAAAATCAATACTACATCCCACAAATATATGATGCAGTTATATTTAAACCATACTATTGGCTCTCAACATTTGCTTGGAAGCAAATAGATGTGAGAATTATAGATTTTACAGTTGATTTAATCGCCAAGACCTTCTATGGACTTGGTCAAAAAAGTAGAAAAATGCAAAGTGGAAATCTATCTGACATGCTCAGATGGATGGTTGTGGGCATAGTTGTCCTACTAGCTCTTGCTATATTTTATAGACCAGGTATGTAGGAGTATATGATGGAACACATATTATCATTAATTGTATTTTTCCCATTGATTGCGGGAATGTTTGGATTTGTTATAAATAAAGAAAGTGTAAAAACCTTTGGTATTACAGTAGCTTTTGTAGAGTTTTTACTCTCAATCATACTTTGGATTGCATATGACCCAACAAATGGTGGTTTTCAATTTGTAGAGTATGCAACTTTGATTCCTCAATTTGGAGTTAGTTTTTATTTGGGAGTTGATGGAATTTCTCTATTTTTAGTGATACTAAGTACTTTTATGACTTTAGTTTCACTAATAGCTCTAAATATAAAAAAAGATATCAAAAATCTAGTCATAACAGTACTATTTTTAGAGATGACACTAATTGGTGTATTTCTAAGCCTAGATATGATTTTATTTTATATTTTTTGGGAGCTTTCACTAATTCCTATGCTTTATATCATAGGTGCTTGGGGAAGTGGACAAAGAATATACGCAGCTATTAAATTTTTCTTATATACTTTTGCAGGCTCTGCTTTAATGTTAGTTGGAATCTTATATCTAGGATATCAATACTACCTAGCCACTGGAACTTGGAGTTTTGCAGTTCCTGATTGGTATCTTTTGGTTT
>JAADIZ010000208.1 GCA_013151055.1 Campylobacterota bacterium
CGATTCCATTTTCACAAGAACCTCTCATAATCATCAAAAATATGATTATATACATGGTCTTAATTGGGGCACTACTATCTATAACATTTGGACATATCATAGGAATAAACGACAGAAAAGCGGGAGTAACTAGGATTTTATTCTCGAACTCTTTTTCGAAAAACAGTTTTTTGATGGGAAAATCCATCTCAACTTTAAGTGCATTGTTTCTTGCGATAGTTTTATCTTTTTTTATAAGCATAGCTTCGCTTTTTTTGGTTGGAGTTTTTAGTTTTACAAATCTTGTAAATGTATTTGAGTTTTATCTGTTATCTTTTGTTTATTTAGCTGGATTTGCTTTTTTGGGAATTTATTTTGCTATAAAAACAAATAGTAGCACAAAAGCCATACTTCTACCTCTTCTTTTATGGATAATCATAACATTTGCCCTGCCAGAGATAAGCTCAGCCTTATATCCAACAAGCTCACTAAATCCTGTACTACCGCAAACAAACCTTTTAGATTCACCGATTCTTGCAAATATACACAAAATAGTGTATCCATTTTCTATATCAGAGCAATACAAAGAATTAAGTGCAAATATCTTAGGATTCACGCAAAATACACCAACAAATATATCAAGATATTCTTCTTTAGGACATATTGGCAGTTTGGCGGTTTGGTTTTTTACAACATTTTTTATGAGTTTTATAGCCGTAAAAAAATACGATACTTCAAAAGGGGACGACTATGAATAATATACAATTGATAGCAAAAAAAGAGTGGACGGACATACTTAGAAGTAAAACTTTTGTTTATATGGTTGCACTACTTATATTTTTGACTATATTATCCCTAAGTGTTTCATTTTTGGTTTTTAATGCTCAAGTTAGCGAATATCATAATGCATTGGAGTTTCTAAAAAAACTAGGGAAAATACCAACTACAGCTATGCCCACGCTATATCCCCTAAATTTGTTAAGAGGTGTGGTTGACTATATAGAAATCATAGGTGCAATTTTGGGAATTATTTTAGGATATATCAGTATTTCAAAAGAGAGAAATACAAAAGCTTTAAAACTCATCTTGTCTCGCGCAGTTTCTAAAAAAGAAGTAGCTCTTGGAAAATTGCTCGGTAATGGATTATTTATATTTTTACTTATGAGTATGATTTCAATTGTTGTATTTTTGGAAATTTATCTTATAGGTGGTGTAGTTTTAAATGGAGTAGAAATTTTGAAATTATCTCTATTTGTTTTATTTTCAACATTTTATATTATGATATTTTTTATGCTCTCATTTTTACTTTCATTACAACAAAAAAATATAAATCAAGCACTAATCTTTTCTTTCGTAGTTTGGCTGGTTTTTGTACTTATTTTTCCACAAATTGGTGATACTATGGACCCCGACAATCAAGTACCAGGTGGATTTTTTAAAAGTATGAATATCACAAGAGTAAAAAGCAAAGAGATTATGAAAAAATTTAACAATTATGAAGTAATCCGTGGTGGGATAGAACAACTATCTATCACAAAGCATTATGAACGAGAAATGTTTGCACTTTTTGGCATAAAATCCATATATAACGATATGCCACTTACAAAAATCTTAAGTAAAAACATAAACAATACTCTTTTTATACTATTTGCTTTTATATTTGCGTATATATTGAGTTACATAATACTAATAAAAAATAAAAACTATTTAGGAGAATAGTAATGCAATAAAAACTAAAATCACAAATAATCACAAATAAAAAATCAAGGAGAAACAAGATGAAAAAAAGAGTTTTAACAACAATGTTACTTGCTAGTAGTTTGATGTTTGCACAAAATGCAAGTGTTAAGGATTTTGATCATGACGGAATTCCAAATAATTCTGAAAAGATTTTGGGGACAAATCCGTACAATGCCGATACAGACGGAGATGGTATTAATGATTTAAAAGATAAATATCCTTTAAATATTGATACTAAGTTTGTAAAATCAACTGGAGCAAATGATTTTAAAATAAGAGAGGTATTAGTTGAAAACAACTATGACGAAGTAGCAAAAAAAGATGCATCAGACCATCTAGAAATCATACTTCAAAATAAAAGTGCCAAAGATATATCAAATTTTACACTTTTTTATAAAATAGTTGATTTGAAAACAGGAGCTACTCAGTCTTATATACTTCCACTCAAGGGCTTTATTTTAAAAGCAAATGCAAAGAAATCTATACATATAGATACCAAAAAAGCGAAAAATCACTTTGGGGCAAATCCAAATAGCTTATACTATAATTCAAAAAACAAACTTAAAGTATTTGTTACAGTAAATGCAAAAGGATATGAAGCTCAAAGCATGACTATAAAAAAAGATGCAGGAGGTACTGAAGTAGCTGATTAAAATAGTGTAAAAAAGCAAAGTCTTATATTGCTATATCTATTGAGAGCGTTCAAAATTCCGTGTCACCTAAATTCTGATAGGAGTGATCTGCCAACACTTTATAGGACACGGAATTTTTAACAGTCCTTTTAGATGTACTAAATGCCCTCGATTCACTTCAAAAACATATTATAGATTTTACACATCAAAAGAAAATTAGCCTAATTTTTATACCAATTTTTATGGCTTATGAGTAAATTCTGGTACTATCTCTTGTAGCTTTTTAATTTTATCTTCGCATATAAGCAACTCTTCAATATCGCTATTTAGTTTATCTATGTTGTATTTTGTTTTTTTCGCTACCATAATGGAGCTATATCTTGTCTCTTGATCACTCTCATCTATAAGCAACTCTTCATAAAGCTTTTCGCCAGGTCTTAAACCAGAAAATTCTATCTCTATATCATGTTTTCCGCTTAACTCTATCATTTTATGAGCCAAATCTACTATCTTTATGGGTTCACCCATATCGAGTATAAAAATCTCACCACCTTTGGCGATCGCTCCTGTTTGAAGCACTAATTCACAAGCTTCAGGGATAAGCATAAAATATCTTGTGATATCAGGATGAGTCACTGTAATAGGACCACCTTTTTCTATCTGTTTTTTAAATTTTGGTATGACTGAGCCACTACTTCCTAAAACATTTCCAAACCTAACTGCAACCACTTCGGTATCATTAGTTTCAACATTTCCAGCGTATAATTCACACACTCGTTTAGTTGTTCCCATCACATTTGTTGGACGAACTGCCTTATCTGTGCTTATTAGTATAAACTTTTTGACACCATATTTTATAGCTAAGTCTATACAATTTTTTGTGCCTTTTATATTATTTTGTATCGCGTAAGTTATATTGTCCTCAACTAATGGCACATGTTTGTAAGCTGCTGCATGAATTATGATGTCAGGTTTACAATAAGAGATACTCTTTTCAAGTGCTTTTTTGTCCAAAACACTATGCATGAAAGATTTTATATTTTTTGATTTTAACTCTTCACAAATCATATAAAGATTGTACTCACTATGGTCAATCATAAAAAGGTTTTTTACACTATATTTTATACATTGTCTGCATATCTCACTACCTATACTCCCTCCTGCTCCTGTCACTAATACGGTTTTACCTCTTAAAAACGAAGATATAGCTTTTTTATCTAAATCTTTTGGATATCTAGCAAGCAAATCTTCTACACTTATTTTTTTTAGCTGTTTTACAAAAGACTTATCGCTAAGAATTTCATCTAAGGCTGGCAATACTCTAATCTCTTTGAAATAACCGCCTAATCTTTCGTAAATTACATTTATACGCCTAGATTTTATTGAGGGCATAGCAATTACAAGAAGATCAAATTTATCACCATTTTTCACTTTTGTTTTTAGCGTCTGCTTTGAAATTATTCTTATACCATCTATGCTTCTTTTTTGTAAAGCTTTATCATCATCTATAAAATATTTTATCTTATAATTTGTATTTCTATACTCTTCCTCAAGACTGAGACCAGCCCTACCTGCTCCATATATAATCAAAGATTTATCTTTTTTAATTTTGCTTCTATTTACAAACATATAGTACAGATACATGGCAAAATTTATACTAAAAAGATAGAAAAATAGTTCTGATAGCATAAAAGCTATACGAATTTTACCATGTAAAAAAGGCATATAGACAATAAAAGCTGCCATATAAACAAGACTTTTGAGCAAAAATGTCTTTTGAGTCACTCTCGACCACGATAAAGAAAAGTCTTTGAAAATAGATACAGAAGCGATGATTCTTGCAAGTATAACCCACAAAACTACATATAATTCAAACTTATCATGAAAAATCCAAAAAGTCCAGGCAAAACTAAGAAAACTAAGAAAAATAATGACTAATAAATTTAAAATCCTTTTATCTAGATAAAAATTCATATCAATAACTTATATACTTTTGCCTGCGGAGTCAAAATGACAGGCTTAAAGAGTTTTTTATCATAATTATCAAAGACAAAAAGCTGAATGTACAAGGAGTTTAAAGTTGCATCATCTAAAACCAAAAAAGTATTATATGAGCGCATATATATGATAGAAAAATTTGCATTATTATCAAAAGATTTTCTCTGCCTTATAAGTTTTTTATTTTTACCATAGGCGGTCACATAAAAATCTTTTACAGGAACTTCTTGATTTCTAACTTTTAGTATACCTTTTGTTTGGTCAAATGATATACCATTTGCCAAATCCAATATGCCATTTTTTTCTTGAAATCTATTTGTTTGATAGAAAAATGGTCTTCTTACAGTATTTCCACTCATCAAATCAATATCACTAAATCTTGCAATTGTCGGAAATATATTCATCATTCTAAATGGAAGATAAAAGTATATATCTCTAGTTTTTTTAGGGAGTTTTATATCAGTTTTTAGTGACATCAAAAACTCATTTGTATCCTTAAAGCCATATTTTAGTGTCAATTGTGCCATTATCGAAGGCAATTTAACTTGATTTTTTTCGCTTTTATCTAGATTTGCATCATGTATCTTAAAATCTTTTTCTGTATACTCGACATCTAATCTTGCGAGTTTTGCAGAGACTTGTTGTGGATTTGTTAACATATAACTTAAAGGAAAATTTACATCTCCACTATGTTTTCCACCATCTCCTAAAGTTTTGACATCACTATAATAACGAATAGGATAGCCATAATCCCACCAAGAGACTACATAATCTTCCCGTTTGGTTATATGCTTTAGACTGTCCAAAACACCCACCTCTTGTTTTGAAAAAACAGTAGGAACTTTGTATCTTATAATATGCATGATATTTGGATATAAAACTGCTACAGTACAAAGTGAAATAAAAATAGTTCTAATATAAAAACTACTTTTACCCTCAACTAAAAATTTTTTAAGATAATCGCTAAGAAAAAAGATAAGATAAGCCACACCAAAAGCACTAATCGGTACTGCATAGATAGTAAATCTTAGCCCACCAACATTAGCTAAAAATCCAAGACCTAGCATCGGGAGTCCTAAAAGCATCACTCTGTATCTAAAAACCATCAATATATAGCCTATAAGCGAGAGTATAAATGTAATTGTATGACCACTTATGCGATTTGCAAATGTTTCAAACGGAATTTTTCCAGCTTCTCTAATCGTTTGCATGACAGAAAAAAAGTGAAGAGGTAGAGTCTCTCCAACTATTTGAATGGAGTCTTTAAAAACATACCCTTTTAATTGACTCCAAATTGGTGTAAAGCCACCAGTTAAGAAAAACAGTGCAAAAGCCAAACCTAAAATATAATAGATATAAGCATCTGCTTTTTTACTTTTGTATAATATATATATAAAGATAACTATTACAAGCCTAATCAAATTTGGCAAACCCATCAAGGCGAAAAGCATCATAGCGAGAAGTTTATAGTAGTAGATATTTTTTCGCTCATAAACCAAAGTATAGAGCAAAATCAAACCAAAAAAAGCAAACTCTAAAGAGTAACTTTGGGGATACCACCATCTATAAGCCACAATCTCAAGTCCAGCAAAAAATATATATCTCTCTTCTTTGGTTTTAAAAGCAAGTATAAGAGCCCACAACATAAATGCGGGAAAGACAATATTTAGCATATCTGTATCGTAGTAACCCACCATGGTTCTGTTATAATAGCTCCAAGCGATGGATGCCAAAAGAGCTGAAATAAAACCGAGCTCAACTCTTCCCAAACTTCTAGCTATCAAAACCATAGGAATAACCACAAGTGAGCTGATAAATGCTGGCATATAAAATATAATAGACTCAAAAGAGAAAGGTAAAATCTTTACCAATATAAAAGTAAGCTGTGATGCTGCTGAACCAATAGGAGATAGGTCATGAGGCTGATGAACTCCGCTAAGCAAATCTCTTGCACCCTCAGCCCAAAAGTAGCCATCATTGGTGTTTATCATAAATTGAGAATTCCACATAAAACTGCCAACATGTCTAAACTGGTAAACCCAAATCAACCTAACTAAAATACTAAAGGTAAACGCTAAAGCAATATATATAAAAACTTTTTTTTCTTTTATTTTGTTCATATCAAACTCTTTTTTATTGAACTTTGGACGACTTTTTCATCGGAAGCTGTATTTTATCACTAAAAACCCTAATATTTTATTATATTACTTGTATTTATCTAAAAGATTCTTTATTGTCTATAACCTTTATAATGCTATAAAGTAACATTAGACTCAATGCAAAAGCTACAAAAGTATTTGGAATAAAATATACTATGCAAAACAATAGTATATTTACTGTGATAGAATAGTTTGTAACTTTTTGATGACTCCATCCTGCTTGATTGAGTCTTTGATATGCATGTTTTTTATGTGCTTGAGATAATTTTTCAGCATTTAATTTTCGCCTAATCAAAGTCAAAGTAGCATCAAACCAAAAAATGCCAAAAAGAATTATCCATATCCATAAATTTGTTGGTTTTTGATTTGCATAGTAGATAGTAAAAATCGCTACATTATAGCCCAAAAGTGTACTTCCTACATCACCCATAAATATCTTGGCATTTCCAAAATTCCAAACCAAAAATCCTAAAACAGCAACACCAAGCACTATAAAATGACTGCCGCCAAACAGTATAAATCCAGCAATTGATAAGAAAACTGCTTCGCTACCTGCATATCCATTAATCCCATCTAAAAAATTGTAAAGATTTATAAACCAAACTATCAGTAAAAAAGCAAAGATATTAGTAACTATTTGATTGTCTATACTAAACAAAAACAGATCCAAACTTTTAAATCCACCTAAAAAATAGAGTCCGCCAAAAGCCACAACACCCTGAGTAAGAAGCCTTATTTTGGGGGATAAATCATAAAAATCATCGAAAAAACTAACAACAGAGATGATAATTCCCACCAACAATGTATAAAAAAGTGTTGCATCTATCTGCGAAGTAAAATATAGATAAAAAAGCCCTAAAAACCAAGTGATACTAAGTGCGATACCTCCACCATGAGGAGTTGGAACAGTGTGGCTACTTCTCTCATTTACTTCGTCTAAAATAGCATGTTTTATGTAGTAATTTTTTATGAGATATGTTAGAACAAATGACATTATTAATAAAAACAGATATATCATGCATCTCCTATTTGCAGCAAGTATACTTTAGTTAAAAGTAGATAACTAACCATTATTGTTTTAAATTAGCTAGTTCTTTTAACTGTTCTAAATCTAATCTATCTTTCGCTCTATTTGTCGCACTCTTATTTTTTATAATATCATTAAGCTCTAAAGAATATGCCTTGATATCATCAAACGATACTTCTTGCTTATTACCCCAAGCTTGTTTAAATTCTAGCCCATCTATATCTGTTAAAATATCTATACGATTTGGATTTATTCCAATTTGCAAAACACTATTTGTAACTAAAAAATCATCTGGTTTAATTTGATAAGGCACACCAAATTCCTCTAAAGCTTTTACTATACTTATTGCATTTTCTTTAGTTTTTTCAATCCATAAATCAATATCATATGTTGAGCGAGAGTATCCAGCTTTAGAACAGTTAAA
>JAADIZ010000133.1 GCA_013151055.1 Campylobacterota bacterium
TCTCTTCCCCAATCGTTTCTAGCTGAAGATTAACAGATTCTGCTTCGCCAGAAAATATGGGACCAACTGTCATGATAAAAGCACCAGACTCCTCAACAATTTTTCTTGGATGCCAATGTTCTTTTGGCTTGCGATTTAAAAGAGCTGTTTTTTGAACAAAATTCTTTCGCATAGGCTTTACATTTTCTTGCCAAACATCATCATGCAAGATAAAATCTCCAAGTCTCGGATGATTTCTAAAATATATGCCATAAAGATCTTCAGCTTCTCTTTCATACCAATCAGCAGCATGAACTAAACTGCTGATACTATTAAAACTTTTAGTATCAAACAAAGCATCAGTGATAACCTCAACATATCCCTTTGTCTTCTCTCCCACAAAAAGATAACAAAGTTCACAAAGACTATTTTCTTTAACAATAAGTCCAGCAAAATGGTATCCTAGTTGTGTAAAAAGCCAGTCGCAAACTTGGGGTGTTTGCTCATTGTTGCAATAAATTTTTAGCATATTTGATGATGTATCTAAAGTAGGCTCAACTCCAAGAGACCAAAGAGATTTGGCTTGGACTGCAAGATTTTGAATTTTCATCATGAACCTCCTACTATCGCTGCTGCAAGAATGATTAATTTATTTAAAGTCTCAGGTATATAAACACCAAATATCACAATAGGTATGATAGCAATCCCAAGAGTAATTTTAGTGCTTATAGGCAAAGTAACAGGTGCTATTTGTTCAGATGATTTTTTTTCGTCTTTACCGAATACCATGCGGCTTACATGATTCATAATAGCAAAAAATGCAATTGCAATAAAAAGCACCAATATTCCTACTATTATATATTTGCCTTGAGATAATCCAGCTTTTATGATAGAAAATTCACTTAGAAAAAGTACAAATGGAGGGGCACCAGCGATGGCTAATCCACCAAGAAGAAGAGCAACACCGCTTATGGGTGATTTTTTAATCAGATTTCTTACTGAAGCTATATCTCTTGTGCCCATTATAAGCAAAACACTCCCTGCAGCATAAAAAGCAAATGATTTTGTAAGAGTATGTCCTATCATTTGTAAAACAGCTGCGATATGTGCAGAAGCACCTCCGAGACCAAAAGCTACTAAAATGATACCCATGTGCTCCACAGTTGAAAAAGCAAAGAGTCTTTTATAATCTTTTACCTGCAAAAGTAAAAATGCTGCAGTACCGACAGAAATCAAGCCAATGATTGATAACCATGTGTTTACATCAATAGCCAAAGAAGCAGACATGATAGGTAAAAGACGGAGTATAACATATAATATAGCAGTAGTTTCAACTCCTGAGAGTAATGCACAAACGGGACTTGGGGCTTGAGAGTGGGCATCAGGCAACCAAGTATGTAGTGGGACTAAGCCTATTTTGGCTCCAAAACCTACAAGTATAAAGATGAAAGATGCCTTAAGAAGTACAGGAGACATTTGAGGAGCAGCAATTAAAAGTGCTGACCAGGTATAATGTTCAACTCCTGCTTGTCTTGCAGCCCAATATAGTATCAAAAATCCAAGCAGTGCAATAGCTGCTCCCATGATGGTGAGAACTATATATTTCCAAGCTGCTTCTATGGCTGCATTTGTATTTTCAAAACCCACTAGCAATACTGAAAAAAGAGTGGTTAATTCAACTGCAATCCAAACTGTATTAGGTTCTTTGATAAGTGGAATGATGAGCATTGAAAAAACAAATAAATTGAAATTTACATAGTATAACTTAGAGCTACTAGCGATATCAAATTTCATATAACCTATGGAAAAAATTGAAGCTGTAAAATATACAACTGATACCAATAAGACAATGAGAGCTCCTAGTCCATCGATAGAAATCCAGTAGGGGATGGCTGTGATTATATGACTTGAGGAAGTGACGACATCCAAGGCTATGCGGATTGAGAGCCATAGTGTGATTATGGAGCTTATCAGTGTTGTATATGTTTTTATACGAATTGAGTCTTTGGAAATTGCAGAGATTATCGCAGCTATCAATACAGTGGCTACAAGTATCACAAGTATCATTTCTGGACTCCTTCTTTGAGTTTTGCAAGGCTACCTACTGAAGTATTTCCTGTATGTTCATTGACAGTGCGAGTTAAAATACCTATAACAAAAGTTAACATTAAGATATCAAAAGCCAAGGCTAATTCAGCGATAAGTGGAAGATCTGGTGCGATTGCCACTCCTGCAAAAAATGCACCGTTTTCCATGGCTAAAAGTCCTAAGAGCTGAGGAACTGCTTCTCGTCTGGCTATAAGTGTAAAAGCTCCCAACAATAATCCAGCCAAACCAACAGGAACATTTACATGTATGATGCTCAAAACAGTTTGTGTTTCTATCCAAGGTAAAGTAAAAAAATAAGCTAGTATAGTAAGCACTAAAGCTATGATAAGAGAAGTTGGAATATTAAAAACCTGTGTGATTTCCCTTCTTGTATAAATCTCTTTTTTTACCATATGTCGTAAAAGTAATGGCAATAACCAAACTTTTGTTACAAGATTGATAACTCCTACTATCAAAAGATCTATTGAAAAAGGTTTTATACCCAATAAAAATGCCGAAGCAGCCAATAAAATTGATTGAAAAATAAAAAATTTTAAACCAGCTCTTATCTGTCTTGTTACTACGATTCCAAAAGCGGTGATCATGAACAATCCACCGACTAGTGCATTAAGACTTGTTATCAGAGGCAATGTGTTTTGAAGAGTTTGCATTATTTTCCTCCATATTGAAATATACTTGTAAGCATCGCAATAACCGCAATAACAAATGCAGTGCTTAAAAACTCGCTTATTCTAAACAGTCTAAGTTTGGCTAATGATGATTCAATAAAGACAAGAAATAAAATAAAAATAAAAATTTTAAATAATACAAGTGGAATTGCTAGTAAAACGGCTCCCCAATGAAGAGTACTTGCAAGCCCCCAAGGTGTAAAAAGAACATTTAAAAAGATTATCATCAGGACAAAAAACTTCATCCATCCACCCCACTTCATCAATGCTGCACCACTTCCTGAGTATTCTAAATCTTTCGATTCTTCTATCATAGCTAACTCAAAATGACCTGATGGATTATCTACGGGAATTCGACCTTTCTCAGCTAAAATAAGCATAATGAAAGCGATCAAAAGTAAGATATGCGAAGGTTCAAAGAAATCAGATAGGGATATTACCCATTTTTGTTGGACTATATAAGGTATAGTAGAATTTGCTACAAAAGATACCGTAAAAAAAACAATAAGAAAAACTGGCTCAGCAAGAAAGCCTACCATTCTCGTACGACTTGCTCCCATTGCTCCATAAGGATTTGCAGTATCAATTGCAGCTAGTACTGCGAAAAATCCTCCTAATGCCAATACAAAACCTGCACCAACCATATCAGACATAAATGCCCAAAAAAGAGGATAATCTGTAAGTACAGGGATAAGAAGAGTTACAAATATCGGTGTAATAAAAACGATATAAGGAGTAAAACGAAAAATCCAACTGCTCTCTTTGGGGACAACTTCATCTTTACGAAATAGTTTTAAAAGATCCCAGTAAGGTTGAAAAATACTTGGACCTCTTTTGGATTGTACTATCTCTTTTAAACGGTTTAGTACTCCCATAGCCAAAGGTGAGAATGCCATCACTACTAAGACTTGCATTACATTAAATAAAATGTATTTACTCATCTGTAAACTCCTTCATGATTTGGAAACAATGATAAAATCAATAATGTAAAAATGAATTTAAAGTAGCTACAAGTATAATGTTGCGACATAGTTAGGACTCTCCTTCTAATATCTTCTGACATCAATACAATATAACAACTATCATAAAATATAAGCGTCAAAACAGTAGGAGTCATTAGCCCAGTTTGAGCAGATATGTAGAGGAACTCCATCCCCAGTATTTATGTGAAATTATAGTATACAGAGTAAAAAAAGTCAAGTAATTCAAATAGGGTTGTAATGTTATTTTGCAAATTTTATGCTAACCCTATGGAAGGGTTAGCATAATTTATTTAGTGTAATTCTTTCCAGATAGATCTTTTCCACAATAACGCTAGTATAGTAAATATTACAAAGAAACCAATTACCCAAGGTCCAAGAGCTTCACGAGCTGATTTACTTGGATCTCCCGTTTCTTCAAGGTATGATTTAACTTTTTTATATCCCTCTTTCGTAAGACCAACTCTAGGCATTGCAGTGCCTTTTAGTTGACTTCCTGGATTCTCTACAAAAGTTTTCATAAAATCTTCGCTTCTAGCTCTTATCATAATTGAAAGATCAGGAGGAAGTTTACCCATATATTTCGCAAGATCAGCTTGGTATTCTGCTGTTTTTATTTTGAATTTTAAAAGATCAACATCTTTATTTGTGATTATATTTGATTTTGTTTTTGGTACAAATCCAATTTGAGTCCAGTCACCATATCTATTGGCATGACATCTACCACAACTAACAGTAAAAGCATCCTTTGCACTTACATCTTTTGGTGCGATTGATTTTAGATAAGCAACCATATCAGCCACTTCTTGGTTTTTATCTCCACCTGCACCGGCAAATGCTGGCATAGGAAAAAATTTAGTTTTTCCATCAAACTTGTGCTCTAGCATTAAAGCTTTTACCGGATTTTTGATAAGCTCTGCCAAAAATCTTTGGTCAAAAAGAGTACCAACATCACTTAAATCAGGAGGATTTACTCCAAAACTCGCAGCTGCTGCATTTGGACCCATAGGAGGTAAAAGACCTTGCGATTTTATACCATGACATCCTAGACATGCACCAGCACCCTTAACTAAAACTTCACCTCTTTTTGCATCACCTACTTTAGCCAAAGCCGGCAAGTCAGAGTACACAAAGTCTGTGTAAGCTACACTTTTATGCATTTTGCTATACGCGAAAGGTTCAATTCCCCAATATGTCAATAGTGTAAAAAATACGAGTACTGCTAATATTTTTAATTCTTTCATTTTTTGCTCCCAATCGGTTTTTCAAGTTTAGTTACTATTGGCAGTGAAAGCCACAATAAAATAAAGAAACTCGCTACTACTGTGCCATAAGTCGTATAGATGCCTTCTGGTGGCAATTTGCCAAGGACTGTCAATATAACCATAGTTACAATCAATACCCAAAACCATATTTTGAAAATTCCTCTTCTGTTTGCTGGTGCAACATTTGGACTTCTATCCAAAAATGGTAAAAATATAAAGATTACTTGAGCAAAACCAAAAGCGAGCAATCCTGGATTTTTAGGGAAAGGTCGCAGGATTTCATAGGTCCATAAAAAATACCACTCAGGATAAATATGTGTAGGCGTTTTTAATCCATTTGCTGGATCAAAGTTTACAGGATCCATTGCAAATTCAAAATGGTAAAATACCAAATAAAAGAAAAAGATCATAAAGAAACCTACAATAACAATGTCCTTACTTAAGAAGTCAAATTGAAATCTGATAACTTTAGAGCTTTTTGTATTGCCAGAAAGATATTTGTCAGATTCTTCTTTAAAATTAATATCTTCACCGTCTTGATTGTTGACATGTGGGAGTCTTAGTGTCGCAAAGTGAAAGACTATCAATGCTATAACAGCAAGTGGAAGCAATAAGACATGAAGCATATAAAACCTATTTAAGAAAGCATCTCCGGGAACATAACCTCCTCTAATCCATTGAACCAATCCATCTAAATTAAGTGATCCAAGACTAAATATGTCGGTAATAACTGTACCCGCCCAGTAACTCATCTGTCCCCATGGGAGCATGTAGCCACTAAAAGCTTCACCTGAAAATGTTACAAAAAGAAGCATACCAGAGATCCATATCATCTCTCTACCTTTTTTATAACTTCCATAATAGATACCAGTAAACATGTGGATGTATATAATGAGAAATATCACCGAAGCTGCAACGGCATGAATATGTCTCCATAGCCATCCATAACCAACTTGACTCATAATAGTGTAGTTGACGCTATCAAACGCAAATGCAGTATCAGGTTTGTAGTACATCATTAAAAAAATTCCGGAAATTAGAAGCAACCCAAATGTTACAGCTAAAATCATACCCATTGCCCATAAAAAGTTTATATTTTTAGGAATCCAATATTCAGTTGCTAAAACTTTCTTAACTGAATCAACAGCAAGTCTTTGATTTAGCCAGTCATGGATACTGGTTGCCTTTGTAAAATGTGCCATTAATCTTCCCTTATGCTGTTAAGCCAGCGGCTTTTAATTTTTGAAATTCTGGACTCGATTCACCAATAATAACTTTTTGACCATCTATTTTAAATGGAGGAATATATAAAGGCAAAGGAGGAGGAAGTTTTGTAACTTCACCATTTGAATCATACTGTCCACCATGACAAGCACAAATAAATTTATGTTGTTTAGGAAAATAAGACGGAATACAACCAAGATGTGTACAAATACCTATACAGATTAGATATCTACTATCCCCAACTATAACTTCTCTGGGATTTTTTTCCATATCGGGAGTTTTCTTAAGTATAAAGATAGGTTTACCTCTCCATTTTGCGACATAAAGTACATTTGGTTTTGTCACGCTTAAATCTATGACTGAAAAGCCCGCAGCCATAACACTAGGGAGTGGATCCCAAGTTCGTTTAGCCGCACCAAGAGCTGCTATACCGCCAAGTGTGGTAAAACCACCAAGCGCAAGTCCAAGAAAATTTCTTCTCTCTTTTTTTACTGCCATTTTAATCCTTCTATTAAATTTTCCTTATTATACCTAATTATTTTTTAAATTAATATGATAATTATATGAATAAAAATTAATGTATTTAAAAAATGATAATTTGTCCGTGCGTACTATAATGAGCAAAGCCCATTATAGTGGTAGGCACTTATGTCCCTACAATCCCCAGAAAAAGCTACAAAAAATAAGATTTTTCGAGAAAAAATGCGTAAGGTTAGTTAATATTACTCTTAACGATAAGTTAACAAGCTTTTTTATATACTTACATATGTCAAAAATACTATTATTAGAAGACGATGATGTTTTATCTGAAACATTGATCGAGCTTTTGGAGAGTGAAAATTTTGAAGTCAAACATGTGAGTGATGGAGAGATGGCACTTGATGCCACTTTTATAAAAAAATTTGACCTCATGCTTTTAGATATAAATGTGCCTTTTTTAAACGGATTTGAGTTTTTAAAAAGTTTGCGAGAGAGTGGAGATATGACTCCTGCAATCTTTATTACTGCACTAACAGATGTTGCTTCACTTTCTCATGGTTTTGAGATTGGAGCTGATGATTATATAAAAAAACCTTTTGATTTTGATGAACTTTTGATACGCATAAAAGCACTTCTGAAAAAACAGTACCATACTTATGCAAACGAGATAGTAGTAGATGATTTTCGTTTTGTTATTGAAAAAGATGAACTCTATAGAGGCTCATCTTTTGTTTCACTTCCTCCGTATGAGTTGCACATGGTTAGACTTTTTTTTCAAAATCTTAACGCAACACTCTCAAAAGAGAGATTGCTTGATGCTTTAAATGAGGGAAAAGAGATGAGCGAGGGAGCACTCAGGGTGCATATAAATCAACTCCGCAAGATTGGATTGCCAATTACTACTGTAAAAGGGATAGGATACCGACTTGCCGCATCATGAAAAAAGAGCTTTTTTGAAATTTTTTCTTATCTATTTTTTGAGTGTTGCCATTTTGATTTTAACTACTGGATTTTTCTATTTTGTACAGATGAAAAATCAATTTTTAAAAGCCGAACAATTTTCGATGATAGAGTATGCAAGAGATATAAAAATGGGAAATGATTTGAGCAAATTTGATGGTGTGTATAGGCATGTCTTTTCAGATAAAATCAATAAACATATAGAGATAAAAAA
>JAADIZ010000039.1 GCA_013151055.1 Campylobacterota bacterium
GATAAGCCTATTCTGTTTGAGCGATTATGGCATTTTAGACAGTTTTTAGTAGGGATTTTAGTAGTAAAAACTGCATGATGATTTTTGTTAGTTTTTGAGATTCTATGGCAGTCACTACACCCGCCGCCTCTTGCTATTTTTTGATTTTTAAATTTTTTTTCATCTTGATTTATGTGACAAGCTGCACAGAGTTTTTTAAAATGATTTGTTGCTAAGGAGCTATTTTTTTCACCTTTTATATCTGTTATCCCAATAGTCGAGTTTAATTCTGTACTCTCGCCCCATTGGTATTTTAGGACATTAAGAATTCCACTTTGAGATTGCATCATAGATGTTTTTATTCGTTTAATTATCTCTTTATGGCATTTACCACAAAATATACTAGCATGTTCTAGTCTTGCTGGATTTAAAACTATGCCCATGTGAGCATCTTTTTTATTGGTTGCCCATCTATTTCCACCGTGACAAGTGGCACAGCCAAATATCTCTTTTGGGTGGGCATGGTCCATGTCACTCATGTCATTATGACAGCTTATGCATTGGTCTGGTTTTGTTATCTTTTGTGATTTTGTTGGAGCATTTGTAAAGATTGAAAATATTAGGACAATTACTGAAATTATGGATAGGATAAATACTGTATTTTTTAATTTCATTTGAATAACACTGAAACTAAAAAATAGAGTATGACCCAAATTGCCAATATAATTTTAGTGATATTTTTTCGTTTTGTGTAAAAATATACAATCAATAAAATAAACGGAGTGATTAAGATAAGATTTATTAAAAATGGTGCCCATGCTTTTAAAAGTAGGTTCTCAGCTCCAAGAAAAAACCAAGGACTTGAGAGATTTTTTATATCAACACCAGGAATTATATCTCTTGGCATCGTAAAAATCAAAAGTGCTAAAATGCTAATTCCAATAGCAATACTTAAGTACTCTGTCTTTACATGAAGAGTGTCTGTGTGCCTATAGATAGCGTATCCTAAGATAAGTGGTAAAAAAAGAATATGCCAAATGAAAAATTTATAATAAAAGACAGTATTGTCTTGGATAAGAGGTAATAAATTTTTAATAAAGGGTGTATCTTTGATAAGATTAAATGCAACCTGTGCAGCTCCGTTTCCGCTTAAATCCGCTTTTAGCACAAAGCCACTAAACATCAAAATTATAACCAATACAAAACCAAAAACTGAATAATTCCAAGATGAACTTGTTATAAAAATTCTATTTTTACTAAGTTCTAATCCAATATGTAGCAGTAAAAAGATAGTAAAAAGCTCAGAACTAAAATAGTGTAATTTTCTAAAAAAACTACCATAAGGCAAAAGAAAATTTATCTTTTGGACACTCTGCAATGCAGTCGAAGGGTGATAAGCAAAGACAATAACAAGACCACTAAGCATACTCACAAAAAAGAGTGCAAAGGTGAGATGTGAAGTAAATTTGGACATAAACCTACCCTATAAAAAGTTTTTTATTTTTTATCTTAAAGGTTATTTTATCCAAATCTCTCTGTGCAGGTCCTTTTATCTTTTTGCCATCAATTGTAAATTGACTATGATGACAAGGACAGATAAATTTTTTTTTATCTTTGTAAAAATTTAGGATACAGCCCATGTGAGTACAGTGAGCATTAAATACTTCTATCTTATCTTGTTTTTTATAGATAAAAGCATCGTGCTTTACTATTTTTGTGATTCCATCTTTTATCTCTTTTAGTGGAAGCCAAAATTCATCATGTTCATTTTGTCTAAAAAACAGAAACTTTCCTACAGGATAAGCAAGAGTTCCCGCCATTACAAATGGCAGGAACTTTAAAATCTTTCTTCTTTGGTTATTTTTTAGCATCCTTCAAACTGAGCACCTGCATCTGCTTTTGGTTTTTGTGCAGCAGTTGACTCTTCTATAAAAGTATCAAAATCTTTTATATCTCCATTATCGGCTAATCTTTGTATGACATCATTATAGTTAGCCCATGCGGCTTTTTCCCAAGGGTTTGCCTGTACAGCTTTTTGTGCATAAAGCTTTGCAAGAGGAAGATTATCTCCATCTACCATTTTTCTTGAGAGTTTTACATAGTGTGCACAAAGAGTTTTGTTCATACTATAATTTTGTCTATTTTGAGCACTTAAATTGATACCTAACAGACCCAATACAATACTTAGTCCAATAAGCCCTATAATTAATTTTTTCATTTTCATTTTTCTCTCCTAATAATTTACTGTGACATAGTAAACATTTGGTGATGTTCCCTCGTCCTCTTTTAGTTTGGCTATACTAGTAGCATCTCTTAGCAGTTTTGCAACATTACTATCTTTGTCATTTAAATCACCAAAATTTCTAGACTCTCCTACACATGTAGTTACACAAGCAGGATCTAGTCCATTGCTGATTCTTGGTAGACAAAAGGTGCATTTGTCTACTGCTTCTAGCTCTTCATTATAGTATCTTGCATCATATGGGCAAGCAACCATGCAAGCCTTACAGCCTATACACATTTCAGGCTCTACTAAAACTATACCATCTTCGTCTCGCTTGAAACTAGCTCCAGTCGGACAAACATCAACACAAGGGGCACTATCGCAATGATTACAAAGAGTTGGAAGAAAGCTAATTGTAGGGTTTTTATGTATATCTTCACCCTCAACTTCAAAAACTTTTGTTCGATATGCTCCTTTTAGGGCTGGTACATCCCAGTCAGTTTTACAAGCTACATAGCAAGCATCACAACCGACACATCTATCACCAACTATTACCATCGCAAGATTTTTATCTTTTTTTATCTTTTTATTAATTAAACTCATGTTATGCCCTTACAACTTTTACAAAGCCATTGTGAAATGCTGCTGCACCACTAATCGGGTCAACACCATCACTAACAAACCAATTTTCTTTAGTTCCTTTTTCATAGCCTCTAGTCCATGCTTTTGTGGTGTGTCCAAAGCCATGATGAATAAAAACGGCACCCTCTTTAATTCGGTTTGTGACTTTTAATCTTTCACTATGGTCTGATTTATGTCCAGTTTTTGCATTTACTAGATAAACCATATCACCATCTTTATAACCCATTTTCTTGGCATCTTTTGGGTTCATCCAAACTGGTGTATCATCTTGAAGTTCAAGAAGTATCCAGTTGTTTTGGCTTCTTGCATGTGAGTGATGAGGAGTTCTTCCAAACAGCATTCTAAACTCATCTTTAGCAGGCATCACAGGGTCTTTAAATATAGGCATAGGAGAAAATTCATCACCTTGTTTTTTATACATCTCTTCTAAGTCTTTTACATAAAGTTGAACTTTTCCTGTAGATGTGGCAAAATCAGGAGTTACGCCACTTGCACAAGGATAAGGGTTTACATCTTCAAAAAGCAAAACCCCATCTTTCTCTAAAGTCTTCATCTGCTCTTCGCTTAAAACTTGAGATAACTCTTCAACTTGTTCTTTCGGAGATTTTTCAAACCAATCATCAAGTTCAAACTCTTTGGCGATGCCTTTACAAATGTCAAAACAGCCTTTTGTATCGTAGATTGGCTTGATTGCAGGCTTCCTCAAAGTTATAAATGGCGTCTTATCTTTTTGTACAAAAGGAGCATCATATCTCTCAAGATAGGTTGATTCTGGAAAGATGACATCTGCATACATTACAGTATCACTAAATTGAGTATCAATTGCTATGATAAGGTCTAAATTATCCAAAGCTTTATATATACCATTTACACCAATACTTGAGTGAGATAATGGATTTGTGCCATAGAGTAACCATGCCTTAATAGGATAAGGTTTTTTAGTTAGAGTTGCCTTATATATACCATTTGTTCTACCAAGTGTTATTGGAGCAAGAGGGTACTTTTCACCTTTTCCAGCACCATCTGCTCTTCTGGCATCTGGAGCATCAGGAAGTTCCTCTTTTGGAAAGTTAAGCGGCACTTTATTTCTTATGAAAATTCCACCAGGTACTCCCCAGCTTCCCATAAGAGCATTTAGTATAGCAATTGCTCTTACTGTTTGTGTATCATTTCCATATCTTGTGTGTCTTCTTGCTGGAATAGCAACAACATTTGGGGCGTCTTTTGCAAACTCCCAAGCAATTCGCTCTATCGTTTTAGCATCTATTCCAGTTTTTTTACTTGCCCACTGTGGAGAGTATTTTTTCATATGTTCTGTTAATTCATTGTAGCCATAGCAATATTTTCTCACAAAATCCATATTTGCTAAATTATCCCTTATGATGACA
Organism: Campylobacterota bacterium; assembly: GCA_013151055.1. Lineage (GTDB taxonomy): Bacteria > Campylobacterota > Campylobacteria > Campylobacterales > Sulfurospirillaceae > JAADIZ01. Next base: position 4,234 of record JAADIZ010000039.1, read on the forward strand.
TGAATAAATCCCAAAGCCAAAGCCATATCAGTTCCAGGGTTTATTTGGAGCCAATCTGTTGCTCTTACGGCTGATTCACTCTGTCTAGGGTCTATGTAAGTTAATTTTGCTCCTCTTGCTAGACCTTCAGCAAAATCTTCAGTCTCTCTTACTTGGACAGATCCTGCAAAGTTTCTTCCAAAAATCATCATATGTTTTGAGTTTGCCATATCATATGTTTCATGTCCACTTACACCTGTTCCAAAGGTAAGTGCCCATGCCATTTCACGACTACCAAGACATTGTGAATAGGCTGGAATTGTTATATTTGGACTTCCAAGTGCCAGAGTTAACATGTGAGGATATGGCTCACCCGTTCCGTGCATAAATGTGGCTAATGTTTCAGGTCCATATTCATCTATAAGAGGATTCAATTTTTTATGTACATATTTATAAGCCTCTTCCCAGCTTACTTTTTTGAATTTTCCTTCTCCTCTGTTTCCTGTTCTGATGAGTGGAGATTGTACTCTGTCTGCATCATATGTAGATTGAATTCCTGCATTTCCTTTTGCACAAAGATGACCTCTGTTGTTTGGATTTAGTTTGTTTCCTTCTAATTTATGTATAACACCATTCCTAGTATATACATTAACACCACAATTCCAAAAACACATTTCACAAAAGTTTGTAGTTTTGACACCTCTGTCATATTTTAAAAATCTTGCACCTTTTTTAACCTCTTTTTTAGATGATGCTCTTAAAGGCGATGGAAGACCCGTAATTCCTGCTGTAATAGCAACAGAGCTAGCAGTTGCAAGTTTCAAAAATCCTCTTCTACTTATATTATGTCTGCTCATTAGTGTATCTCCTCTTCTAGATTAAAAAATTTAGAACCCAAAAAGTAAACAATTCCCAAAACACCAATAGCACTAATAAAAAGTAATAATTCAGAAGTAGATACCCGATAGATATGTTGGGTAAAATTCATATGTGTACTAGGACGAGATAATAATTGTCCACCAACAACAGAGTCAAATCTAGCAAAAAACAGGCCTATTACAACCAACAAGCCTGCTATTGCCGATAAAAAAGATGATTTAAATCCCCCTATAACTAATAGTATCATAGGAATAACTATACCACCTAATAGTTCATAATAGTAAAAATTATTAGCCAAAACTCCTTTTCCTATAAAGAGTTTCATTGTTGCACTTAGTTCAGAATTTACACCATAAGTGTTTATAAATACATTCCAAACATCTATAAAAAGCATGGAAAAAAGCAATATAAATAGCATTTTATTAAATGCTTTTATAGATTTAATTTTCTCCTTATTTCCAGTAAGAAATAGTATTATCAATACAATTGCACAGCCAGATGCTATAGCAGAGAGTATAAAAAATATAGAAAAAGAGCTTGTATGCCACAAAGGTCTAGTTGCATTTGAAGCAAACACAAAAGCCAATGTTCCATAAGCAATAATACCAAGAAAAAAGCCTACTAGGGCTGCAAAAAACGCAGAGTTTGCTTTTTTACTTACTAAAAAGTATACCTCTAAAGCAAGCAGAGGAAGCTCTAACATATAAAATGTAACCATCCACCAAATAGGAGAACTTATCTCAAACTGAGTAAAATAGATAACCAATCTTAATGCTTGAAGATGAAATGGACCTGCCAATTCCCAAAAGATAGTATAAAACGCTGCAATCAAGGCAGCCAATGAGAACATTGCAACTTTTTTGCTCATTACATGAAAAGCTTCAACTTTAAATACATGTGCCAAAGAGCCGATTATTGCCGTTCCAACGCTTAGTGCTACAAAAAATGAGTAGCCTATTATTAGAATGCCCCATGGAACTTCTCTACTGATTCCGTATGAGGCTTCTTGACCGTTATTAAATACCTGAAGCATACCATATAGTCCAACTGCTGCTACCAGACATGATAAAACTAGCCAAATAGTATTGGTCTGTTTTTTTTGTGCTGTACTTGTATTCACACTTCCTCCTTTAAATTTCGTATTATTTTTGATGCTAGATTTATTGCATATTTGTAAATTTCAATATCTGTTGCCATATCTAAGGAGTTTGCAAAATCAGTCGTCCAAGCTAAAAACTTGGCAAACTCTTTTATCTCTTTAAATTTTTTATCTTCAGCTAATAGTGCAACAAATGAAATCATAGAAGATATATTATCGGCTGGTTTTTTTATTAAATCAGCATCAAAGCTATATCCGCATTTAGTGTAAAAATCGATGATATTAGATAAGTTTTTCCCTGACATTTTACCGTCAAGCCACCAAGAGGCATAAGGTACACATTTGAGTTTTGTAGAATTTATTGAAAAAACCCTTATGTGTTCTGCACATATATCATCAAAATTAACTTTTTGAAAATCAAATTTTATATCTATTAGATTTTCAAATTTTTTTACATTTTTAAGGTAATTTGTGTCAGGATAATCTAAGATATCTGCACACAAATAGAGTGCAGATATCTTATCTCGAAGCGATAAATTCAAAACTATTTATCACCCTTTACAAGAATTCTATGAGGCCATCTTGTATAATCAGCCATAGAACCACTATACATTCTTGATTTATCTCCCATGCCGATAACATACTTACCTACGAACCAAGGACCAGCAGCTAAATGTCCAGTATTACAATAAGAAATAATAGGTTTATTGACATTTAATCCAGCTTCTGTAAACTTCTTAGTGGCAAATGATTTATCTCCAAGATAATAAACACCATCTTTTTTAACAGTAAGAACTTTTGCACTAAGTGCTTTTGCACCTCTTAAATGCCCCTCATGTAGTCTTCTTGGGTCTTTTGCTGTTCCATACCAATGTTTACTTTTACCTGTTGCATCCAAAGTTTGGGCATCACCTGTCCAAACTGCCTCATCAACATCTTCACCTGTTGACATAATAGTTTGATTAAATTTTCTACCTTTAAAGCTAAAGTTGCCTCTTTTAACTTTTGTCCTTTCAGTACTTACTGCACCGCCATCTTTCTTCCAGCCAGCAAAACCACCATCTAAAATTGCTACATTTGAAAATCCGTAATACTCACTAGTAAAATCAGCGAGTGAAGCATTTCTGTAGTCTTTTGATGATGTTCCACTGCTATAAAAAATTACAGTACTATTATTATTTATACCACTTTTTTTCATGGTTCTTTTAAAAGTTAGTGGAGCCGCAACATAGCCGGGAATTGCTTTTTTTGTAACTTTACTGTAGTATCTCCCCTCTCTAAAATCTTTGCTTTTCCACAGAACCGCACCTTTTATATGCCCAACTTTGTACTTAGAGCTATCTTTTCTAGCATCTACAATAACTAGATTTTTGTCGCCCATATGTGATTTTAACCATGCTACATCAACTATGTGATTTGCAGGAACTGTTAAGGCCATAGCCGAAACGCTGATGAGTGCTGATATAATCAGCCCACTTAAAACTTTCTTCATCTTCATCTCCTTTAGAAATATTATTAATATAATAT
>JAADIZ010000048.1 GCA_013151055.1 Campylobacterota bacterium
GTTCAAAAGATTTACAGAGCTTTTTGAGTATGTTATGCAAATAGCACAAAACAGACATTTTACTCTTATCATAGATGAGTTTCAAGAGTTTTTATACATAAATAGCAGTATATATAGTGATATGCAAAATATATGGGATGAGTATAAAAACGAAACTAAACTAAACTTGGTTTTAAGCGGTTCTATCTACTCTCTTATGAAAAAGATATTTGAAGATAAAAAAGAGCCTCTTTTTGGAAGAGCAAACAATAAGATATTTTTAAAGAGTTTTGATGTGGACACATTGAAGCTTATCTTGAAAGATAATTATCCAAATTTTACAAATGAAGATTTGCTATCGTTTTACATATTAACTGGCGGAGTCGCTAAGTATGTAGAGATTTTTGTGGATAGTGGTGCTTTTACACTGCAAAAACAGTTGGATTTGATATTTAATGAGAACTCTCTATTCTTAGAAGAGGGAAAAAATCTTCTTATAGAAGAGTTTGGGAAAGAGTATGGTACATACTTCTCAATTCTCTCTTTGATCTCATCTGGCAAAACCGCAAGAGCTGACATAGAGTCAATCTTAGGTAGAAACATAGGGGGACATCTTGATAGGCTTGAAAAAGAGTACTCCATCATCAAAAAGATAAAACCTATCTTTGCAAAAGAGGGTAGCAGAAAAGTAAAGTATGAGACAATGGATAATTTTTTTAACTTTTGGTTTAGATTCATCTATAAGTATAAAAGTGCCATAGAGATAGAAAATTTTGACTACGTCAAAGATATAGTCAAAAGGGATTTTAGTGTGTATAGCGGAAGATTTTTAGAAAGATACTTTATAGAAAAATTAAAACTATCTCATAGATACTCAGATATCGGCACATATTGGGAGAAGGCAAATCAAAATGAGATAGATATAGTGGCGATAAATGAAAATGAAAAAAAACTCTTTTTTGCTGAAGTAAAGCTAAATAGCAAAAAGATAGATTTAAAAAGATTGGAAGAAAAATCATTTAAATTAGTAGCCAAATATCCTTTGTATAGTGTGGATTATAAGGGATTTAGCCTTGATGATATGCAATCCTCTTTATAAAGAATAAATAAGAACAAAAAGGCTCTTGCAAGTTTGATTTCTAGCAGGAGTGTCACAAATTCTATGCCAAAACCTTCTTTTTGTTAAAACTCCCTAAGTGTTTCTTGTATGCCTTTATGCATCTCATACCAAAAACTCATGGCTGCCTCATGTTTGTCTTTTTTGAAAAAATCCAACCATTTTATAAGCTCAGGGTCATTATTGCCATCAACTATATGTTTTCTGTTTAAAAAAGTATATATCAAGTCTATGCTTCTCTCAGATTCCCAAAAAATTGAAGAATTACGACCTCCTATCCAATTTGCTGTATCATTTACTCTAGCTAAATATTGCTCTTTTAATCCATACAACGAACCCATAACTTCAGGCATCATCTCTTCTGCCCAATTTCTATGAAAACGGCAAATTCCTATATTGTCAAGCACCAATTCACCACTTAATCTAGCTGCGCTTTTTCTCCCTAACTCCCTTGGTGAAACAAAATCAGGACCATAATACATATAATACTTACCCATGATAGGCATAGGTGAAAGCACTCCAGCTGTCCAATATTGGTTTGGTACCATCCAACCTTTTCTTGCATAGGCAGTATAAACAAATGAATCTAATATTTTTTTACCTTTTTGTCTTGATATGTCTTGTGCAAATTTACGAGCACCATCGCTAAAGTCAAGAATTCCTTTCTTTTGTATTATTGAGTCTAAAAGTTCTATGCCTATCTTTGCATTATGCATAGAACTTTCAACAACATCAAAATTTTTAGGAGAAAATACTGGGATATCGCTGACACCAAGTTCTTGCGTAGTTAAAGAACCATCACTTAAGCATTCCATCAGCCATGACAATGCACCACCAACAGAGATAGCATCAAATCCATACATATCAGCGTGGTGATTTAATGCCTCAGCTGCTCTTTGATCAAATATACCACAAAGCGGTCCCATAGTTTGGTAAGGCTCATAATCTTTTTTAAATTTTCCTTTCATTTTTTTACACACAGCCACACATGGCTCACCACAATTTTTTTCACTTTTGGTGGCAATTGTCTCTTCATTAAATTGTTTTAAGTAATGACCTAGTACAAATTCTTGATGTATTTTTACTCTCTCTTCTTCACTCATATAAATACTTTTATAGTTAAAAGAGAACATACTTCCACCCATATTTGCATAATTTACACCAAATGTTCCGCCTGTTTCAAAGTTAGAGTCAAACCTGTATTTAGTGGTAGCTTCTAAATCTTTTGTAGATAATTTCATTTGATATTTATCGTAAAACCATTTGTCAGCTACTTTTCTATCTCTGAAGTCATCATCTATAAATGTTCCTCCATATATAATCGCTGCAATTCCATGCTCTCTTAGCATTTTACTTCCAAAGCCACCTCTACCAGCCCAAGTATCTACAAATGTTATTTCTGATTTTTTCACAGGAGCTGAACAAATGGAGCCAAAATCTGTCTGCATTGAAGCTGGCCCTGTCGCCAAAACACGCGGATTCTTTTCATATCTGTCGCCAAAATTTTCTATTGCATACTGCATCAAAGAGTATACACCACCTCTACCTTCACTCCAAATTTTTTCTATATCAATAGCATGAAGTTGAACCTCAATTTCTCCTCCTTCTCGTCTGTTTAGATATAAAATTGAAGGACTTGATGCTTTATTTGATATTGATAAAGTGTTGATGCCTAGATTATTAAAAACAAGTCCAGCTCCGCCCATAGAAGAGATATAAAAACCTCCCCAAGCAGGAGAAAAACCAGTAAATACCAAACGATTTGAACCAGGAAAAATTGAACCAGCTAAAGCTCCTGTACCTATATTTAAACTCTTATATTTACCAGAGAGATGAAGACCTAAATCAACAGGACCAAAAAATTCACCTAATTCGTATCTATTTACTCTATAAAATGATGTACTAGCATCAATAAAAAGTATTTTTTGATTTGTTTTCATAGTTACCACCCTTCATTATCATAATGTTATAATAACATATTATCATTAATTTGAACTTAAATAAAGCATAATTTAAATTTATCTGATGTATCATTATAAAAAGCTACAATAAAGGAGCTCGTTTTTGTTTGAAAATAATGGTGTACCACTTTATATACAATTGAAGTATAAATTACTTAGAATTATAGAAACTACTTATAAACCAAATGATTTATTGCCGCCTGAAAGCAAACTCTTAAAGACATATAAAGTCAGTAGAATTACTGTCAGAAAAGCTATGGAAGAGCTTGAGAGAGAAGGAATAATTGTAAAAAAACAAGGCTTAGGAACTTTCGTAAGAGAAAAGAAAATTTTATATGATGCCAACTCTATAGGCTCACTCACACAAAGGCTTGCAAAACAAAATCATTCGCTCCAAACAGAAACTTTAGAATATGAGATAATTACATCTAGGCATTATGTAAAAGAGCTACTAAAATGCGACACTCTCGTACTTATAAAAAGATTTAGAGTGCTTGATGGTACTCCATTTGCTCTTATGAAAAACTATATAGATATAAAAAAAGCACCAAACTTACAAAAAAATTTTAAAATTGAATCCTTGTACACTTTTTTAAAAAAAGAGTACAACATTGAATTTTACAGTGCCGAAGAAACAGTTGAGGCGAGAGCTGCCACTAAAGAAGAAGCAAAGATATTAGAGATAAAAGAAGCTGCTCCTCTTTTATTGTTGCATAGACTTTCGTTTGATAAGGATAATGATCCAGTAGAATTTTCAGATATTGTCATAAAATCAGATATGTATAAACATAAAATTATGCTTTCAAGAGGAAAGGGTTTATAACTTCTTTACACTAAAACCAGAGTAGCTAATCCTAAAAAACTAAAAAATCCGATAATATCAGTAAATGTTGTAAGCAAAACCGTACTCCCGATAGCTGGGTCAATTCCTAATTTTTTTAGCATCAAAGGTATAGTAGCTCCTGTGATACCAGCACTCAGTAAATTTATGAGCATTGAAGATGATATCACAAAACTAAGCTTAAGGCTACCAAACCAAAAATATGCAATTACGCCCATAATAACCCCAAAAATCACACCATTTGTAGTAGATAATATCAACTCTTTTTTTATAGCATTTTTTGCATTTTTAAAATCAATTTCACCAAGTGCCAATTGACGCACCATAATGGTCAAAGTTTGAGTTCCTGCATTTCCACCCATAGAAGCCACTATTGGCATAAGAACGGCTAGAGCTACATAAGAGTGGATAGTATTATCAAAAATACCTATAACAATGGATGCTAAAATTGCAGTTAGCAAGTTTACAAAAAGCCAAGATACTCTTGATTTTGCAGCCTCTTTTATATCTTCTTCATGTTCAGCTTCATCATCAACACCAGCCAAACCATAAATTTGCTCAGTTGCACTTTCTTGGATGATATCGTGAACATCATCTGCTGTAATTCTTCCTACAAGCTTATGATTTCCATCAACAACAGCCAAGGCAGAAAGATCATAATCTTCAAATATATGAACGACTTCATCTATTTCATCGTCATCTTCTACATACTTTGGTTGAAATTCATCTTCTCTTTCTTTTATTTCATCTTTATAGGTTTTGCTAAAATCAAATAAAATCAAATCCTCCAAACCTATGGAAAACATCAATCTATCTAAAGAATCAACAATAAAAAGATGATGAATATTTTCCAAATTACCTTCCATCTTATCTTGCTTTAGTCTACCTATGGAATCTTGAATTTTTTCATTGTAAGCAGCTGTAAATACTTCTGTTTGCATATATGCACCAGCTTGCTCATCATCATATCTTTTTAATTTTTTTATCTCTTCTTGGTCTTCTTTATCTAGCGTAGAAAATATCTCGTCAGCCATATCTCTATCGGCTTCCTCGATATCTTGTATCAAATCTGTAGCATCATCACTCTCTAATTCTTCTATGGCTTCTTTTAGTTGCTTCTTTGGAACACTTTCGACGATATCTTTCAGATAATAATCAGGTAACTCAAGAACAACATCTCCTAAGATATCATTTGGTAATTTTTTAAGGTAAGTAAGGAAAAGCTCTTCATTCTCTTGTTTTATACATTTTAATTTTTTAGCTATGTCTGAAGCAGATACTTCTATATCATTTTTTTGCTCAAAGAAGTCTTCTAAAAAATCAATACAATCTTGAATTTCTCTATTCATCATTCTACAAATTTATTTTTAGTTTGCAAACTAACTATATAATCAAAACTTCTCAAAACTTTTGGTTTTATATCTTTTTGCAATGCTATCTCTATATTTTTTTTGTATCTTTTAGTATATTTTAAAAACTCTTTTCTTTTTTTACCTGCCAATATACTCTTTGTTATTTTCACAGAACTTGCAGGATTTATCGCCCTTCGACCTCTATATAATCCAAAGTGAAGATGTGGACCAGTGCTAAGTCCAGTTGAGCCAACATAGCCTATAACTTGACCTTTTTTTACATATTTTCCTCTTCTGATACCTCTGCGAAAATTTCTAAGATGTGCATATAAAGTTCTATATCCCTCTTCATGCCTTATCATAATTGCATTTCCATAGCCACCTTTTCTTCCTTCAAAGATAATCTTTCCAGCTCTAGCTGCCTTAACTGGAGTTCCTCTAGGGGCCGCGTAATCTATCCCTAAATGTGCTCTATACCTATGAAGTATAGGGTGCCATCGTTTGTAGGTAAATCGAGATGAAATTCTAGTGTATTTGACAGGTAAACTTAGGAAAAAACCCTCTACTTCTCTACCTGTTTCATCATAATATCTGCCTTTATTATATAAAAATACATAATGTTTCTTGCCTTTAACTTCAATCATGGAAGCTTCTATTTTAGGATTTCCAAATTGCTTACCTAGTCTAGTTTTTTGTGTATAAAAAATGACTAGCTTATCCCCTTTTCTCAATCGTTTAAAATTTACACTCTTTTTAAAAGATTGGACAAATTGACTGGCTAAAAGATAATTTTTAGTAGCTTTGATGATATCTTGATAAGGAGAATTTGTGATATCTATGCTTAGGATTTCTTTTTTTTCTTCGTAAATTATAGGTGTTGTAGTTAAGATATACTGCCCATCTACTATCTTAATATGAAGTTGGAGTTCATCACTAATAGGTATCAAAACTTGTTCTATCTTTTTCTTATCACTTCTTAAAATCTGAAATTTTGTACCGGCCATTATCTCAGTCGCCAACTCTTTATCTGTGCTATCCAAATTGTAATAAATTCTAAGAGGTAGGGAATTGTTTTCTAAAAATGTTAAAAAAGTCTCGCCATTTTTCCACTTTAATTCTTCCACATGAGAAGCATTTAGATATGTCAAAGCAATAAAAATAAAAATAATAATTTTTTTCATGTATGTCCTAATTTTAAAAGTACAATTATATCCAACCATAAGTAAGGTTTGCTTTAAAACAGTTATTGTATAATCTTCTTATTAAAAAATTAAGCAAAAGGGGTTCCATTGAGAAAAGCTATATTAATCTTTTCTATCATAATTTCAACACTGAATGCAGGTGGATTATTTAAAGAATACAAAACTCAGATTTTAAACATAAAAGGAAATCAAGCTATCATAAAAGATTCCAAAGATATCGTCATAGGTTCTAGTGGAATTGTGATACATAAATTTAGCAGTGATACTTCAAGCATAATAGCAAAAGTCGATGTAATAAGTAAATCAAACGGAAAAGCAACTTTAAGATTTAGCACATATAGTGCATTGAAACAAGCCGCACTTCCACTTCCAGGCATTGCTCCTGAAGTTGGAGACAATATTGTTTTAAATTACTTATATGATAGAGCTTTGATAGTAGCTCCTAATTACAAAGTATATAATGAGATAACTAGACATTTTAAAGATATCACCTGGGTACATCCTGATGTTATGGGTGCATACTTAGCACAAGAATTTAAGCCAAATCCAAATCGAAAAACTTTTCAAAAGATGTGTCAGCAAAATGTGACTTCTTTGATATTTTTCGCATTAAACAATGAAGCTGTTTTTGTGGATTGCAACAACTTTAAAGTTGTAAAGAAGCTCAAGGGAGGGCGAGTACAAAGTGCACAACTTCCTTTTTACACTAGAGTAAAGGGCATAAATACTTCATGGCTAAGCTTTAGTTCAAGCAAGATGGATTCATATTCAAACTATTATAAAAGACTTATTAACAGATGAATCGGGAATATATAAGTTTTTTTAAAAGTGTTGTTGGAGAAAAAAATGTATATGAAGACAAAGCACATCTTTTGGCCTACTCTTATGATGCTACAAAAAGTCACTTTGAACCAGATGCTGTAATTTTTCCAAGAAACGAAGAAGATATAAGTAAAATTTTAACTTATTGTAATGAAAATAAAATAATAATAACTCCAAGAGGAGCAGGAAGCGGTTTCACGGGTGGTGCACTTCCTGCAAACGGAGGCATTATCTTAGCTCTTGAAAAACACATGAATAAAATCTTAGAGATTGACATGGAAAATCTTGTAGCAGTCGTACAACCTGGCGTCATCAATATGGATTTGCAAAGAGCAGTAGAAGCAAAGGGACTTTTTTATCCACCAGACCCCGCTAGTCAAGATTACTCAACTCTTGGTGGAAATGTTAGTGAAAA
>JAADIZ010000111.1 GCA_013151055.1 Campylobacterota bacterium
CTCTTGCACCTAATGCAATCCCATAGTGACACTTTACGCAACTCTTTTGGATAAAAAGCCTTAACCCTTCTTTTGCTTCTTTGCTTATTGCCGTATCGTTTCCATCAAGAAAATCATCATAACTTCCCCGTGTGAGTAGAGTTCTTTCATAAACAGCTATGGCTTTTTTTATATTTTCAAATGTAATTTTTCCTCCAAATACATCTTGAAAAGTTTCTGTATACATTGTCTCATTTGAGATTCTTTTCACCAGCTCTTTCGGAGATGAGTTCATTTCAAAACTTGCCTGAATTGGTCCGCCTACTTGCTCTTCAAGGCTTTTTGCACGCCCATCCCAAAAAAGAAATTTTGCAGTAGCAACATCTAATACAGTTGGAGAATTCAAGTGTTTTGGATTTTTTCTGCCATCAAAACCTATGGCAGTAGGAAGATTGTCATCACCACCTTCGCCTATCTTATGACATGAGGCACATGTCAAGGAGCCATCATGTGAGAGAAGAGGTTCAAAAAAAAGCGTCCTCCCTAGATTTATCTTTTTTGGAGTCATATGATTTTTTGCATTATCCACTGTTTTTAGCAATTGCTCATAACTTTTCGGAGTAGATTTCAATCCATTTTGCTGTGCTAGAGCTCTTAGGCTATCGTCACTTATATCTCTTGCAAATAAAAGAGAAAAGCTGGATAACAAAAAAAATATAAAAATTTTCATTCTAGCACATCAGTAAAAACTGCTTTTGCACCTTCTTTAAAAAGTCTAAGTCTATCTTCTTTGTCATTTACCGTAAATATATTTACAAAAATTCCAGCACTATTAAGATGTTTTATCAAATCTTCATCTGCTATTTTTAAAGCAGGATTATAACTTCTTACCCTTAATCGCTTTAAATGTTTCACTAAATCTTTTGAATGATTTTTTCCTTCTAGTGCTGCTGTATCAATATTTGGATTGATTTTAAAAGCTTGCCTTAGATATTTATGGTTAAAAGATGACAACAAAACTAGATTTAGCATCACATGCTTTTCAATAATATCTATTATAGTTTTTACAGCTGTTTTATCATAAGCTGTTCTTGAGAGATCTTTTATCTCTATATTTACAGGAAAATTATGTTTTTTCAAAACTTTTAAAACTTGATCTAAAGTCAGTATTCTTTGAGTTTTTAAAGCTTTTAACTCTTCTATTTTAACTGTACCATTTTCTATTGTTTTAAAAGGATCATCTCTTATAAACCAAGAGCCAAAATCCAATTTTAGTAACTGTTTATATGTATAATCCTTAACTCTGTAAGGTTTTTTAAACTCTTTTAATTCTTTTACATTGCTAGTTCGCTCAAGCGTATTATCATGTATTATGATAGGAACACCATCCTTGCTAAATGAAACATCTAGCTCTATAAAATCGCTGTTTTTCATAGCCGCCTTAAAGGCTGACATGGTATTTTCAGGTCTAATTGACCTAGCTCCTCGATGTGCAACGATGAGCTTTCTGTTTTTATCAAAATTTTCCCAAAATGACATTTTTATTCTGTTTCCTTTTTTGTAAAAATGAGATTTAATACTGCTAGTGTAGATGTTACAACTATCAATAAAAATGCTATAGCATTTATAATTGGAGTGCTTCCATCTCGCACTTGTAAATATAAATTAATAGGTAGTGTTGTTTCAGAGCCGACCAAAAATAGTGTTGTATTAAAGTTTTCAAAACTCATCATAAAAGCTACCGCACCAGCACCTATCAGAGCAGGTTTAAGGTGAGGCAATATGATATATCTTATGGTTTCAAATCTATTAGCTCCAAGATTTTGTGCAGCTTCTTCTAATGTGTTATCAAATTTCTTAAGTCTAGCAGAAACTACTAGCAAAACAAAAGTAGATATAAATGAAAATTGTCCGACAACAACAAGCCAAAAACTAGGTGCTAATATCCCGATATCCCAACCAAATTTATCATCAAAAAATGTTCCAGCACTATTTGTTGATAAAAGAAGAGAAATACCCAAGATGACTCCAGGTATAACAAGCGGTGTAAGAGCTAGAAAATAAAGTCCTTGTTTGAATTTGAAGTTTTCTTGTTCAAATAAAAATGCTCCAAAAGTTCCCATAATTAAGGAAAAAATCGAGACAAAAAATGCTGTTTGGATACTCACCCAAATGCTCTGAAGATTTGTGCTGTCATGTATGAGTCCAACTCTTGTGTCTGTATCTGACAAAAACCAATCAAGCGAAAAACCATTCCAAGGAAGAGAAGGAAAATCCGAGTTATTAAAAGCTAAAACACTCGTAACTATCAATGGTGCAAATAAAAAAATATAAAATATAATAACATATATCAAAAATCCAGTATCGTACCCTTTGCTTTTTGGTAAAGATCTTATCATGATAGTGCCTTTGCTAGATTTTGTTTGCTGATTTTAAGCCCAATCCATATGATTAGAGATGATATCAGTAGTAGCAAGAATCCAAAAGCTGCACCTTGATTCCAGTTAAAACTTTCTATAAATTGGTTGTAAATTTGCTCAGTAAACCATAGTGAATTTTTACCACCCATTAAGTTCGGGGTCAAATAATCGCCCAAAGTTAACATAAATACTACGATTGAGCCCGAAACGATGCCAGGAGCCGCATATGGTATGACTATTTTCATAAATATTATAAATTTTGAAGCTCCTAAATCATGTGCTGCTTCTATGTAGCTATCATCCATACCATCAAGCGATGATAAGATAGGCACCAACATGAAGAGCATAGATGTATAAACAAGTCCCATAATCATGCTAGCATCATTGTATAACATTTCAATTGGTTGATGCGTGATTCCAAGTTTTAGTAAAAAATAATTTATAACTCCACTTTCTCTTAGTAATATCATCCAACCATAAACACGCACTAATTCACTGACCCAAAAAGGCATTAGTATGAGAATTGTTAGAAAACCTTTGTATTTTGGGTTTACTACTTTTGTTATATAAAAGGCCATAGGAAAGGTTACTACAAAGGTTAAGAAAGTGACAATGATTGCATAAATTGCAGTTCTAGCAAAGGTTAGCCAATATACTTTTTGAGTAAAAAATGAACTATAGTTTGCAAAACTCCAAACCATTTTGCCTGCATCATTTTCAAACTTTAAGGACATCAAGAGTAAATCAATTTGGGGCAAGACTATAAGCAAAAAAAGCCATAAAATTACAGGTACAAAAAAGATAAAAAATCCAAGTTTTATATGTCTATTCATAGCTGTATCTTATAGCATTTACAGTCATTTTTATGTACGGCTGCTTTTACAATTTCACCCTCTTTGATGTGTGCAAACTCTCTGTTTTGAGGTAGTGAAACTGATATTTCTCGACTACCGTCATTTATAGTTGCTAAGATTTTTGTATTTGAGCCATCAAAAAGTATGGTTTTTACTTTTAAATTAAAATAATTCATACCCTCAATATCGTCTTTTGGCATTAAAGCTATGGCTTCTGGTCTAACGAAGAGATGGCAATTGTCAGTTATATCTTTATCTATAAAAATTGATTTAAAACTTATATTGTCTTTTGTGCTGACACTTGTATTATCTTCTTTTTTGGCTTCAAATTTATTTGTTTCACCAACAAAACCAGCCACAAAACTTGTTTTTGGATTTGCATAAAGATTTACAGGAGTATCAATTTGTTCAAATTGTCCAGCATTCATAACAGCAACTCTATCACTCATGACAAGTGCTTCAGATTGGTCGTGTGTGATATATATAAAGGTTGTTCCTATTTCATTTTGCAGTTTTTTTAATTCTATTTTCATTTGCTCTCGCAGTTTTAAATCAAGTGCTCCTAAAGGTTCATCAAGGAGTAGTATAGCAGGTTCAAGCACAAGAGATCTTGCTATTGCTACTCTTTGTTTTTGTCCACCTGAAAGTTGAGATATTTTTTTTCGTTCATACCCACTAAGTTGAACTCTTTGTAACATTGAGCTTACTCTCTCTTTTATCTCATTTTTTGGTATATTTTTTCTTTTTAAGCCAAAAGCAACATTTTCACCTACATCCATCATAGGGAAAAGTGCTAAATTTTGAAAAACAAGGTTTACTGGTCTTTCGTTTGGAGATACGCCTAGCATATCTTTACCATTTATCAAAAGGTTTCCAGAAGTTGGTTTTAAAAATCCAGCTATCATTCTAAGAAGGGTAGTTTTTCCACATCCAGAAGGTCCTAAAATAGAAAAAAACTTACCATCTTCAACATTAAAACTCACACCATCAACAGCTTTGAAATCTCCAAAAGCTTTTTTGAGATTCTTTATCTCTAGTACATTATTCATATATTTTCCTAAAAAAGGGAAGAGGGTATCTTCCCTTAGCATTATTTATTCAGATTTGATTAAATCTAAAATTTTACCTTCTATTTTTTCTAGCTTAGCAGGAACTGGTGGATACCATTTGATATTATCAATATCTGCTTTAGAAAAAGATCTTTGAAAGTTTGCTTTTTTCTCTGGAGAAAGAAGTGCAGTTGCACCATTTGAAGCTGTGCCATAACCACTTTCATTTGTGAAAAGTGCAGCATTTGCAGGCTTCATAATGAAATTAATCCATTTATATGCAGCTTTTACATTTTTACTTTTTGCAGGGATTGCAAAAGTATCTATCCATCCTAAAGCTCCACTAGCTGGCGCTACAAAATCTATGTTTGGATTTTCTTTGTGTAGCTTCCAGCCACCTCCATCCCAACCCATAGCAACTACAACTTCACCACTTCTCATCATACTAAGAAGAGCGTCGCCATTTGCCCAATAATTTTTAACAAGTGGCTTTCCTTTAATTAAATCTGCTTTTACGCCATCCATAAGTTTTTTATATGCTTTTGCATCACTGTATTTTGCAAATGGATTATCCCCTTTTGCAAATGCCATAGCTATAAGAGTTGGTCTTTTTAATCTATAAGAAATCTTTCCTTTATACATAGGATTTAGCAAGTCACTATAATCTTTTGCATAAGGAGCTAATTTTTTATTTACAATTAATCCTGAAGTTCCATAGGCAAAAGGAACAGCATAAGAGGAGCCTTTTACTTTTGTATTTTTCTTAACAGCTGCAAGCATTGATGGTATAAATTCAGATGTTTTTATTTTTGAATAATCCATAGGCTGATAAATTTTGAATTTTGCCTGAACTGAGCTGATTCTATCTTGGCTAGGTTGAGCTAAATCAAATCCACCGCCTCTTGTTGCGCGAAGTTTTGCTATCATTTCCTCATTATTAGAATAAGTCAATTCAACTTTTATGCCAGTCTGTTTTTCGAACTTGTCAACTAATGCTTTCGGAGCATATCCTTTCCAAGTAAGAATCCTGAGTGTTTGTCCAGCCATGAGGCTAGATGACAATAAAATGGCAGTTCCAACTGCTATAGTAACTAATCTTTTCATATTTATCTCCTTATAAAATTATGATTTGTTATTATACATAAATAAGGTAATAAAAGCATTACAATATTTATTTATATAGCATTATCTAGAAGTGAATATGCTTCTTGAAGTTTGTTTTCATAAACTTTTTCACTCCAGCCAAAAGACTTTTTAAATATAAATGCTACTTTTTCCAAAGATTTCTTTGTCGCATTTATATCTATAAGTCCTAATCCTACACGACGAATTAAGAAATCAAGCGGGTTTTTTACAAACTCGTGCTCTATAGCATAGTATATCTCAGCTTCCAAGAAGGGGTAGTTTTTATGGACTTTTTCTTTCCCATATCTTGTGATAAAATCTGCAACAACTAAAGCTTTAGAGCCATAAGTTTTTAGTAAATGTTCACTTATCTCTTTTTCTAGGCATAATTTATCTAATTTATCTTTAATAATTTCTATATTTTGCTCACTTCCGAACAATTTGTAATGTTTTGTGCAACATGTGTGTAGATTTTTCCTGTCCGATAATTTTTGAATAACATCTACAACATCTTCAGTCATTTTTCTATATGATGTCCACTTTCCACCTGCTAGACTCACTAAACCAGAGCCGGATGTCTCTATATAATGCTCCCTTACAAGCTCTTTTGTGTCATTTGTATGTTTGAGTGTTACGAGTGGTCGCAGACCACACCAAGAAGACAAAATGTCGCTTTTTTGAATATCAATACTAAAATACTTTCTTGCATGTCTTAAAAGATATTCAACATCTTTATCATCTACTTTTGGATGCTCACTAGGATATGATTCTTCATCAGTTGTTCCTATTAGGCATTTATCCATCCACGGAAGCATAAAAAGAACTCTGCCGTCTTCTGTTTTTGGTATCATCAAGCCTTCATTGTTTGGTAGAAATTTTTTATCTAAGACTATATGTATGCCTGAGCTTGGCTCTATTATGTTATGCACATTTTTATCGTCCATTTTTCTTATGCTATCACAAAATACACCAGTGGCATTTATAACAAAATCCGTATCAACACTATATGTCTCACCACTTATCTTATCTTTAATCTCTACTGCACATATTTTTTTGTTTTGATATTTAAAATTTATAACTTCATTATAATTTCTAACAACACAGCCTTTTTCTTTAGCACTCTGTAGTAAAGCTAGTGCCATTCTCGCGTCATTAAAAGTACCATCAAAATACCTCACGCCACCTTTTAATCCCTCTTTTTTAACTGAAGGAAAGATATCTATGATTTCTTTTTTACCAATTATTTGACTTTTGCCAAGTCTTCTTTTGCCAGAAATCAAATCATAAAGAGCTAATCCGATATATATGTAAGGAATCTCATACCATTTGTAAAGAGGCGTAACTAAAGTGATAGAGTGTGCTAGATGAGGTGCATTTCTTAAGAGTCTATATCTCTCTTTTAACCCCTCTTTTACTAAGTCATATTGGCTTTTATCAAGCTTTTTGACTGCAGCTTCTAAGTACCTAACTCCGCCATGAACTAGTTTTGTACTCCTACTACTTGTGCCTTCACTGAAATCATTTTTTTCTAAAAGTAGACATTTGAAACCTCTTAGCGTTGCATCAAGTGCAGCTCCTGCTCCTGACGCTCCTCCTCCTATAATCACTATGTCATATGATTCATTTTTCATCTGTTTTAATTCCTAGTGTGATAAGGTAATTTTCACTGCATTTCACAGGTATTTTTTCTCCCTTTAAAGTTACGGAAACATAGGTGATATTTGCACTTGTTACATGTACACATCTTCTAGCGTTTTTATAAAGCCTTTCGGCATTTACTTCAATAGCCACTTTTATGGAAGTATTGCCAACTTTTATAACTTTTGCATAAAAACTAACCACATCACCGACAAATATAGGCTCACGAAACTCCATTGAGTTTACTTTGATGGTAACTACTCTTACAATAGGTAAATCCCTAGTTGCAAGGGCTCCTGCTATATCTATATTTGACATTATCCAGCCACCAAAGATATTTCCGCTAGGATTTGTATCTTTTGGCATAGCCACTATTTTAATTCTTGGTTCACCCATGTCGTTCATTTAACTGTCTCCTTTTTACTGGGCAAAGCCCAGAAAAAATTCCTCGCTACTGAAGCACGAAACGAAGTTTCTGTATGTTTCATTTAACTGTCTCCTTTTAAATTCATGTTGTTTTTTATTGTTAGGTACTTATTGTATCTAATAATTTAAAATAGACCATGAAAAATTCGCAAAAAATTCTCCAAAAACAATTCACATATTAGAAATGCTACCAGCATATAAAGTCTTAGCCTCAAAGAGTTTATACGAAGATTTTTTTTAAAGAAATAGATTATTATAAAAGGGATTATGATTGCCCCAAAAAAATATACAAAACTTATAATGTAAGGTGTTATTAAAATATCAAACTTAAAGAAAGCTAGCATGATGTGTTTTTACAGAGTGTTCTTTGCACAGCATCTTTCCAACCACGATACAATTTTTCTCTAGTTTTCGTATCCATATTTGGCTCAAATCTCTTTTCAAGTAGCCAATTGCTCGCAAATTCTTCTTGTGCAGGATAAAAATCTTTATGCATGCCAGCAAGCCAAGCAGCTCCCAAAGCTGTTGTCTCCAATATCTTTGGTCTATCCACTTGAACTCCTAAGATATCTGATAAAAACTGTATAGTCCAATCAGATGAGGACATTCCACCATCAACTCTCAATATGGCATTTTTTTCTGTCAATTTTTTATTTGTTGATAAATCAGAATACATAGCTTCTAATAAATCTTTTGTTTGATAGCCAACACTTTGCAAAGCAGCTTTTGAAAACTCAGCTGGACCAGAATTTCTAGTTAAACCAAATATTGCTCCTCTACAATCAGCATCCCAATACGGTGCTCCCATACCAGTAAATGCTGGCACAATGTAGAGTTGCTGTGCTTTATCTGCTTTGATAGCGAGTTCTTGAGTTTGGCTTGCTTCTTTTATGATACCCAAACCATCTCTTAGCCATTGGACAACAGCCCCTGCTACAAAAATTGAGCCCTCAAGAGCATATGTTATTTTATCGTCAAACTGATAAGCGATAGTTGTTAAGAGTTTATTGTCTGATAAAACCATCTCTTTGCCGATATTTAGCAGAGCAAAACATCCTGTGCCATATGTGGATTTAAGCATTCCTGGCTCAAAACAGGCTTGACCAATAGTGGCTGCTTGCTGATCTCCAGCAACCCCACAAATAGGTAATTTTACTCCAAATACACCTTCCTTGACATAACCAAAATCATCTGCACAATTTTTTACTTTTGGTAACATATTTAAAGGAATTTCAAGTAAAACACAAATCTCTTCATCCCAATTTTTGGTTTTTATATTATAAAGCATAGTTCTTGCTGCATTTGTTGCATCGGTAAAGTGCTTACCTGTTAATTTCCAAATTAAAAATGAATCTACTGTTCCAAAGAGAAGCTCACCATTTTCAGCTCTCTTTCGTGCTCCTTCAACATTATCCAATATCCATTTGAGTTTTGTAGCAGAAAAGTACGGATCTAGCAACAAGCCCGTTTTTTCTCTGATTAAATTCTCATATCCTTGTTTTTTTAAATCACTACATAACACTGAAGCTCTTCTGTCTTGCCAAACTATCGCGTTATATAGTGTTTTTCCTGTATTTTTATCCCACACAAGGGTTGTTTCTCTTTGATTTGTGATACCGATTGATACTATATCTTTTATATCAATATTTTTTATAACATCTTTACATGTAGAGATAACGGTATCGTAGATATCATTTGGATTGTGTTCTACCCAGCCAGACGCTGGATAATATTGAGGAAATTCTTTTTGTGAGATTGTCACAATTTCCATATCTTTGTCAAACAAAATAGCACGGCTTGAAGTGGTGCCCTGATCTATTGCTAAAACATATTTCATGATTTTTTGCCTTGTTTTGATGATGCACGAAGAGGAAGTTTTCCTCTTCGTGTGCTAATGTAAGCTATTTGCTTTTAGTCCATGACTTGATTAGTTCATCATAAGGGACTGTAATAGGTTTTGGGTTTTCATTAGCAAGTTTT
Source organism: Campylobacterota bacterium (assembly GCA_013151055.1). GTDB lineage: Bacteria > Campylobacterota > Campylobacteria > Campylobacterales > Sulfurospirillaceae > JAADIZ01. The sequence goes on from JAADIZ010000111.1 coordinate 9,472, forward strand.
GGCTTAGGAGCACCTGGCTGTGCTAACCAGTATGCCGCACCTTTTGCTTTACCAATTCTTGGGCCAATATCTCCTTGAACACCTGAACGCTCTATTCTTTTCATAACTTTTTCTTGAGCTGTACATAGTGCATTTAGTGCCGCTTGTGGTGTTTTGGCACCACTTGAGGCATCACCAATATTTTGCCACCATAGAGGTGCTAGTTTTGCATAATCTGGCTCATTGATTCCTGTTGGAGTCCAAGCAACTCTGGCAGGGGAGCGATAAAACTCAATCAATCCACCAAGTTTTGGAGCTCTTTTTGTAAATGACTTATCATAGATTGTTGATTTTCTTATAAAAGTCAAGCCTACTTGTGATTTTTTAACATCTACTGTTTTTGAAGTAACAAATTGTGCATACAACCAAGCAGC
>JAADIZ010000140.1 GCA_013151055.1 Campylobacterota bacterium
GGAGTTGTAGATATAAACCCACTTGAATGGAGACTTTTGATACACGGCATGGTGGATAAAGAAGTTGTTCTTACACTAGAAGATATCAAAAGATATCCAAGTATCAGCGTTATTCATTCATTTGAGTGTGCGGCAAACATGGCATGGAGTGGAGAGGACCTGGACTAAACTCACTTCAAGTTACGCACGGTATGCTCGCATGCTCAGAATGGACGGGAGTTCCATTAAAAATTATACTTGAAGACATTGGCTTGAAACCAGAAGCAAAATGGATGTTCCCTGAAGGCTCAGATCCAGCAGGTGTCGGAAGAAGTGTACCTATAGAGAAAGTTTTAGATGATGCCATGCTTGTATATGCCATGAATGGTGAAGCTCTTCGTCCTGAACAAGGATATCCTGTGAGACTTTTTCTCCCTGGTTGGGAAGGTGCAATACAGGTCAAATGGCTTAAAAGATTAAAATTTGATGATAAATCATGGTTCGTTAGAGAAGAAACTACAAAATATACCATGCTTGAACGAGATGGTCATGCAAAAATGTACAATTGGGCCATGGAAGCAAACTCTGTTATAACTTCACCGTGTCCTGAGAGGAATTGGAAAGAAACAAAAAAAGGTGTAATTAAAGTAGAAGGAATTGCTTGGTCAGGAAAAGGAACTATCACACATGTTGATGTATCAATAGATGGTGGTAAAACATGGAGAGAAGCTAAATTTACAAGTATCATTCTTCCTAAGGCAGTTACTAGATTTGCAATTGAAGTAAACTGGGATGGAAAACCAATGTTGCTCCAAAGTAGGTCAACTGATGACACAGGATACACTCAACCAACAGCAAAACAATTGGTAGCTGCTCGTGGTAAAGAAGCTATCTATCATAGAAATGCTATACAAACTTGGGAAGTGAAAAGTAATGGGGAGGTAAATGATGTACATGTTTACGCGTAATCTTACACTATTGGCAGGCTCAATTGCGATTGTCACAAATCTAGGAGCTGCAAAGTTAACCTATACCCCAGCCAACCCTGATAAATATCCTTATCAAAGCACAGCAAAAAATAAACAAGGTCGTATAATTAATGTTGACGGTGCAATAATCAGAAAAAATGTAATTACCGTAAAAGAAGTTTATAAGTCTCCATTTAGTGGGAAAAACCTTTCTCTAGGCAAAAAAGCTTCCAAAGCAACTTTAAAAGCTTGGAATACGGATGTTAGACCAGATGGTAAAGGTTTACCAGATGGAAAAATGAATGTTGAAGAAGGTGCTAAGGTTTTTGCTGCAAAATGTGCTACTTGTCACGGAGATTTTGGTGAAGGAGTTGATAGATTTCCAGTTCTTGCAGGCGGTATCGGCACTTTAAAACTACATCCGCGAACAGGCGGAGACCCAGGACCACTTAAAACTTTGGGAAGCTATGCTCCTTATATAGCACCATTTTTTTGGTATATACAAACAGCTATGCCTCTTTCAGCACCAAAATCACTTAATAATGATGAAGTGTACGGGATACTCGGATACTTACTTCAATTAAATGAAATTCAGGTGAATGGAAAAGATATAGAAGATAGCACAGTAATAGACAGAAATTTTATAAAATCTGTTCATATGCCAAATGAAAAAGGTTTTGAATACAATAATCTAAGAAAAGCAGATACAAGCAATACAAGATGTATGAAAAATTGTATAGATACTTCTAAAATGGTTGTGATGCATATAAAAACAGATGCTACTATTGTTAAGCCTCCATTTGGTAAAGAGAGATATTCTTTTGGTGATAAAAATAAGAAAAAAGCAAAAGGAAATATAGGCGAAACAATATACAAAAATACTTGTGCAGGTTGTCATAATTCAGGAATAGCTGGAGCTCCAAAATTTGGTGATAAAGCTGACTGGGCACAGATAAGAAAAGAAAATTTAAAAGATGTATTTGATCATGCTATCAACGGTTTTAAGGCTATGCCACCAAAAGGTGGAGATGCATCACTTAAAGATGAAGATGTAAAAAGCACAGTTAAATACATGCTAGAAAAAAGCAAATAAACACAAAGCAAAGCCAAAGCTTCAGTAGAGCGTGAATTTTTAAGGAGCTTTCAAGGAAGCATCGCTAACGCGACCGCATTTGCTTGCTTTGCTTCTTGAAAAGATGACAGTTAAAAGAAATACGGCCGCAAGGTTGTGCTTTAGTAGAGCGTGAATTTTTAAGGAGCTTTGCTTCTTGAAAAGATGACAGTTAAATAAGTTTCTTGGCGACAGCCAAAGCTTTAGTAGAGCGTGAATTAGTCAGAGGCTTTGCCTCTGACTAAGATGACAGTTAATGAAAAAGCCTCTCGACGCAAGTCGTAGCTTTAGTAGCGTGTGAATTGTTTAGGAATTTACTTCCTAAACAAGATGACAGTAAAGTAAAAAACAAAAGGAGAAAAGATGATAGATGCAAAGAAATTATTAGCAGTTGCTCTAATGGGTGTAATTAGTGCTAGTACAGTGTATGCTACAAGCAATGATGCTTTAGTCAAAGAAGGTCGTAAAGTATTTGTTACTAAAAAACTTGGTAACTGTTTAGCCTGTCATGCAGTTCAAGGTGACCCAAGTATCCCACAAACTGGCGATATTGGTCCTAAATTGGTTAACTTAAATACATATCCAAAAGAGTATTTGTTTGATAAAATTTGGGATCCAAATAAAACAAACAAAAATACTCTTATGCCGCCTATGGGCAGAAGTCATAAGATAACAAAACATCAAATAGATGCACTTGTAGCATACTTACAAGAAATAACAAAAGCAAAATAAGGAGAATAAAACATGAAAAGAAGAAAATTTTTAGGGCTAGGATTTACATCAGTTGCAGCAATTGCAACTCTACAGACATTAGGCAGTGCGAGCATACTTTCAGAACACCCAAAAGCATTTGATGCAACGACAGGTGATGCAGCACTTAAAGATGCTTATGGCACAACAAATGTGATGAAAGATGATAAAGCAGTATTAAAATTACCTGATATCGCAGAAAATGGTGCAGCTGTTCCTATTACTGTTTCAACAAGTTTAAGCAATGCAAAAAATATGACTATTATAATAGATGAAAATCCGCGTCCATTGGCAGTTTCTTGGGATCTAAGCGAAGGAACTATTCCAAAGTTTTCAACAAGAATCAAGATGAGAAAAACAAGTAATGTTAGATTGATAGTTGAAGATGCAAATGGAAAACTACACGAAGCAGTTAAACAAGTGAAAGTAACAGTTGGTGGATGTGGCGGTTGATACCAGCTATTTGTACAAAGAAATACGACCGCAAGGTTGTGCTTTAGTAGCGTGTGAATTTTTAAGGAGCTTTGCTTCTTAAAAAGATGACAGTTAAATAAGTTTCTTGGCGACAGCCAAAGCTTTAGTAGAGCGTGAATTTTTAAGGAGCTTTGCTTCTTAAAAAGATGACAGTTAAGTAAAAAAAAAATTAGGAGAAAAGAAATGGGAATAAAATCAATAGCAAAAGTTAAAAATGATATAGCAACAGTTAAACTATTAGTTAAACATCCGATGCTATCTGGAACAATTTCTGGAGGAAAAGGTAAACCAAAATATATAACTCATCTTACAGTAAAGCATGGAGGAAGAGTTGTTTACGATATGTACCCAACTTCAGCAATATCAAAAAATCCTTATATAAAATTTGCATTTAAAGGTGCAAAAAAAGGCGATATTATTACAGTGCAATGGAAAGACAATACTGGGGCAACAGAAAAGAAAGATATTAAATTAAAGTAAATACTTTAGATAGTTATTAACAAAAAGGAGATTAATATGTTAAAAAGATTAGCGAAAATTGCCATTATATCCATGATAAGTGGTAGTATTATGTTTGCAGCAAATTTTAACGCTCAAGCAGAAAAAGATAGACATGCATTTGTAAACTATTTTTTAAAGAAGTTTAAAAATCCAGTTAAAAATCAAGCAAAATACTTTCCATATGTATCGATAAAAGAGATAAAGAAGGATTATATTTATCCACTAAGCTTTCAAGCATTTCAAGATGGGTCTCTTAGCTGGTATAAGCCTAGTAAAGAGCAATTTGCAGAGATAAATGCTTTCCCTCCATATGAAATTCCACTTGATGATGGTGAAGCACTATACAAAAAGCCTTTTGCAAATGGAAAAACATACTCTAGCTGTTTTCCAAATCCTGCAATTAAGCAAAACTATCCTTATTATGATACAAAAAAAGATGAAATTATAACAATTGGAATAGCTGTAAATGAGTGTAGAGTTAAAAATGGTGAAAAACCTCTCAAATATGGTAAGGGTGATATAGCAAAAGTTATTTCATATCTAGCATATAAGTCAAGAGGTCAAAAAATCAATATAAAGATACCTAACGCAAATGCAGCAAAAGCATATGAAGCTGGTAAAAAACTTTTTTATAAACAAAGAGGTTACTTGGCTATTAGTTGTAATGAATGCCATGTAAAAGGTGCCGGTAAGAGACTAAGGGCTGAAGCTTTAAGCCCAGCGTTAGGAGCAACTACTCAAATGCCAGTTTATAGAATCAAATGGGGCGGACTTGGAACTCTTCAGCGAAGACTTGCTGGATGTGTAAAAGATACAGGCAGTGAAAAACCAAAAATGCAAAGCAAGCCACTAAAAGAGCTAGCATACTTTTTAACATATATGTCAAACGGTATGAAACTTTTTGGCCCAGATACAAGAAAGTAGAAGGATAAAATTATGAAAAAATTACTTTTAATAAGCACAATTACAGTAGCATTTTTGGCAGGATGTGCGATGACAAATCCATATGCCTCAAATAGTGCAGATTCAGCAATAGCTAATGCACAAGCAAAATACAATAAAGCACACAGCGAAATGGTAGCTTGGAAAAATACTAAAAAAATACTAAATCAAGCAAAAAAATTAGCAAAAACAGACCCAAAGAAAGCAACGGCTTTGGCAAATAAAGCTGCCTATCAAGCCCAAACTGCATTGACTCAATCAGCTGAGTTTGAAAAAACTTGGCGTTCAGCAATGCCACAATAGGGTGATTAAATGAGTTCATTAAACAGAAGAGAATTTTTATATATGATGTCCGTTTTAGGGGCATCATCACTATATGCAAAGTCACATAAAAGACTTTTTGATGTAAAAAATTTAGATGATTATTATAAAATCCAAAATTTTGGGAATGCAAGGTTTATGCATATAACAGATGTGCATGCTCAACTTTTGCCTATACATTTTAGAGAGCCTAGTGTAAATCTAGGTTTTTATTCAAATTATGGCAAGCCTCCTCATATAGTAGGCACTCATTTCTTAAAACATTTTGGTATAAAATCTAATTCACGTGCTGCATTTGCCATGACTTGTGTAAATTATGTAGAAAATGCAAAAAGATTTCACAGGGTTGGTGGTTTTGCACACCTTAAAACTCTAACAGATCACTTAAGAACAAGTTTTGGAAAAGATAAAACATTACTATTAGATGGAGGAGACACTTGGCAAGGAAGTGCAACTGCACTCTACACTAGAGGCAAAGACATGGTCGATGCATCAAATATATTAGGTGTAGATATTATGACTGGTCACTGGGAGTTTACATATAAAGAAAAAGAAATTTTGGATAATATCAAAGCCTCTAATTCTGATTTTGTTGCACAAAATGTTTTTGTTAAAGATGAATCTTTGATGAATGGGGTTGAGGCGTACAATGAGGATACAGGTAGAGCATTTAAGCCCTATGTCATGAAAAAAATCGGAGATCACAATGTGGCGATTATCGGTCAAGCATTTCCATATACAGCAATTGCAAATCCACAAAGGTTTATTCCTGATTGGACTTTTGGTATAAGACCAGAAGAGATGCAAACATTGATTGACAAGGTAAAATCAAAAGAAAAACCTGATGCAATCATCCTTTTATCCCACAATGGTTTTGATGTTGATAAGAAAATGGCATCAGTAGTAAATGGTATAGATTTTATCATGGGTGGACACACGCATGATGCTGTCCCACAAGCAATTCCTGTGAAAAATAGTAAGGGCATAACGCATGTTGTAAACTCTGGATCAAACGCTAAATTTTTAGGTGTACTTGATCTTGATATCAAAGACAAAAAAGTAAGAGATTTTAGATTTACTCTTATGCCTGTATTTTCAGATTTGTTACCTGAAAACAAGGAAATGAAAGCCTTTATCGATAAAACTAGGGCACCATTTCTTGAAAAGCTAACTAGACCTCTTGCAACTACAGATGATTTACTCTATAGACGAGGTAATTTTAACGGAACATTTGATCAAATTATATGTGATGCATTGCGTGAAGTTAAGGGTGCAGATATATCATTGTCTCCTGGTTTTAGATGGGGTACAACTGTCATGCCTGGTGGAACAATCACATTTGATGATTTAATGAATCACACGGCTATGACTTATCCAGAAACTTACATAAGAGATGTTAAGGGTGCTGATTTACATAATATCTTAGAAGATGTTGCAGATAATCTTTTTAATAAAGATCCATTTTTACAACAAGGTGGAGATATGGTAAGAACTGGTGGGTTGTCATATACGATTGACCCCAGAAAAAATATGGGAAAAAGAATCACTAACTTAGAGCTCAGCACAGGTGAAAAGATAGACGCTAATCGAATATATAAAATGGCTGGTTGGTCAACTGTTGGTAGTGCATCTACGGGTGAGCCTGTATGGGAAACTGTAGAAAAATACCTAAGTGAGCACAAACATATCAAAAACTTAAAGCTTGAAACTCCAGATATAATTGGTGTAAAAAACAATCCAGGGATTGAATTATCGCTTTATAAAAGCTAAATTATTTTCAGCAAGGCGTATGTCTTGCTGAAAAATTCTCATTGGAGATATCATGAAAAAAACCTTACTTCTTTTACTTTTACCAATTTTTTTATTTGCAAATTTTTTTAAATTTGAACCAATTAAGATAACCAAAGATATCAGCTGTTTTATAGGAGCATATGACCCTATACTAAAATCAAACAAAGGTTTTGTGTCAAATGTTTGCTATATCGATATGGGTAATTTTTTGGTTCTCTTAGATGCAAGTTCCACATATAATTTTGCAAAAGAGTTAAATGCATTTATAGAAAAATCTACACATAAGAAAATCAAGTTTGTAGTCATCACTAACTATCATGATGACAGACTTTTGGGAGCTTCATTTTTCAAAGAAAAGGGTTTGAAAATTATAGGTGCTTCAAATATGCTCAAATTGATAAAGGCACACCCAGACACTTACAAGAGAACTTTTGATACTTTGTCAAAAGATTTGATGAAAAATACAAAAATAGTAATTCCTGATATGCTAGTAGACAAAAAATTAGAGATAAAAGGAAGCAAAAAAAATATCTATATCCTAAAGCCCTCACTTGGTACACAATCAGCTGCGGACTTGATAGTCTATAGTCCCAAAGATAGCTTTATATTTACAGGAAACACTATATTCAATGGCAGATTTGTGAACTATGCGAGTGATAGCAACATGAACGAGTGGATAAAAGCTTTAAAATTTATACAGAGTAAAAATGCAAAGTATGTGATGGGTGGACACGGAAAAAGATTTGATGCAAACTCTTATAAACCAACATTAGAGTATCTGCAAATGCTTAAAAATGCTTAAAAATCAAGTTTTAAAAGCTCATGATGAAGACATTGACCCAGCGGATTTGGAAAAGTATGTACATACTGATAAATTTAAAGATATACCTCATTACAATGAATTATACTTAAGAAATGCTAGACACTATTTTGACCAACTAGAGTGGCAGTAAGGAGATATGATGAGAAAGTTGATACTAATTTTATTGTTAAGTGTTTTTGCCTTTGCAAAAGTAAATTTTGCATCCCCACAACCTGATTTTGAAAAGCCAAGGCTTTGGCTTATACGAGTTAATAGTAGCGAAACAACAAAAGTAAATCATATATTAAATGCCATGAACAATGTCTTAAAAGGCTATCCACAAGAGGCTTTGAAGATAGAGGTTATATTTTACGCAAATGGCATAAGAGTAGCAAGAAAAGATTATAATAAAAAGATACTAAAGAGGATAAACTCTTTAATGGTGTATGACAATATAAGATTTGTAGTTTGTAAAAACACTATGGACACTATGGGTTGGAAAAAAAAGGATTTTATAGGCGGAGTTGATTATGTTCAAATT
>JAADIZ010000130.1 GCA_013151055.1 Campylobacterota bacterium
AGAGGTTTATAACCCCATTTAAGTTTTTAAAAGTAAAGTTATCATTGATAGATAAAACTCGTCCACTCCCAAAACTCCAATCTATGGCTGAACTAGCATAAGATAAACCAGCTTTTACATCACTTCCATCAAAGATTTGATGAAGGTCTAAATCTCCATCAAAAGTGGTCAATTTTATAGGCATTGAAGCAGATGAATCTATATGTACTCCTATACTTCTTAAATCAAGTGTTGCCTTGTCTTCGAGTATATTTATAACCAAATTATCCCAACTAGCTGTTAAATCGCCTTTAAAACCATCACTTCCTATTTCAAGATTTGAGAGAGTTAATTCATCTATGCTAATGGCATTTAACGCATCAGACCTCGCTATTGCTCTTCCTCTTAAAACTACTTTATAGTGACCTTCACTTACCTCTATCACATCTCCACTTAAACCTCTAAAGGTTATAAAGTTATTGTCATCTTTTTTATAAACTATATCTTCGCTAAAAGAGAATCCATATGATCTTAATCCACTATCACTTGTGTGATATGTTAAGCCAATTTGCTTATTGTCATTAAATAACTTTCCAAAATATAGTGTTCCATCAGCTCCACTTACGCTTCCTCCACTACTACTAGCACTTCCACTTATATTTCTAAGTTCAACCCTTACATCATCATTTTCACCAGCACCCAACTCCAAGATTTTGAAATCTGCACTAGCATTACTCACTTCTACATTCCAATCAATCTTCGTCTTTTGTATTTGCGCTCTTGTGACTTCTACTACACCCAAACTTAAAAAATCAGCTAAATGATAATTTGTAAAATCAGCTGTTGTATGAAATACTATAACAGGATTTGTCCAATCACTTAAATCAATAGTTCCACCGATATTGGTAACAGGGACTACTCCATTTGAGTCATTTAAAAAATTATAAGTTCCAGCTAATGACCAATCATAAACTCCCTTTTGTCTTGTTGTATCTTCTACATGAGGGGTTAAACTAAGAGTTTCATCGTTTAATAGATTTGTAAATGCTATCTTCGCATTTAAATTTGATATGCCCATACTAAATTTTTCACGAGTTAGGCTTAGATGTAGTGTTGGAGCTCTACCTTCATCAAACTTTAATTCAACTTTTTTTGCATCTTTATGATAAAGCAAAATATCACTTAAATTTGCAATTAAATCACCCTTAAAACCCTGCTTAGAAATCTCTGCATTTTGCAAAGTTATTCCTCTAAAGGCACTTCCTAAACTATCAATATCTGCGGTTGCATTTAAGTTTATAATAGGATTTTTTAGACTAGTTAAATTTACAATACCACTAAGTCCTGATAGGTAAACACCACTATCTCCTAGCTCATTTCTCCCATCTAAACTCCAAGAGTATCCACCCTCGCTTGCACTTCTTAAATCTGCGATTGAGTTGTTTAATAGAGTTCCAAGATGGACTTTAGCAAACAAATCGCTAACACCTATTTTTAAACCGCTTGTTTTTATGCTTAAACTAAATTTTGGCGGATTATCTTCATCAAAAACTATCTTTACACCCTTCTCTTTCCAAATAGGTATCTCTTGCAAAGCTGTGATGAGTGAACCGCTAAATCCCTCTTTAGAGATAGTTACATTTTGCAAATCTGCTCTTTTTACATACTTGAAAATTTGGCTATATCCGCTCAAATCTGCTGTGGCATTTAGTGTGATAGATGGATTTGAAAAATCACTCAAATCAAGCGAACCGCCGATAGAACTAAGTAAAACCCTGCTTCCAAAAAGTGGTCGGTTTACACCGCTAACTTCCCAAGTATATGCTCCAGTAGTTGTTTCTGATGCTGTTCTACCCAAAGAGGAGCCTCCCTCTGTTAAGACATCTCTTATAGAAGCCTTGGCATCACCAAGTAAATCTCCAAAGTTAATCTGCGCATCTAAATTTGAGAAACCTATGTCTAAGCCCTCAGTTCCAATTGCTAGTTTTATAGTTGGGTCTTTTTTAAACACCAATGAAACTCTTTTTTCTCTCCAAATATTTATATCACCCAAACTTGCACTTAAATCTGCTTTAAATCCAGCTCTTGAGATAACAGCATTGTTTAAAGTTGCACTATTTACGGAAGCTAAAATACCTCCGTACCCACTTAAATCAACTGTTGCATCAAAAGATATCTTAGGATTTGTGATATCCTTTATATCTAATTTTCCATTATTTATATCGCTTAAGTATGCTCTTGCAGAGTGAAACAGTTGTGTTCTCTCGCTAAGCCCCCAAGAGTAAACTCCGTCTTCTACACTGCTAAGCAGAGCAGTTGCACCATTTAATAAATCACCAAAATGAAGCTTGGCACTTCCTCCACTAAAATCAAAATGGATACCACTGCTTAATATATTAAACCCTACTATCGGTGAAGAGGTAAATTCTAAAGATACATCTTTGCCACTTCCGCCTCGATTTAGGATAACTATTGGGTCAAGCCCGCCCTCTTTTGAGAGTGTTCCACTAAATCCAGCAGTTGATACTTTAGCACTCAAACTTGCACCATCAAAGGCTTTTACAACTGGATTTGAGTATGCCGATAAATCAGCAGTAGCACTAAATGTTAGGCTCTTTTTATTTAGATTAAAACCAACTTGTGTGTGTTCAAGGGCAAATGTACTTCCAAGAAGATAAGCCTTACTCCCAAGAGCAACCATATAATCTCCTGCACTATTTGCAGCACTATTTATGAGTGCTCTAACAGACGCTCCGCTTGAAGTTTTAAGCAAATCTCCAAAATCAATAGAGGCACTTAAATCTCCCAAATCAAAACTAAGTCCACTACTATTTACAACTACAAAAACTTGAGGTAAGCCATTTATTTTTAGACTTACTCTTTTGCTTGACCATATAGATATAGGCTCAAGCTCTTCTTCTGCCCTTAGGCTACCTCTAAATTCACTAGGATTGATGGTTGCATCAAATCTTGCACCATCAAGTGCTCTAAGGACTGGATTGTCTGTATAAGCACTTAAATCTGCTGAACTCTCTATTTTTATCTCTTTGTTTGTGAGATTTAAGTTTGCTGTTATTCCTTCAAATGCAAATTTTGACTCTAAGAGTTTGACTCTTGAAGGTAGCATCAAGTTTAGATACTCCACTCCTTCTTCTGTGATAACTCCCACATCAGCCAAAACTTTTGCACCGTCTGCTGTGGCATTTTTTAAGAGTGTACCAAAATCAAGTTGAGCATTTATATCTCCTATATCAAACTCAGGCAATACCTCACTTCCTGTAATTTTTATAGAAAATGATGGTCCACTCTCACCCAAGAAATTTAGTTTTACACCTTTTGGCTCATATATCATAATCGGGGTTGGTTTACCTGAAATAACATTAGCCATAAAACCAGCTCTTGATATAGTAGCATTTATAGTAGCTGTACTTATGTGTTTAGCTATAAAATTATCATACTGCGAAAAATCTACAGTCGTGTTAAATGTTATTTTTGGATTTGTTATATCTGATAAATCGACACTAGCATCTATCCCACTTGGTAGCTTAATCTTGCTATCTAATAAAAATAGGCTACTTGGTATATTTATACGAGGAGCACTCAAACTTCCCAAAGATGCTATCAAACCACTAGCACCGCTTGTTGCATTTTTAAATAAATCTCCAAAATGAATCTGTGGATTTACACCACTTAGTGAAAAACTAGGAGTTAAATCCGAATTTGTTATGCTTATGGTAAAAGATGGATTATCTCCTTGAAAAACAAGTTTTACACTTTTTGCATCACTTCCTCTATCTATGATTGTTATAGGATTTAGGGGATGAGTTGCACTAAGAATTGCACTAAATCCACTCTTTGAAGCATGTGCTTCTATGCTCACTCCATCAAGATTTCTAGCTATAACATTTTCGAAACCTGAAAGATCTACTGAGCTAGAAAATGATAGTTTTGGGTCTGTAAAATCACTTAAATCAAGTGATATACCCAAACTACTTGGCAACACTATACCTGTGTCTAAAAGTTTAGTCTCTCTTGGTATCCTGAAACTTGGCATTGTACCAAAATCAGCTATTGCCATCTCTACTGCACTTCCATCAGTATATCTCAAAAGTGAGCCTAATTTAAACTGAGCACTTGGAATATGTAGTTTTGCCTTTGGCAAAGCATCTCCAGCTTGATAACTAACTCCTAGCGAGCCAGAAGAGATATCTAATTCGACTCCTTTTTCTTCCCAAATATTGAGGGTTTTTGAACTAAATGGAATAGTGAGATTAAATGATGTTGGCAAAATTTTACTCGAAGTTGGCAAAACAATAGTACCAAAAGATGCTAACTCATTTTTAAATTCAACATCTGCTTCTATTTTATTGTTTGCCAAAGTTGGTGAAAATACAATTTTATGGATATTTAGATTAGCTAACGGGGTTGGTATAATTATCTCTCTTTCATAGACAATATCACCCATAGTAACCCTATCTCCTGATATACTCAAATCACTAAAATTGACATTTATAGTGTTTGCTGTAAAGTTTGAAACTTGGCTTAAGTATGGTATAGTTATCTTTCCTGAGCCACTAAGTTTTCCACTGATTAGGTTTGCATCAGCATTAAGCTCAAGTGTAAAACCAGCGATTTGTAGTGTTCTTGATGCTCCAATACTAGCTCCACTACCTGCTCCTTCACCTGTGACCCTAAATCCACTATCAACTTGTGCATCTTTTACAACTCTTAGTGAAAATTCATAATTTTTATCAAGTTTTGGCTCAAACGACCAATCCCACTCTTTATTGCCATCTCTCAAAGTATCACTAGCTCTACTCCAACTATTGCCTCCATCTGTTGTTATCTCTACATGTAGCTCTTTTAGTGGAGTATTTTCGTCTTGACTTTCCAGCAAGCCTTTAACTATCACTTTTCCATTTTGCAAATCTTCTGCATAAAATTTTATATCATTTGGCAACTCATTAAATTCTCGTCCATTTATAGTAATAGCATCAACAAAACCCTCATCATCTGCATTTTGTGTTTTTGTTTGGTTTGCTTTTCTCTCACCACTATCTTTTTCTAAAATATTTTGTATGGTTGCTAAGAGTTGATTTTTTAATGGCTCTTTTTTGTATACGATTGTTTCTTTACCATCTCTTATTAGCTTAGAAATGCCCATATTGTCAACAACTATTGCTATATTGGCAAATGAAAAGATTGCTGTGATTATAAATAAAATTATAGCTCTCAAGATGTACTCCTTTTATGCCCAAAAGACACGCGAGAAACTCTTTTATCTCTCGTGTGTAGAGATTAGAAATTTACAACGAACGAAAGCTTTTCTCTATATTCGTTATAGCTGTTTGCGCCATCATTTTCCACATCAACATCTCTTTTTTCTAAGAGAAGTCTAACTATTTTGGCACCTTTTGTATCGATTTTATATGTAGTTCTAAATTGATAAGTACTGTTTTGAGTATCGTTTGAACTCTCATAGTTTGTATCATTTATGTTGTATGATAAGTCCATAGAGAGATGTCTATTGTGAACATAACCAGCATCAACCTTAAAGCCAATCTTGTCTTGGTCTCCGTGTATATCTTGATAATTTGTTCTAGCAGTTATACGATAAGATTTAGTTTTGCTAATTTTATGTCTGTACCCAACAAATGCTCTATATATAGTTGTTGTTTGAGAAGATGATGTTGCATTGTTGTCATCATAATCATTGTATTCAAACCCTCCACCATATCTCCAGCCATTTTTTTTGCGAATAGTAAAGTCAACTCCTGCTATTTGTCTGTTGTTATCAGCTCCTCTTCCTGTAGTATCTCTGTTTGAAAGTCTAAAATTTATATCTCCTCTTTTTAAAAAATCTGGACGATAGTTCAAACGAAGCATCTCATAGTAGATATGCCTTGTATCTCCTAATGCTCCGTTTAGATTATCCCTGTTTGCTTTAAGGCTGAGATTTGCACGAAATTTTTTGCTAATTCTCCAAGAAGTTGAGTTTTCTATCTGCTCTTTGTCTTTCGTTCCACTTCCACCAAATGAGATAAAATCAGATGCAACTCTTTGGTATATAAAGTTACTCTTAACTGATTTTAGCACGGGTTTTGTAAGTAGTTTTAGATAGATTGCACTATGAGTTTTACTTGGTTTGCTATTTTTTATATCATCAGTTCCGTTTGTCAAAGCGACTCTGCTTTTAAGAGTCACATATCTACTAAATCTCCATTTGCCATTAACTCCAAAACCTATACCTTTTTTACCAAGAACAGATGAATTTGCATCACCAGTTGAGAGATCGTCTTTATAGGAAGCGACACTGATGGCTATCTCTTTGGCTCTAGAGTAAGTATATTTTGCCTCAAAAGCTCCTTCGTATGCTGTTGGAGCTTCGCCATTAACATCTTTAAAAACCTCTCTCCAACTCCCTTTTCTAAAGCCAGCTATAATCGTATAATCCCACTTTTTATCTTTTTTCAAAGATTTATATCTTGCTTTAAATCCTTTTACACTTCCGCCAAATATATATGGATTAAAAGATGCCGCAACATCACCAGCTTCCAATGCCCATATCTTATTTCTAAAGTAAGAGTGCAAATATAAAAGCTCAGCTCCGTCGGTTTGGACATTATGGTTATTTGTGGTTCTTGCCCTCATCTCTACTCCTGCATGTCCGTTTTTCAATGGTCCTGCAAAGTTAAGATTTAACTCTTCTACATGAGTTGTACCCTCTTTTGTTGTATTGCTTTCACCTTGAACATCAATGCTTTGAATATAAGCATTTAAACGCCCGCTTACCTTCCACTCATCAGTTTGTTTACTCGCCCCAAAAGCAGCAACAACTATCAGCGATGAGATAATTAATATTTTTTTCATTATTAATCAAAAGTTTGGCCATTAAAGCTAACTGCTATGGCATTATTATTTGTCTCGTCTGATTCTTGTATAGTATTATTAGGATCAATGACAACTGTATCTCCTGCTTGTGCTTGGGTATTGCTTATTTGAACAATAGCCGTTCCACCAGCTGGCAATCCATTGCTATATGTAACACTATCTCCTGTACTTGTATCTTCAACTTTAATAGAAGATGTTACATCTTTATCTCCTTGATTTTTAATAAAAACAGCAAGATTGCCACTAAATACTGAAGCCTTAGTAATAATTAAATCAGGTAGTATTTTTGGTTCTTGTCCCGCTATATCAGGTACTTCATCTCTCCACTCTGCAAGACTTCCGCCCCAAAAGTTATTTCCTGCTAAACCTATTAGTTTGTATTTTCCATTTACTTCATCAAAAAGAAACCTTGAGTAGCCTTTTTTGGATAGTTCATTATTGCTACTTGTACTTTGATATCTCTTTTCCCATCTTACATATAGATATCTTTTTATACCATCGGGTACAATTTTATCTATCCAAGTATCTACATTTAGTATGTCATATACTCTCATGTCTTTGTCTATTGCATCATAAAAGCTCATATAGTCTTGTATAAACCTGTCTTCTGATACATAAGAGAAAAAACCAAAGATACTA
>JAADIZ010000189.1 GCA_013151055.1 Campylobacterota bacterium
TTTTTGTTAAAAAGGTTGAAAAAAAGGAAGCATTAACTAATTCTCTAACACTTCCATTGTATTTATTCATTTAACTGTCCCCTTTAACTCGGGCAAAGCCCAAGTTAAATTCCTCGCGACTGAAGCACGAAGTAGTGACTTCTGTAAAACTTGTTTAACTGTCCCCTTTAACTCGGGCAAAGCCCAAGTTAAATTCCTCGCGACTGAAGCTTTGGCTTTGCCAAGAGGAAACTTATTTTTATTGTCATCTTGTTTAAGAGCAAAGCTCTCAAACAATTCACGCTCTACTAAAGAATGAAGTGAAACTTCTGTATGTTTCATATTATTTATTTGCTGCATCTTGCTTTGCTTGAAATGTTCCTATTTCAGTAGCCAAATCAACAAGTTGTTGATTATTTAAATTTCCAAGCAATCCATACATCACATAGTTCTTTCTAGTTCCTGCCTTAAATTCTTCTAGATTTTTAAGTATAAAATCCTTTGATCTACCTAGTAATTTTGGTCCAATAATTCCCTCTCCTGTTGCTCCATGACAAGAAGAACAATTTTTCTTATACAACACACTAACTTTAAAGGCAGCAATATTGCCGACTTCATTCTTTAAAGCTTGTAATTTATCTGTTAGTTGTTTATCTTTTTTATCTAAGTCAGCTTTGATAGCATCTGATTTTTTATTTCGTGCTATCTCTTCCATAATTTTTATTTTATCAACTAAATGAACAACTTCCCTTTTACTTTTATTGATAATTTCGGTGATATGCTGCAACTTATTTACCTCTTTATCTAGTTGATACAAATGTATACTAGCCCAAACCACCAATACCAAAGCAATCGTTGCTATAACATGTTTAATCATCTGTTTTTCCTCATTTTTTCTATTTGTTTATTAAATGTTTCTATTTCACCAGCTATTTTTTGTAATTTTTTATCGCTAATTTGTTCAACAAACTCTTTCATTAAAACATTTTTTCTTTTACCAGTCTTAAATTCTATAATTTTTTGATAAATAAATTCTTTGTCTTTTCCAAGTAAAGATGGTCCTATTACACCATTTGCATAACTATTATGACAAGGTGAGCATTTGATTATATAATCCCTACCTGGTCTCTTAATTAGCATATTAATTTTGACTTCTGCATAAGGATTTTTTATACCTAAATATGCATCAATAGTTGTTCTTTGTTTGGAACTCTCTTTATTATATTTATCAATCTCTTTTGCTTCTTTTGACTTTCCCTCTTTATTATAAGAGTAATAAAATTGTCCACTATTTTCTTTTGATATCTCTTTTGTTTTATCTTTTTTAACTACATTTTTGGTAATTTTTATTTTAGATATAATCTTGCTTGTAACATCTTTAGAAGAATTTTCATCTTTTTTTTCTTTATTACCACAACCACTAAATATCAATAACGCAATCACCATACTTGCAAGCATAACTTTTTTATCCATGATTTTTACCTTTTTTATATAGACTAGTATAATCTTCTCTTGGAATAATTTTTAAGATACTAACTGGACAAAGTTCAACACAAGCCCCACAGCCAACACATGCTTCTTTAATTTCAGGAATCAATCCATCATCTTTTTTTATCATACCAATTGCATCTATTGGAGTTGGATAAGGGCACATGTCAGCACAAATTGTACAAGGCTTATCTCTAAATTTATCTAACTTATCTAAAATAATTTTTTGTAATTTATCTTTTTCTTTTTCTAATCCTGTTATATTAACTTTTTTATTTTTTCTCTCATTAGAAGATAATATCTTTGTATGATTATAAATTTTATCTACTGCACTATTTGGGACATTTTTATTTTTTAATGCCAAGCACGAATTCATGTTTGTAAGTAAAGCTATTCCCATCTCAACATATTTTATATCATCGTGTTCATGGTTCAACGCCCCACTAGGGCAAGCTAGCATGCAAGGAAATGCACTGCAAAGATAACACCCTCTTTTGTGTGGATTTATATATGCCATTCCAACACTTGCTCCCCCATCTATATCTTCAAGCTCAATCGAATCATATGGACATACTTGCAAACATTGCCCACATTTTATACAAAGTTTAAGAAATTTATCTTCACTTACAGCTCCAGGTGGTCGCAATATCAAATCTTTTGCTTTCAAATCTGGTGCAAAGTAAATACCAACCCCACTTGCCAAGCCCAACACTCCTAGACCTGTCATCTGCTTCACAAATTTTCTTCTTTTTTTATCTTCAAGGCTCAAAAAGACTCTCCTGCTTTCATTTTTGGTTTTGGATCTTTTGCTAATATAACAGGCTCGGAAAGAGGTGCTAATTTAGCTAAGAAATTTATTATGGTTATTATTGGTGAACCATAAAAAAACTTTATATCTGGATTTGACAGCCACATCTTATCTGCATAAAATCTTTCAATATGGGGAGTATCTCCTATACCATCTCTATTTTTATCAAAACCTTGATAATTATCCCAATAGTTGCCAATCCACTTATTTTGTGTAACTCTCTTATTGTAAGAGTCATTTATCACATTTTCAATATTACCCTTTATGATATTATTTTTAAATATATTTGCCGTACTTAGAGAATGAAAATACACAGCTACACTATTGTATAAAAGTTTATTGTTTTGTATATAATTATGGGTACCTGGCTGATATGGTGACCTATCCAAGTAAAGACCACGAGCACAGTAAATCAAGGTATTATTTTTAATTATATAATTTGAAGAGTCTTTCAAACCAATTCCTAAACCTGTGGTTCCTAGTGAATTTTCTATAACATTTCCAGTAGCCACAGTATCTCGTGAATACATAAAAAATATACCAACACTATTGTGTTTATATACATTGTCTTTGACTATATTTTTGCCTGTATACATAAAGTGTAAAGAGTATCTAGAGTAATCTGCATAATTTTTTTCTATTAAATTTCCATGACTATACCATATTATAAAATCTCTTGATTTTGTTATATAATTGCCTCTTAGCACATTATCATTACTATACCAAACTCTTATGGCATCGCCTCTAAGCCCTAAACTAAATGGTTTTGAAGTGATATAATTATTTGCTATTTCGCTATCATCAACTTGCTGTAAATCTATGCCAAAAAGAGTATCTGTAAATCTACAATTTAGTATCTTTATATGCTGTGCTTTTACAACTGAAACTCCAGCATCTACCCTTTCATGCTCTGCACCACTATGTCTTATAGAAAGATTTTTTAAGGTTACATAAGAGCTTGTAATTTTAATAACCGTACCATTTCCATCACCTTCAATTATAGCTTTTTGATTTTTACCATCTATAATTAAAGGCTTATTTATGATTATATTTCCTCTATAAACACCAGCTGGAAGCTCAATCAGCGAACCTGCTTGGGCTTTATTTATAACTTTTTGCAATATATTTACTGCAAAAAGAGGAAGCGTAATTAACAAAAGTCCGTATAATAATTTCATATCTGTTTAACTATCCTCTTTGGCTTTCAATGCTTTATTTTTAGATACTAATGCTAGAAGAGAAAGAATACTTATGGCAACCAACAGCCAAAACCCAATAGCTGGATATGAGTGCGTAGTAAATTGTGCCACCTTTCCATCACCAAAAACCGTCGGCGTAAATGGTTTTATCTTAAATGCACCCCACTGATGCATATGATGACCAAACCAATATAACCAATACGAATAAAAACCTATAAATATGATTGGCAAAGAGATGGGAATTAACATAAGAAGATTTAATATCTTTGAATTATAAACCATAAATAAAACCAATAAAAGAGCAGTAAATACAAGTGCATATGGGGCTAACATTCGAAGATAAGGTGCACCTCTGTCCATTGGGTCCATGCCTATAAAGTGGTTAATTGTTTCCATCTCAAAAACATCACCACTAAAACCATCAAAATGATAATAGACAGGAATTCCATTTGGAAATGTTTTTTTCGGATAATTTGGAGCCTCCAATGCTACATACCATATTGGAGCAGTAACCACACCGATTTCCATATCTTGACTTATCAACTCTTTTAAATTATCTGCTATATTTTTAGGAGTTGTCGGACTTGTGTACTGACCTTTTTTGTAATAATTCCATATATTTTGAGTTAAAGTTGAGATCTTATCAGCTTTGTCTTCTTTTTTTAACTGTACTACATTATGTGTTAGAACTGCGGGAATTACAAAAAAATAGAGTAAGATACCAAGAGCCAATGTAGTAAAAATTTTAGATTTAATCAAAGAATTATTCATCTTTTTTTACCTTTATATTTTTTTTATTTTAATTTCATACATTATACAAAAGTATCATTGAATATGTATAAAATAAAAATAAAAAATTGATTAAATGTATCAGAGCCTAAACAGACTCTGATACTGTGTTTAAGAATAGATTAAAACAAATTAGCGTTTTTATCTATCCATTTTAGATACGCTATAATATTATCTACCTCATCTGGCTTCATACCTTGATTTGGCATTCTAAGATTAAAATAATGAGTCATAGATTCAATGTATGGATTTTTATACATTTTCTCTGGATGCAGTACCCAACTTTTAACCCATTTTTCACCATTTTCATGACGACCCAAAACACCAACTAAGTCTGGTCCTGAGCTTACTTTACCAATGACATGACAACCATTACATCCACCCTCAAGATATGCCGCGTGTCCTTTTTGAGCCGCAGGACTCATTGGAGTTGAGATTTTCTTAACAAGAAGATCTCTTGCACGAATTCCGACATCAGCTGTTTTTACAAGATACTGTAAAACCATATTTTGGAATAAAATAGCTTTATTATAATCACCAGCTTTTATAGCTGTATTTGAAAGTTTTTGTTGACCAGCGATTTTACCATATTGGTCAAGTGCATCTACAACAAAATTCTTAATTACAGGATATCTTTCATAATGATTTTCTTTTAAGAAATTAACAACGCTACCAATTACCTTATCAATTCCAACATTTACTTTAACAGTTTTTTTATACTCAGCTTTTAGTTGAGCTTTGCTCATCTTGGCTAGTTTTAATCTTGCCACTTTTGCATATTTTTTATTTGGGTCTTTTACCATTAAGTATCCCATCATCTCTAAGTGAAGAGCCGAACAAAATTCTGTACAATAATAAGGAAACACACCTTCTCTATCAGCTTTAAAAGTCAATGCAACAGTTTTACCAGGCTCTAGTGAAGCATGAACATTATAATCATCAACAGTAAAACCATGAGTTTCATCTTCAGCTCGCTCAAGATTTGTTAGGTAAAAAGTTACCGTATCACCTAAGTTAACTGTAACATGCTCTGGATTTATATGACTTCTAACCATAGTTCCATAAACATAAACATGCTTGCCTTTTCTAACAATTTTTTCTTGTCCAGCTAGAGTTTTCCCTCTATGAGTTTTTCCTGTAAACGGATTTGTACCCATCTTGTATCTAACCCAAGGCTTAAGTTTACTAGCCCTAATCGCAACTGCTTGATGCGGTTCGCCTAAAGGAATCGGCATATCATATAAAAGTTGCATCTTCTTACCTCTAATATCAATCAATTGATGATTTTGAGGGTGCAATGGTCCGATTTCATTAAATCTATCAATTGCTAGTTTATTAAGCGCAATTATATACTCACCTTGAGGATCTTCAGTTTTACCTTCCATACCAGCTAAGTGACCGATATTATAGTTAACATTTTGTCTATCACTTACCTTACAAGTAAGATAATTCCACTTTACAACTTGAGAATCAACATATAAAGATGTATAAATCTCACCATTTTTCCAACCTTTACCATACTGGTTATGCAATGGCCCAAGACCCAACTCTGCTTGACAATGTATAGATTTTTTCATATCAAGAATTGGAATACCAAAAGGATCTTTTCCCACAAACTCTTTTTTATCAATCAAATTTTTGATTTTTTTCCAACTAAATACTGTGTCATGAGTATCTAATTTACCGCAAACCACAATGTATTTTCCATCAGGTGACACATCAACGCCATGAGGAGATTTTGGTTCAGGAACTAGAAACAGTGCATTATTTTTAACAGCTACATCTATTGGTATAACTCTTGTCCCATTTATAATTTTCACATTTTTTGGATTCTTGGCAAGTTTTGCAAGTTTTTTCCAATTATATACTTGCATAAAATCTGTATCATTTCTAGCAGTACCTGCCTCAAATGGAGGAAGACCTTTTTCTATACCACCTGTGTACATTTCAGAATTAAAACTATTTGTAAAACCCCAACCTGCACTTGCTTCTTTACCAGAATCTGTTATATCTTGCATATAAGGTGGAAGCTCAATCGTAAATGACTTTTTAGGCTCAATTCTTCCAATTTTTGGATCAAATTTCCAAACTGTAACACCACCACGATAAGTTTCAGCATAATCACTCATTGGATGATAATTATTATCCAACGGAGCTGCATATTGACAAGCTGATAGAATATATTGACTATTTGGAGTAAAGAAAGCTCCACCATGTTCGCTTTTAAAAACAGGATTAACGACTATCTGTTTTGTAACAAAATCTTTTAGGTCAATTACTGCTAAACGAGGATTTGCTTTGTCGTTAATTACAAGCCATTTCCCATCATATCTACCATTTGTCTCTGAAAGTGCTGGGTGATGAGTATCTCCCCAAGTTATTTTTTTACCTCTAATATTTCCCTCTGCAAGAATTTTTTTGGTATCGTCATCATAACCCCAACCCTGCCAAGGCTCAGGTGTAAACACAGCTATATATTTTAATATTCTCATAGATGGCACACCATACACTATTATTTGCCCAGATTGCCCACCTGAACTAAAAACTATATATTTATCTCTTCCACCACTTGGTGTATAAGTTTTAGCAGCTGCTAATAAATCTTGTTGAGATAAACCTCTCTCTTTCATCACCTTATCTAGCTCAGTTGCACCATTAGCAAATGTAACTAAAAATGCAGTAATAGCCAGTAGAGCTGAAACCTTACCAAACATCGCCCTCATCGCATGTCCTCCTTGAATTTATAACGAAATTTTATCGTTATTATCTACCAATTGCCTTGATTATTGTCAAGGTTTGGCACCTTTTTAACACTATTTTAATAGTTTATGGTGAATTCTACTATAAGTGTAGTTTCTTTTGAGTCGCCTTTTCTTGCAAATAACCAAAGAAACCAAAAAGAAACTATTATTTATGATAAGATGAAATTATGAAGTACTATAAAATTGTATAACCTAGTTTTCCAACTGTTTTAATTATGCTAATTTCTAGTTTTTTTCTCAGTTTAAAAACTAAATTTTTTAGTGCTGAAGGCGGTGCTTCTTCATATATATAGATTTTATTTTCTATCTCCTGTTTTGTAACAAGATTACCTTTATGAGCTAACATTAACTCAAAAAATTCCACCTCTTTTTGAGTT
>JAADIZ010000119.1 GCA_013151055.1 Campylobacterota bacterium
GATTAATTGTTTTGAAAGAATTCTATTTGATTATTATTTAGGAAATAGAGCTAAAAAAGAAAAAATCCGAAGAGAGATAAAACAGGAGTATAAAAATCAAATTTTATTGTATAGCCAAAAGCTAGAATGCAGTCTTGTAAATATTGATTCACATCAACACTACCACGCTATTGCATTTATATCTGATATATTGATTGAATTAAATAGTGAATTGGATATAAATATCTCATATGTTAGAGTTCCAAAAGAGCCGTTTTTTATAGAAATAAGCTCACTTAAGGATTTGAAAAATTATTTTGGGTTAAATATCATTAAACACTTTTTACTAAATTTCTTATCAAAACAATTAATCAAAAAACTCAAAAAAAATAACATAGACTATAATGAAATTTTTATTGGTGTTTTATTTACGGGGAACATGACATTTGGCTCTATAAAAAAGGCATTATTTGGTTATACATTAGATAAAGATATAGAGATATTATTACATCCCGCCTATCTTTCAAACGAAGAAAAACTGGCTTGGAAAAATGATAAATTTAAAAAATTTTATATAGATGAGAACAGAAAAAATGAGATGGATATTCTTCTATCAAATGATTTTAAAAATTTAATTAAAAACTTAAAAAAGGCAATCAATGAATAAACAAATTAAAAATTTTATGATTTTATTTTGGATAATTACAATTTCCAGATTTTTACCTATGATTTTTCTTCCGTTAACCGATACGACCGAAGCTAGGTATGCAAATACAGCACTTATTATGTCAAAATTAAATGATTGGATTACGCCATACTATGATTATGGGGTATCTTTTTGGGGTAAACCACCTCTTGCTTTTTGGTTTGAGGCACTCTCTTATAAGATATTTGGTATTCATGATTTTACTCCAAGATTTCCTTCTATGTTGATAACATTGATGACAATCTGGCTTATTTACAAGTTAGTAGTTACACTAGAAAACAAAATTACTGCTTGGTTAACCATCACTATATACTCTGGCTTGATGCTTGTTTATGCACTTAGTGGTGCAGTGATTACTGATCCATATTTGACCTTTGGAACAACACTCTCTCTAGTCTCTTTTCTTATGGTTATCAATGGATATGAAAAATATTGGAATTATCTATTTTTTGTAGGAGTTGGGTTGGGAATATTGACCAAGGGACCTCTTGCTTTAGTTGTTGTTGGAGGTATAATCATGCTATGGATACTTCTGTCTTATAAAAAAAGATTATCAACTCTTGCAAAATTTCCTTGGATAAGTGGTGTGGCTTTATTGTTGATTATCGCAATTCCTTGGTATATTGCTGCTGAAATAAAGACTCCAGGGTTTTTATATTATTTTATAATTGGTGAAAATCTAGGACGATTTTTAGATACAGGATGGCAAGGAGATAAATACGGTTATGTTCATAAAAATCCTCATGGAGTTATTTGGTTGATGTGGATTGTAGCGACACTACCTTGGGGACTAAGTGCTTTAGCCATAACTTTTAAAAAGATAACAAATAAGATAAGTCGTCTTGCATTATTTCAAGAACTTAAAAAAGACAATGTCTCTTTTTATGTTGTTTGGATGCTGTTTTTGATGCTGTTTTTTACTTTTGCAGGAAATGTAATTTGGACTTATGTTCTACCTTCATTGCCAGGTTTTGCGATAGTATTAGCTTTATATCTTAGTAGAAAAGATGGCAAGTATTTAGTAGATTATGGAAAATTTATCAAAATCAATGGATATTTTGTTCCCATTGTGTCTGCAATTGCTCTATTTTATATTCTATATAATCCAAGCATAGTAAAAACTGAAAAATTTTTAATTATAAAATATAAATCTGTTTCTAAAGGTAATGAGCCGATATATTTTGTGAGAAAAAAATCTTTTTCTTCTACATATTATATGAATAGAAAATTAGATTTGATAACATTAAATGATTTTAATAAGATAGAAAAAATATCAAAAACAAAGTATTTTGCTGTTATCAATAAAAATGATGTATCAAAAATAGATAGAAATTATTTAAAAAAGATATATAAAAGTAAAAAATATGTACTATATGTGAGTAAATAATCGAGTAAATTTGTTGTTTTTCACTTTCATTTCCTAATGAAAATTCTTTGATGAAATTATTGTATATAGGCATATGTGAAAAATCAAACATATAAAAGAGGTCTATTATTTTTAATCTGCTATAATTCTAAAAAAGACGAAGGAGAAGAGATGGAGTGTCCGATGCCGACAATTAATACAAATGATGCAGATGAAATAAAACAGATTTTGAGTGAAGTAAAATCCATAGCTATCATAGGTCTATCACCAATAGAGACGAAGGATAGTTATATTGTTGGAAAGTATCTTCAAAGTGTTGGCTATAAGATAATTCCAATCTATCCAAAAGAGGAATTTATACTAGGTGAAAAAGTTTACAGAAGCTTGAGTGAAGTAAGTGAAAAAATTGATATGGTCGACATGTTTAGAAAACCAGCGAGTGCAGATAGTTTGCTCGAAGAAGTGCTAAAAAGAGATGATGTAAAAGTATTTTGGTTGCAACTTGGAATTGTAAATAATGAAGCTTGTGAAAAAGCTAAAAAAGCGGGTTTGAAAGTAGTACAAAATAAATGCGCAAAAGTAGAACACCAAAGGTTAGTTAAGTGATAGAATTAAGAGAAATTATACAGGCTAAGAGATTGATAGCAGATGTTGTAAATAAAACACCATTTATAAATGCACCGCATTTAGACGATATGACTGGGGCACATGTATTTCTAAAAAAGGAAAATTTGCAATTAACGGGGGCTTATAAGATAAGAGGAGCTTTCAATAAAATGGCTTCGTTAAGTGAAGAAGAGAAGAAAAAAGGGGTGATTGCTGCGAGTGCTGGAAACCATGCTCAAGGAGTAGGTTACAGTGCTAGACATTTTGGTATAAAAGCTGTGATAATCATGCCTGAAGCCACACCTTTGTTGAAAGTTACTGGGACTAAAGCGTTGGGAGCTAAAGTGATACTTCATGGAGATAATTATGATGAAGCTTATGCCTATGCTCTAAAATATGCCAAAGATAATGATATCACTTTTATACATCCATTTGAGGATGAAAAAGTTATAGCTGGGCAAGGAACAATCGCTATTGAAATGATAGATGAGATAAAAGATTTAAATACTATTTTGGTACCAATTGGCGGAGGCGGACTCATCACAGGTGTTGCTTCTGCTATAAAACAGATAGATCCAAACATAAGAGTTATCGGAGTTACTTCAAAGGGTGCACCTGCCATGTATAACTCTTTTAAAGCAAAAAAAGTATCAAATACAAAAAATGTAAAAACTATTGCTGATGGTATAGCCGTAAGAGATGTAAGCGAGCAAAATCTAAATCATATCTTAGGCTGTGTTGACGATATAATCCAAGTAGATGACGAAGAGATAGCGACTGCTGTTCTGTTTTTGCTAGAGAGACAAAAAATAGTAGTTGAAGGTGCAGGAGCCACAGGAGTGGCTGCAGTAATGCACAAAAAATTTGATTTTAAAAAAGGTGAAAATATAGGAATAATTTTAAGTGGCGGAAATATAGATGTACAAATGCTCTCAGTCATCATAGAAAAAGGTCTCATGAAGTCACATAGAAAGATGAAGCTTCTCATCACCCTAGTAGATAAACCAGGGGCTTTGATGTACTTAACAGATATCCTAAGAGATGCAAATGCAAATATCATACAAATTGATTATGATAGAACTTCAACAAAATTAGCCTACGGAGATGCCAAGATAACAATGGTACTAGAAACAAAAGGCGATGAACATCAAGGGCATATCAAAGAGATGCTAAACAACAACGGCTATCTTTTTGAGGAAGAAATCTAGGAATTAAGGAGAAAATAAAGTATTGTATGATGCTCTTATAAAATTTACAAAAAAATTCTTTCATCTATCAATTTTTTTAACTCCTCAGACAATAAAACACTCATCTCTTTATTTCTATTTTTGCTAATATAAAATCTTTTAAACTGGTCATTTTTAAATTGTGCTTTTTCTTGAGATGATAGATATCCAGGGTGCAAAAGTATCTCTATTGTATCGGCATCTTCTACTTTTTCTAAGCCTTTTTGAATGGCTTTAAAAGTTATGTCTCCACTAAAAAGCACACCTATAAAAGCATCATTGTATTTTATTCCTAATTTATTAAATTTTTTTATCATTTTATTGGCTAAGAAATTGAGTAAAAAATGAACAAGAAAATTAACACCTATGTAGTTTTTTAAATCGCCAAATGAGCCTATTGCCCAAAAAAATCTCTCTTTCGTGACTCTAATATTTAAAATATTTATATTTATTTCATCTTTTAGTTCTATTAAAATATCTGTCATAAAAGGAATTACATGATAGTGTTGATGAGAATCTATGTTTATATCTTTGGTTTGTAATTTTTCACAATATAAGAGAATTTGATTTTTAAATTCTTTTTTTATCTCTTTTTTGATTAACTCTTTTTTATCTTTATTTGAGATACAATAATACTCAAATACAACTCTTTGCCAACTTCTGAAAAAATGACAATTTTTATCTGTTAAATATTGAAAATTTTGATTTGAAATTGCTTTACCTTCTGCGATATTAAGATGTAAAACTTTTCTGATTTTTCTGCCTTTGATTAATTTCAATGACTCGTCTAACTTATCAGAATTGACTATAATGCTAGTAGAATTCAAAGCCCCTATATCCAAGCATTTGCAAATACACTCACTTATATGAAGTGAATTTCCAAAATCATCTGCATGTATAAATATTTTTTGCAATCACTTTCCCTTATATCTTTTTTCGATTTGACACTCTAGTATTTTTCCATCTGTATAGTATTTCTGTTCATCACTTACCTCCTTATCTTCATTTATCTTTTTTATTTTGAGCTTAGTTTGGAAATAGTGACATTCTACCTTTAAATCTTTTCT
The DNA here is from genome assembly GCA_013151055.1 of Campylobacterota bacterium. Taxonomy (GTDB): domain Bacteria; phylum Campylobacterota; class Campylobacteria; order Campylobacterales; family Sulfurospirillaceae; genus JAADIZ01. Next base: position 4,951 of record JAADIZ010000119.1, read on the forward strand.
ACTTAAAAGATATTTGTAGAAAAAATCTCTGCTTTTATCTACATTTTTGTCGATTTTATGAATGGGAGTGATAAAATAATTGTAAAAACTAAACTCATATCCATTATCAAAAGATATGGATGCATAATAAGTTTTTAAATTAGATTTTTTATGAGAAAATACCCAAAATCTTATATGTTCTCTTTTAGAGAGTGAATCTGTTTGGTATTGATATGCAAAATTTTGTGGCAAATCTATAAAATAAAGAGAACTAACAGGAAGAACTTTTTCTTCAAGAAGATGAACATACCTAATAAATGATATATTATTTTGTCTAAAGATATCATTCTCAAGCCAACTATGATCAACTATGTCTTTTATGTCAAGAGTTGTTTTTATGGTGATATTTATGGGCTGAACTATACTTTTATTTGAATCCAAATAATATAAACTCAATTTTTTATAATCTTGAAGATTAGATACCAAGCTTATATCATAAGAGTGTGAAAAATTTGTCTTTTCTTTTGAATTGTCCACAAAAAAGATAAAAAATAGAAATAAAATATATACCAAAAAGATGATAACTAAAGATTTGAAAGAGCCCTCTATTATATGCTTAATAATCTTTTTTCTATCCTCTTTCAGTATAAGTTTCCAATTGTATAAAATTCTTTTTTTCTTTAGAAAAAAATACAAAATAAAAACCAAAATAAGAAAAAATAGCAAAATAAATACATAGGTTTCTATAATTTTAAGCACAACATCAAAATGCCTGCCAAAAAAATATCCAACTATTATAAACTGTCCGATACCTATGGTAACACCCATTATCTCATAGGGTAAAAACTTTCTATACTCTAGTTTGTATGCTCCTACCACAAACGGTGTTATCCAAGATATCGGTCCTAGTAGTCTTCCAAAAAATACGCTTAAAGCCCCATATTTACGAAAAAATCGTACCCCTTTGGTAAGATTTTTTTTGTTTATATATTTTTTAAAAAATCTTACATTTTTAAGTTTAGAGTAAAAAGCTAAGCCATACTTTCTTCCTAAAAAATAGCTTATATTATCGCCCGTAATTCCGCCCAAATACAATACCGCCATGACAAACCAAATATTTAAGATACCCATGCCAGCCAATACGCTGCCACTCAAAAAAAATATTTCACCGTATATAAAGAAAGAGAAGCCTATAACCGTCTCAAACATAGAACCCATAAAAAGCACGATATAAGCTAACTCTTTATGAGTTATAAGAAATGTGATAAATTGGTCTATGATATGTAAATTCATCTTTATCTTACTGTACTATAGGGCTTGTGTTTTTTTAATTTTTCAGGTGTTAGGGCTTGAATATTCCAGTAAAATAGAGTTTTAAAATATCCATCTTGCCTAAATCTTCTTGTTGAAGTGGCTACTTGTTTTGTATTTAAAAAGAAGAAATTACCAAAGATAAGCATTGTTTTGACAAATTTTAAATCTTCGGAATAATTCAGTTCTTCATCAAATTTAACCTCTTTTGCGATACTTGTTTTTGCTATCTGAATAGAATATGATGTTTTAGTAATTTTATGAGCTATGTCAAAAAAATTATACCAACATCTGTCATACCATGAATTATTATCAGCTGGTTTTATAGCAGTTGTACCAATTGAAAGATTATTTTGAGTATTTTTATTTAAATAATTATTTAGTTCATTTAAAAAATCCTTTTCGAGCAGTGTATCTGCGTCCAAAAGAATGCTAAAATCAGATTCTTTATTTGTGTACTTTAAGCCCAAATTTTTGGCTTTTGATACTCCTTTGAGGGATTGATAGACATTTAGATTCTCTGTTTTTTCTTCATAGGCTTTTGCTATTTTATAACTTTCATCAGTTGAGCCATTTTCTACTATGATAATTTCAAAATAGTCTTTATTATAATTTAGCTCTAAGAGTTTTTCAATGGTGTCACTTAGATATTTTTCTTCATTAAATACTGGTACGATAATTGAAAAATAGTTTTGATGAAAATATGATTTAATTGTTTTTTCTATATGCAAAAGAGCTTCATTGGTTTTACTTTCTGGTTTTAGTGGTACGGTTTTATTTATTGTGGCTGACAACTCTTTTAAATCAAAACTATCTTCATCTTCGCATATAACAAAATAATTTTTATATTGATGATAAGTTGCCAAATACTCTTGTTCAGTAGAGTTTGGAGTTGGAAATAATATGGCTTTTTTATCCAATTCCACAAGATCCATGATAGTAGTATAACCCGTTCTTGAAACGATAGTTTTAGCTCTGCAAAAGAGTTCATTTCTAAAATTCTTCGTAGCAGATGGATATATAGTTATATTTTCTTCTTCCATTTGGATTATTTCATTCTCACTAGTATTTCCCAATATAAAAACTTTTTTTCCATCCAGTTTTTTTGCTTGCTCTAAAAGTTTTGATATAAAACTCTTTTTTTTATCTTCTAAATAGCCGCTTATAATAAAAAGATAATCTATATCTTCTTGGATATTCAATTCTTTATATAAAGACACAATACCTATGTAGTCATGAGGAAAAAAATTCGTTAATGAGGTATGTGCTAGATTGCCGGCTAAACTTTTGTTATACTTTTTATAGTCAGGTATAAATACTTTGTTGAAGTTTTTAAAGTAAAAATAGTTTGAAAAATCAGTTACAAATTTAAAAAATGCTAGCCACTTAGGGGGTATAAATGATATTTGATGTGAAAGAAGAAAAGATGGGACTTTGCTTGAATAAACTCCATACCTGCCATCAGAAAATATAAATTCATAATCATCTTCCATCCCAATTGTTACTTTATGTTCCTTTTTTATAACAAAATTAGTCTTAATAAGATCCGTAAAAAGATAAAAATAAAAATAGATTCCATCGCCTCTTTCAAGTTTTGGATAATCTTCAATTTCTATAAACGAAATATTACTTTGCGATAACTCCTCTTGTAAAAATTTTAACGCGTTTCCATAAGAGATGATAGTTATATCATACTCTTTTTCGAAGTGTTTTATAACAGCTAAACTTCTAGTAGCGTGCCCCAAACCAAGTGAACTTATAGCAAAAAGTGCTTTTTTCATTATTATGCCTTCGATATTGTAGTTTTGATATTGTATAATAGCAAAATGAAATGAAAATGAAGTTGCGATTTCATTTTCATTTCATTCTTAATCATTATAATTTTATAAAAATACAAAGGGAAATAATGAAAAAAGTATTACTACTATTTATCGCGTTATATGCTTTTGCATCATCTTACAATGAGCAAATGCTAAATACAATAAAAAGTAAAAACAACAATAAAAGTGATTTCTCTTTTGTTGTTATGGGTGACAATAGAGATGGCGACTATGTTTTAAAAAAGATTATCCACAGTATAAACAGAGATGAAGATATAAAATTTATCTTAAATAATGGGGATTTAGTTCCTGATGGATACAAAAAAGAGTTTAAAAATTACCTTAAAATAATCAAAACATCAAAAAAACCGATACTAAGCATCATAGGAAATCATGAACTTCCTTGGTATGACGGAGAAACTAATTACGAAAAAACTTTTGGTAAAACTTATTTCTCATTTGTTTATAAAAATAGTTATTTTATCATTTTAGATGATTCTTATGAAAAAAGTATTTTAAAAAAACAAGAAACTTGGCTTGTCAATGAACTCAAAAAATCAAAAAACTACACAAATAGATTTGTTTTTATGCATGTGCCCTTATATGACCCAAGAAAAGGAGAATATAAAAAAGGTCATAGCCTAAAAAGCTATAAAGATGCAAAAAAATTAAATAAAATATTTGATAAATATGGCGTAAATATGCTCTTTACTTCACATATTCACTCCTATTTTAGAGGTAAATGGCATAAAACTCCTTATATCATCACAGGAGGAGCAGGAGCTCCTTTAAAAAAGCATGGCTTCTATCACTATATAAAAGTTATCGTTCACGGCAATAATGTGAAATACAAAGTGATAAAAATCTCAGCAAAACCTTTAGGATTTATTGATGAGGCGATACAATCTACCAAAGATACGCTAAATTTGAATTAGGAAAATTAAAATGATAAATAAAAACATTATCTATCTTGGTTTTGTTAGTTTTTTTACTGATATGAGCTCTAGTATGATTACAACTCTTTTGCCTATTTATGTAGTTTATATTTTACATGAAGGAGTGGATAAGCTCGGTATCATCATAGCTGTTTCTACTTTTATCTCTTATGTATTTAGAATTATTTTTGGATATATTAGCGATAAATATCAAATTGTAAAACCTTTTGTTGTTGCAGGCTATTTTATCTCTGCTATCACAAAACCTCTTTTAGCATTTTCAAATACTTATATCTCTATAGCATTTTTAAGAGGAACTGAGAGGATGGGAAAGGCTATAAGAAGTGCCCCTAAAGATTCGCTTATTAGTTCATTTTCTAAAAAAGGGGAAGAGGGGAAAACATTTGGTTTTCACAAAACTATGGATGTAGCAGGAGAGCTTAGTGGGTCTTTGATTATCCTAATTATATTTATGTTTTTTACGAAAAATCAAGAAATCATAAAAGATATCTTTTTATTTACAATTATTCCAGGACTCATAGCAACCCTGATAGCTTTCTTTTTTGTAAAAGATACACCTTTTAAGACCAAAAGTATAAATGTCATCATAAATCATAGCGACTTAAAACTCTTACCACTCTTGTTTATATATTTTGGATTTATTTTTTTCATCATGAGCGAACAATTTTTAATTTTAAGAGCAAAAGATTTTGGTTATACTTTGGCTATCATCCCTCTGTTTGTTATATTATTTAATCTGATACAAGTAATTGCTAGTTATTATGGTGGCATATTGAGTGATAAGATTGGAGTCTTTAGGAGTTTAGGCATAGCTTTTTCATTTGGGATATTGTCTATATTTTTAATCAATATAAGCTTATGGTTAGCTTTCTTATTTTTAGGACTTTTTACGGTTTTAAGCCTCAATTCGATTAGGGCAGTGATATCAAAAAATGCCACATCAAAAGGTTTTATATATGGAATTTTTTATGGTGGAATTGCAGTATTTAGCTCTCTAGGAGCTTTGACCATAGGATTTATTTGGAAAAATTACGGCTTCGAAACTGTTTTAAAGTTTAGTGAAATTGGCATGATTTCGATATTTGCTTTACTGATAATATCTAATTTTACAAGAAAAAACTAAAAGTCTCACTTTTCCACTTTCAGCACACAAGCACCCCGTCTTGGGTCTGCTCCTCCTTGCAAGTCTCCACTTACTGCTTGGACTCCTCCGAAAAACATATTTAAGGTTTTAAATTGATTTAATTCATACATGTCAAGCATGCCGTTAAGTTTTATATCTAAAGGTGGCTCTGTAAAAATAGTACCCCCCTCATAGTGAAGTCTTGGCTCATCTATGGCATCTTGAACTGTCATATCAAAATGCGTATAATTGATGATAGTTTGGAGCATTGCACTTCTTATACGATTGCTTCCTGCACTTCCTAATAAAAGCAAAAGATGGTTGTCCTTTAATACAGCAGTTGGGGCCATCATGGACGGTAGTCTTATCCCACTATTCCAACCAAAAAAACCGTATGGATTTAAATCTTCTTCACCTAGCATATTATTTAGCATTATGCCAGTTTGTGGAATTATGTGACCACAAGCTTCCCCGTTCGTTGTTGTCACACTTGCTGCATTTCCTTGATTATCTATTATGCTTATATGAGTTGTGTTTCCCCACATATTTAATTTTTTCGCTAACTCATCTCTAAATCCATCAAGCAATTTGTCATCTTTTAAAACATCTCTTAAATTATTTATATGTAAAAATTCATCTACATGTTTTTTTCTAAACTCTGTGGTTATCTTCTGTGCTTCTATCAATTTTTCAAAATATTCTTGAGATCTGTAAGCTCCTAAATTTTCATTTTCAATCAGCAAAAGACTAAAAGCTGTCAATATTCCACCACTAGATGGTGGGGGATTTGTATAGATATCATAATCTTTATATTTAAATTTAAGAGGGCTTTTTTTAACAATTTCATACTCTTGCAAAGTCTTTTTATCCAAAAGTCCGTTATTGTTTTTGCAAAGATTTTCTATACTGCTTCCAACTTCTCCTTTGTAAAATACATCTGAGCCTTTTTTAGCAAACTCTTTTAAAAAATTGCCATATTCTTCATTTTTAAATAACTGTTTTTCATCCACAAGATGCCCATCTTTTACATAAATATCACGAGAACTCTTGGTTGAAAAGTATATAGGTGTTAGCAATTTTAAAAAATCAGCTTGAACTTTAGAAAGATATAATCCTTGTGTTGCATAACTGTATGCGGGTTCTATAATAGTCTCAATAGGAAGAGAGCACAACTCTTTATATATTTGCCAGATACCTTTAACTACACCAGGAACGGCGGCTGAACCACATCCTATATGAAACTCTTGTACAGTAGTGCCAAAATCTACATTTACTGGAAAAAATTCTGGATTTTCTATTTTTTTTGAAGGAACATCAACAAAAAAATCATACACTATGGGCTCTTCTCCTTCTTGGGTACTAAGCATAAAACCGCCACCACCGAGGCTTGTTAAAATCGGCTCACACAGGGGTGCTGCCAACAAACAAGCACACATAGCATCATAGGCATTTCCGCCCATTTTAAGCATCTTTTCTCCAGCTTTTGCAGTATTTAAATCTCCTGCACTCACAACCCCTAGTAAATTTTTATCAATCATAATATTCCTAATTTTTCAACTTCTTTAAAGTCTTTTGTTCTTTTATAAACATTTAATTGTTTAACTGCTAACACATCCTTGCATGCTAAATCTTTTAAATTTTCTATATCTTCTTGTGTATTTAAGTGTAAAAATATTTCGTTTTTTTCCATTTTATCAACTAAATTCAAAAAGTGTTCTCTGAGTGTCGTTATAACACAATTATTTTGAAATATACCATCAAGCCCATGCCTTAGTGCATTCCATCTATTTTGAAGCAATATCTGATGTGGAATTCTTGATAATTCTTGATTTTGTGCAAAGAGACATAAAGCTTGAAACAGAACTATAAGCAATCTAAGCCTTTCAAAATCATGGCTTGCATCACACACTCTTATCTCTAAAGTTCCAAATTCTGGGCTTATACGAACATCCCACCATATATCTTTTGTTGCTTCTATACTTTTTGCTTCATACATTTTTTTATATAATGTTTTCATCTGTGTAAAATTTTCAAAATAATTTGATTGTCCAGCACGAGGCAATTGTTCAAATATTTTTGCACGATATGACAAAAGCCTTGCATTTTCACCGTTAAAATATGGTGAATTTGCACTAAGAGCTAGAAAAATTGGCAAAAATTCTAATGAAAAATTATAAGCTCTCATGGCTTGCACAGACGAGGGCAAGGCAACATGAATATGAAAACCACAAATATGAAAACGGGAAAGTAATATGCCATATTCTCTCGCAAAAGCATCATATCTTTTTTCATTTACATGTAAAAGAGGTTCAATCTTATAAGAGTGGGAACCAGAAGTTGCTATGATTATATCATCATCTTTGATTAGATTTTTTAAGTATAAAATTTGATGTTTTATCTCTTGTATAACTTCGAAAGATGTTTGGCAAACAGGACTTACAAATTCAATCATGCATTCTAAAAATTCTTGATGAATTTTTTCCTTAAATTCTGGGCTAAATTTTTCTCTTAGTTTAGATGATTGGTTTCTTAATTCAAGGCTATTTTTATCTTGAATTCTAGCTTCCAATTCAGCTCCAAGAGTGTAGCCTTTTTTGTTTTGCCAAGTATTAAATTTCATAATCAATCCTTTAAAGATTTTATGCAATGCTTGTATATAACAATAGTAGCCAAAGATTTATTATATTTTTATTATATTTTGGATTTTGGAAAATTTTATTTATTAAATGTTATCATACTGACATGAAAAAGATATATCTCATTAGGCACGCGAAATCTAGTTGGAAAGAAGAGGGAATTAGTGACTTTAAAAGGTCGCTAAATAAAAGAGGTGAAGCCGATTTAGCTCACATGGCAAAAAGATTGAAAAACTTTCATATTTTGCCAGACTTGATTGTCTCTAGTCCAGCAAAAAGAGCTAAAACTACTGCAAAAGAAATTGCAAATACCATAGGCTTTAAAAAATCAAATATAGCTTATCAAGATCGCCTATATGAAAGCTCATACGACACATATAGGTATCTGCTCGACTCTTTGGATGATAAATTAAACTCCATCTTCATAGTTGCCCACAACCCAACGATAACACAAGTTGGAGAAGTGCTAAGTGGCGCAATTTTGACAAATATGCCTACTTGCTCTATCGTTTGTATAGAATTTGATACTCAAAGTTTTAAAGATATCAAGAATGGAGAAGGAAAAATACTATTTTTTGATTATCCTAAAAAACACGATATTGCCTAATTTTAAAAAGTAGATTCAAACTGCAAAAACCTTTTTTTATAGTTTTTGTGATAAAATTATGGCAACCTTAAAAGTACTGGAGTTAAAATTGGATAAAAAACTTAAAAAAACTGAACTTATACTTGAAAAATCATTAGTATTATTTTCAAAAAAAGGTTTTTATAGTACCACTATACCAGATATCGCAAAAGCTATGGATATGAGTGTCGGAAACCTTTATAATTACTTTTCCTCAAAAGAAGAATTAGCTAGAAGTGTTATAAAATATTCATCTGATATATTAGGTGCAAAAATAAGAGTTATAAATGAAAAAAATATAGATACAAAACAAAAAATATATGAAATCGTAAAACTGTATTTTACTATGGCAGTAGAACAACCAGAGCATTTAGAATTTTTTCTAAGGGTTTATCTTTCAAATAAAGAGATCTTTAAAGATGGTTGTGAGGGAATGGTTTGCGTTGCTGCATTTGTTACAGAACTGATGATATTTTTTGAAAAAGGCGTTAGAAGAAAAGAGTTGAGAAATCAAAATTTCTTTTCTGCATTTGGACTTTTTATGGGCTATTTAGGTGGTTTTGTTTTTTTAAATGGAGAAGGGATATTAGATGACAAACTTAAAAATTATATTGATGATGTATCTGAAAATATTTACAGAGCTTTAAAAGTCTAGCTGTTTATGCCTTCACTCCACTCAAAAAAAAGCATAGTTTGGATTCAAGGCATAACTTGCAATGGGGATACACACTCTTTTTTCAATTATCCTCAAATGAAAAATTTTGCAAAAAATTTTGAGATTATTTATCATCCTTTATTCATCACAAAATATGACTTAGAGACAATTTTAAAAAGCAAAGATAGTTATGATTATTTAATCGTAGAAGGTTCCTTTACAAGAGTAAAAAAATATATCAACAGAAGAGGGCACTCTTTTGAAGAGATAATTGATAATCTATCTAAAAAAGCACAATACATAATCTGTGCTGGAAGTTGTGCAAGTTATGGTGGAATTTTTATGGCTAGAGATATAAAAAATATTAGTGGAGCTTTATATAGCGGAGAAAAAATGGAAGGGTATTGGGATAAAAATAAAAAAGTTATAAATATTCCTGGGTGTCCACTACATCCAAAATGGCTAGTTGACACGCTCTTTGCTCTTAAGCAAAACAAAACAGTACTATTAGATGAATTTTTGAGACCAAAAGAAATATACTCTTATTTTGTTCATCATGGTTGTTTAAGAAATGAATACTTTGAATGGAAAATTGATACGAAAAATTTTGGAGAAAAAGAGGGTTGCCTTTTTTATGAGCAAGGATGTAGAGGTCCTATGACTCATACAAATTGCAATAAAATCCTATGGAATGAAGTAAGCTCAAAAACAAGAGCAGGTTCTCCTTGCTTAGGATGCACTGAACCTGACTTTCCAAGAGATAACATATATGAAACAAAAAAACATATGTCTCTTCCTGCAACACCTGCTGGAGTTAGCAAAAGGGCTTATTATTCTGTAACTGGAATTGCTAAAAGTTTTAAGATAGATAGACTTGAAAAGAAATTGATATGACAATAACAAAAGAAATTATAGAACGAATAGAGGGTGAAGCTACACTTGAACTAGAATGGAAAAAAGATAAAATTTCATATGCAAAAATAAAGTTTTTAAATTATAGGGCCATAGAAGATATCTTAAAAAATAAATATTTACTAGATGCTTTGATGATTACGCCTAGAGTTTGCGGTATTTGCTCTCACGCTCATGTTAATGCAACTATCAATGCTATTGAAAATTGTTATGAAAACAGTGGAGTAATTATAAATCTTACAGATAAAGCAAAAAAGATAAGAGAACTGGTTATGAATGCCGAAAAGATACAAAGCCATATAAAATGGTTCTATTTTTCAATATTGCCTGAACTTTTTAAAATAAAGAAAGAAAAGTTTGTTTTGACAGAACCTTTTGAGGATAAAGAATGGTTTGAAGCTCAAAATGCATTAAAAGATATAATTAAAATGGGATCTATCTTTTCAGGTCAATGGCCACATGGATCTTATGTGATGATTGGAGGGGTTACTTGTGACCCACTTCAAAGCGACATATCAAATGCACAAAATTTTTTATCCAATGTTTATGAATTTTGTGAAGAGAGATTATTTGGATGCAGCATAAATGAATTTTTAGAAATAGACTCTGTAAATAATTTACTTGATTCTAACTCCACACTCAGTATTGCAGTAACAAACATGCGAGAAATGGAATTTAACAAAATAGGAAAAAGTTATGATAGATTTATCTCATTTGGCAATTATCAAAATATTGATATACCAATGAAATCTATAAAAACTAGACCACATAAAGCAAATATAAAATTTGCCGAGGAAAGCTTAGAAAATAGTTTCTTTGAAAACAAAAAAAGTGCTTTTACATACTCAAAAAGTGCAAAATATAAAAATGACTTTTACGAGGTAGGCTCACTTGCTAGATTGATGATAAGCAAAGATCAATTGATAAGAGATTGCCACAGAAGGTGTGCAGATTCTGTGATATCAAGAATCATCGCTAGAGTAAAAGAGACAGCTATTCTTTTAGAAAGAAGTAAATATCTTTTAGAAACTATTGATATAAATCAAAAATCTCTACAAACTCCTAAAAATATTAAAAAATATATAACAGCTGAAGGTATGGGCGTTGTTGAAGCCGCTAGAGGGACACTTATACATAGGGTACATGTGAAAGATGGAAAAATCATGCATTTTGATATAATTCCTCCTACCGTATGGAATTTAGGCAATGGAAACCCTTCAAATCCGTCCATCGCACAAAAAGCTATTATAGGACTTGATTCCATAGAAAAAGCTGATTTTGTTTTTAAAAGTTTTGATATCTGTTCCGTTTGCACCACCCAATAACTTTACTATTCCCAAGATATAATTTTAATTTTTTGTTACAATTCTACACAATGAAGTGAATGTTCATTTAATAAGTGAACATTCACTTGTATTTTAAGTTTATTTATGGTTTAATTTTTTATAAATAAATATTCATTCATTGAATAAATATTAAGGAGAGTTGAATGAAACAAAGAAATTTATACCAAGATCTAAGCAATAGACTAGGTAAACTTTCAAATCTTCCAAAGATGAAAGATGATGGAAAATCAATAGCATCTTTGTTAGAAGAGCATGGTGTCTCTAGAAGAGATTTTATGAAGTGGGCTGCAAGTATGACTGCATTACTTGCACTTCCAGCTTCTTTTTCACCACTAATAGCAAAAGCTGCGGAGCTGACTGACAGGCTACCAGTAATTTGGTTACATATGGCAGAATGTACAGGATGTAGTGAAAGCTTACTTAGAACTGATGCACCTACGATAGATAGTTTAATTTTTGATTATATTTCTTTGGAATATCACGAAACATTGATGGCTGCTGCTGGTTGGCAAGCTGAACAAACTCTTGAAGAATCGATCAAAAAATATAAAGGAAGATATGTTTTGATGGTTGAAGGAGGAATTCCATCAGGCAAGAGCAATTTTTATCTTACGGTCGGTCCAAAAGGTCAAACTGGAGAATCACATGCCAAAGAAGCAGCGGATAACGCACTCGCGATATTTGCGATAGGTACATGTTCTAGCTTTGGAGGTATTCAAGCAGCCGCACCAAACCCTACAAACGCTCAACCTTTGTATAAAGTCACAAAAAAACCAGTTATAAATGTACCAGGATGCCCACCAAGTGAGAAAAATATAGTTGGGAATATTTTACAGTATATTTTATTTGGAACTCTTCCTGCACTTGATGCTTATAATCGTCCAAAATGGGCTTATGGAAAGAGAATTCATGACCAGTGTGAGAGAAGAGCACATTTTGATGCTGGTGAATTTATACAAGAATTTGGAGATGAAGGAGCAAAAAAAGGATATTGCCTTTACAAAGTTGGTTGCAAAGGTCCTTATACTTTTAATAATTGCCCAAGAGTAAGATTTAATCAACATACTTCTTGGCCAGTTCAAGTAGGTCATGGATGTATAGGATGTAGTGAACCTGATTTTTGGGATAAAATGGGTCCATTTGAGGCTCCACTATCAGACAGGCTTTATCACACTGTATTTGGTGGACTTGGTGCTGACGCAACAGCAGATAAGATAGGTGAAACAATTCTCACTGTAACTGCACTTGGAATTGCCGCACACGCTGCCATCTCAATAATTAAAAAACCAAAGGAGTAAATAAATGTCAAAAAGAATAGTAGTAGATCCAATAACTAGGATAGAAGGACATTTAAGGATAGAAGTTATTGTTGATGATAACAATATTGTTCAAGAAGCGTACTCCTCATCCACACTCTGGAGAGGCATAGAGACTATATTAAAAGGAAGAGATCCAAGAGATGCAGGTTTTTTTACACAAAGAATTTGTGGAGTTTGTACTTATTCTCATTATAGAGCTGGAATTATTGCGGTCGAAGATGCTCTTGGAATTAATCCTCCTTTGAATGCAAAATTAGTAAGAAGCTTGATGAATATGGCATTATATCTGCACGATCATCCTGTTCATTTTTATCATCTTCATGGGCTCGATTGGGTTGATGTTGTTTCAGCTCTTAGCGCAGATCCTCACAAAGCAGCTGATGAAGCTTTTAAATATAGTTCGAATCCAATAGCTTGTGGTGCCGATAGCTTAGTAGAAACTCTAAAAAGAGTAGGTGATTTTGTAAAAAAAGGAAATCTTGGACCGTTTGCAAATGCATATTGGGGGCATAAAACTTATAGATTTACTCCTGAACAAAACCTTATTGCTCTTTCTCACTATCTTAAAGCTTTAGAGATGCAAAGAATTGCAGCTCAGATGATGGCAGTCCTTGGTGGAAAACAGCCTCATCCTCAAAGTCTTACAGTCGGTGGGGTTACTTGTATTATGGATCTTCAAGACCCTTCAAGATTGGGTGAATTCCTGACAAAATTTAAAGAAATGGCAGATTTTGTAAATCGTGCATATTATCCTGATCTTGTCATGGCAGCAAAGGCATATGCTAGTGAACCTAGTGTAAATGCAGGCTTAGGAACAGCAAATCTCATTACTTCAAAAGAGTTTCTTGTAAATGGCAATGAATATTTATTTGATGGTGGAGTTATCTTAAATGGAGATATCTCCAAAGTATTTGATATAGATGAAGCTAAAATTACAGAAGAAGCAACACACTCTTGGTACGCTGATGATGAAGCTTTGCATCCATATAATGGAAAAACAAATCCAAAATATACAGGTTTTAAAGATGAAGAGACATTAAACGGCAAAGGTAAAATGGAAAATACTAAAGTTATAAAAGAGAATGAAAAATACTCTTGGGTTAAATCACCTAGATATAATGGCAAACCTATGCAAGTTGGTCCTCTTGCAAATATTGTTATAAATTATGCAAAAGGAAACAAAAGAGTAACTAAAGTTGTAGATCAATTTTTAAAAGATGCAGGACTTCCTTTGAAAGCTGTTTTCTCTACTCTTGGAAGAACAGCGGCTCGCATGATTGAAGCTAAAATCGTAGCTGATAATGGGCTTGAAGCATTTAATTCTTTAATCCAAAATCTAAAAGTTGATGACTCAACATATACAAGTTATCAGATAGATAAAAACAAAGAATATAAAGGTAGATTTTTAGGAAATGCCCCTAGAGGAATACTCGGTCATTGGGTCAAAATTAAAAATGGAGTTATAGAAAACTACCAAGCAGTAGTTCCATCAACTTGGAATGCAGGACCTAAAGATGCAAAAGGCGTCAGAGGACCTTACGAAGAGTCATTAGTCGGTCTGAAAATTGCGGATCTGTCCCAACCACTTGAAATTATAAGAGTTGTTCACTCCTTTGATCCTTGTATCGCGTGTGCTGTACACATGATGGATACAAAAGGCAATGAGCTGAGTCAATACAAAGTGGATTTAAGCTGTTTTTACTAAGGAGTAGTTATGGGAAAATTTAAAGATTTACTTGTTAAAAGACATACAGAATTCTCTGCTTTTTACAGATGGCACCATTGGATAAGATTTTTTTCTATTATATTTTTAATAGGAAGCGGTTTTTATATCGCTTATCCATTTTTATCTCCTGAAGTTGATCCAAATCCTACAGGTTTTTTATATGCCAAAGGAAGGACATTTCATGAAATAGCAGGTTTTATTATGATATCCATGTATATTGGAAAAGTATATTATTTCTTTTTTGTTAAAGAAAACAGAGACGAAATGAGATCTTTTAAAGATTTATTTAGCGTTAAAAAATGGATGAAACAGATTGGATACTATCTTTTGGTAACTAAACATCCGATTTTAAGCGGTGCTTATAATGTTATTCAGCTTCTTGCTTACGCAGCATTATATCTGATACTTACTTTTTTAATTATAACAGGGCTTATCATGTATATGAACGACTTTCACGAAAGCTTTTTGGCATTTTTAAATACTCCATTAACGGCACTTGAAGTTTTATTTGGTGGACTTGCAAGTGTAAGGGAAATTCATCATATTTTGACTTGGGGGCTTATAATATTTATTGTAGCCCATGTTTATATGGTTGTGTTTAATGCAGTTTACGGAAAAGAAGGCACGATAGATTCTATCGTAAGTGGATACAGGTGGGAAATTCCAGAGTCCCATAAGTAGCCATGAAGGTCTTAGCTCTCGGAATTGGCAATGTTATGTTCTCTGACGAAGGAGTTGGAGTTCATCTTTGCCATCTATTGGAAGAAAAATATGAGTATATTTCAAAAAAGCATACTCTAGCCTTTATAGATGGTGGAACATTGGCACAAAGGCTGATTCCCATTATCTCACAATATGAATATTTATTTATTTTTGACTGTGTTGATGCAAATGATGGCGAAATTGGAGATGTTTACTTTTTTGATTTTGAAAATGTTCCTGATTCCATCTCTTTTCAAGGAAGTGCACACGAAGTTGAAATGCTACAAACTCTAAATATGATGGATATGGTTGGAGATAGACCACCGACAAAAATAATCGGAATTATACCAGAGGTTGTAAGTATCACTACACTACACATGAGTAAAGCTGTAAAAAAAGGTAGTGAACTTATGGAAAAGATATTTCTAAAGCAGATAAAAAAGTTTGGATTTGAGTACAGACTAAAAAAAGATATAGATATACAAAGTGTTGCAGATAAAGCCTGTACACAAAATGAGTAAGTGGAGAAATAATGATTTTAGCATATGAATTTGAGTATATTTCAAAAAATTTAGTATTAGAAAATTTTTTAAAAGTGATCAGTGAAGAGTTTGGTGCAAGATATAAAATTTGCAAAAATGACAATATCACAACGCTATATATTAGTGAAAATGAAGAAAAACAGCATGCCTTTGCAGATTATCTTTCATCAAATCTTCCAATCTCTATCTTTTTAAAATCTTCCAATGTTAAAGCAGTAAAAGACATCAAATGTAAAGAGTTAGACTTTGCAAGCGCTACTATTGCTTTGCCATTTTCAAAGAGTGCTATAGAAATTGTGAAAAATAAAAAATCTTTTTTCTATAAATCACCTTTTATTTCAAATGAAATCACCTCTTCTAAAATTAATCAAAAAGTTTCTCTTAGCTTAAAAAGCGAAAAAGGAATAATGGTAGCAAATAATTCACAAGGTTATGAGAATATATACAAAACCATAGCAAAGTTGATAAAAAAAGGGCAAAAGATAAAGATAAAAACTCCAAATGGTTATTTTGCATTTTTCAATGTTCAAAAAGATGCCTTTAAAAATTTGAAAAAATTTGAAATTTTACCAACTGACATCTCTTTGGTACAAAAAATGGTCAACATAAGAGAAAATGAGATACAAGCTCTCTTGTCTGTAGAAAAACCAATTATTCGTGCAAAAGTAAATATGATTTATGAAGCATTGGAAATCTTGCCAACAAATAGAATTAAAATTAGAATGCCAAATATTCCATTATTATATTTTATATGCAAAGAATTGTACGAAAATGGTATCGAATTTTTAGCTAAAAGCGATACTTTGATAGAATGCTCATATGATTTAAATTATGATTTAAATGTACCTAAAATTCCTGATATAGAAGTTTCCATCTTAGAAAATGGTGAAATTTTTGTATTAAGTAATAGCGGATATAATGCTAAGAGTTTTGAAAATGGATTGGAAAAATTTAAAGAGCCATCAATCAGACAATTTGCCTCTATCCTAAAAGAGAGAAAGTTATTTGATGCTAAAACAAGTTGTTTTTATTTTAGTACAAAGTTTGATGATTCTATTATGTATCATGATACGCAAAAAGGGATACTTCCCTTAACTAAGTTTCCTATTTCTTCAACTCTAGGCAAACTCTTTGATGAAATTAGAAAAGAAGATGATACTGGAGCAAAACTTATAGAAAATTATAAAAAAACATACCCAAAAATCTTCAAATCTGCCCTAAGAGTTAAAATTCCAACAAAACTATCAAATAATTTATTTAATACACTTAGATTTGCCTCTATAATAATCGGTTTATCAGATAATTTTAAAAAAGCTGCCGATGCTTTGATAGAAAAAGCAGAGGATTTCGGAGGACAAAAAGGTGTTAGGATAGATTTTGGTTTAGTCGATAATGAAAAAATTTACTCCGATTTTAATTTTCGCAGATTATTAAGAAGTTTAATTAGCTTTAAATTGGCTGGAACAGATTATGAGACACTAAGTTTTGGCATAATAGAGAATTTTTCTTATTTTATTTCAGATATGGCAGATTCCCATAAAGAAGTGTTAGGTAGTGATAAAATAGCACTTGGTGGCTCAATATTTGGCTACCCTTTAATCACACAATTGGTTGCAAAAAATCTATTAGCAAATCATAAGATATATTTTAATCAAGAATTACCGATAGATTTTATATAATGAGTTATGAAAAGATACAAATATAAGATAGAAGGAATTGTGCAAGGTGTTGGCTTTAGACCTTTTATATATCAAATAGCTCATACTAATTTTTTAAAAGGTTATGTATTAAATAATTCACTAGGTGTAGAGATAGATATAGAGGGGGAAAGCAAAGATTTAAAAGCTTTTGACGATGCCTTAAAATCGCAACTTCCCCCACTTGGCAGAATTGATTTTATAGACAAAAAAGAGTTAAATTTTTTGGGCTACAGTGATTTTAGTATCAAAAAAAGCAATACTCAAACAAGCAAACATACTCTAATTTCTCCTGATATGTCTATTTGTGACGATTGTCTAAGAGAACTTGACGATAAAACCAACTTTAGACATAACTACTTTTTTATAAACTGTACAAATTGTGGTCCTAGGTACTCTATCATAAAAACTGTGCCTTATGATAGAATTAATACTTCCATGCATAGTTTTATTATGTGCCAAAAGTGCGAAGGAGAGTATAGAAATCCTATGGATAGAAGGTATCATGCTCAGCCTATAAGTTGTGCTGATTGTGGACCTGAGCTTTTTTTAAGAAGTATAGACGGAACTTTGCTTGCAAAAAACAGTGAAGCCATAGAAAAATTCACTAGTTTAATCAAAGAGGGCAATATAGTCGCCTTAAAAGGCATGGGCGGATTTCATCTTGTATGTGATGCTTCAAATAGTAAAATGGTAAAGTTATTAAGAACTAGAAAGAAAAGACCGACTAAGCCATTTGCAGTTATGTTTAAAAATATAGAAGAGATAAGAAAAAGTTGCGAAATAACAAAAAAAGAGAGTGAAATGGTAACTTCGCAGCAAAGACCAATAGTGTTGGTCAAAAAAAATGAAAAGAGTTTTTTACTAAGCGATTTGGTTGCTCCGTATATAGATAGATTGGGAGTATTTTTGCCTTACACTCCTGTGCATGTACTACTTTTAAAAAATCTGAAAAAGCCCATTATCGCTACAAGTGCAAATAGATCAGCAGAGCCTATCATCACAGATGCAAAAGAATTAAAAAAATCTCTTGGTGATGTTGTAGATTTTTATCTTGATTATAACAGAGAGATAGTAAATGCTAGTGATGATAGTGTGTTGCAAATGATTGGAAGAGGGCAAGTGATGATGAGGGCATCTAGGGGTTATACTCCCATGAGTTTTAGATATAAAAGTAGCGAAAAAAGGCATATTTTAGCAGTTGGAGCACATCAAAAAAATACCATCGCTCTTTATATAGACAATCAAATTATCCTTAGCCCTCATATCGGGGATTTGGACAGTGTAAAAAGTTGTGACTTTTTTACAAGAACCCTAGAGACTTTTAAAAGACTTTATAATTTTAATCCTGAAATTATAATTTGTGATTTACATCCAAACTATTTTACAACTAGCTGGGCAAAAAAACAGAAATGTGAGCAATATCAAGTCCAGCACCATTACGCACATATACTCTCTTGTATGTTCGAATATAAAATAGAAAAAAAGATTTTAGGTGTGGCATGGGATGGGACTGGATATGGAAATGATGGAACTATTTGGGGTGGTGAATTTTTAGTGTGTGATAAAAACTCTTACGAAAGAGTAGCATATTTTGAACCTTTTTCACTTTTAGGAGGAGACAAGAGCATAAAAGATATAAAAAGAGTTGCAGTTTCTATGATTTTTGATGTTCAAAAAAATGATGAAGCTAGTGATTTTAGCGGTTTTTTAAATCTTTTTAGCAAAAGTGAATTATCTCTTTTAAAACTAATGTATAAAAAAAATATAAATACTATAAAATGCAGTTCAGTCGGCAGAATATTTGATGCAGTCGCTGTTTTTAGCGGTATTTGTGAGAGTGTAACTTATGATGGAGAGAGTGGGCTTATCATAGAGAGTCTTTATGATGAAACTATTGATGATAAATATGAATTTTATCTTGAAGGTAGCGTTATAAAATACAAACATATTTTTATTCAAATACTAGAAGATAAAAACCCAAGATTGATAGCTTCAAAGTTTATAAATGCTTTAGTAGATATATTTTTCAAAATTACAAATAAATATGATTTGGAAATAGTCCTTGCTGGAGGAGTTTTTCAAAATAGAACAATTCTAGAAAAAATCATAAAACAATCAAAAAAACAAAATATATGTTTTTCACAAAAAATTCCGATAAATGATGGAGGAATATCAGTAGGGCAACTATATAATTATTTATAAATTAAAGCCTATTTTTTGAAATTATTCAATATAATAACAGCAAAAAAAGGAAATCTGATGATTAAGAAATGTTTATTTCCCGCAGCTGGATACGGGACAAGATTTTTGCCTGTTACTAAAGCGATGCCAAAAGAGATGTTACCAATACTAACAAAACCTCTGATCCAGTACGGAGTAGAAGAGGCGATGGAAGCTGGTTGTTCCATCATGTCCATTATTACTGGTCGAGGGAAAAGAGCAATTACTGATCATTTTGATATTTCTTATGAATTAGAACACCAAATCAAAGGATCTTCAAAAGAAAATCTACTTGAAGAGATTCGTCAAATCATAAAAAAATGCACCTTTACATATACAAGACAAAATGAAATGAAAGGCTTAGGAGATGCTATATATCAAGGAAATGCTCTTGTAGGAGATAGTGATCCTTTTGCTGTTGTACTGGCAGATGATTTATGTGTCAATCCTAAAGGAGATGGTATCTTGAAACAAATGGTGGAACTTTACAATAAATACAAATGTTGTATTGTAGCTATCATGGAAGTACCTAAAGATGAAGTTTATAAATATGGAGTTATCGAAGGAAATATCTTGGAAAATGATGTTTTTATGGTTTCAAATATGGTTGAAAAGCCAGAAATTGATAAAGCACCATCAAATCTTGCAGTAATTGGTCGCTATATACTGACTCCTGATATATTCAAGATGATTGAAGATACAAAACCAGGTAAAAATGGCGAAATCCAAATTACAGATGCCCTATGCGAGCAAGCTAAAAAAAGCATGGTTATAGCATATAAATTCAAAGGCAAAAGATTTGATTGCGGTAGCGTAGATGGTTTTGTGGAAGCTACAAATTATTTTTATAATTTAGAAAAATAAAAATCTCTACATGTAGAGATTTTTAAGTATATTTTCCTGCTCTTCTTTTGTATAATTAAACTTAAATTCTATCTCTTTTAAGTAGTAAAAAAAGTTATCGTTTTTAATGCCTTTATATTTTGTGATAGATTTTTCAAAAAATATCCAAAACTTTGTTATTAAATTTTCTCTATTTTGAATTTTGGCTATTTTATTAAGCATCATAAACTTTGAAAATTCATTGAAATATGCCTTATCCATGCCATCGCTTAAAAATTGATTTTTATATCTGTTAAGATTTGGCATAAGCAGGTTATATATCTTATCTTTATAATGAAATGTAAGAAAATTTTGTGCATCAAAGATATTTTCATCTATTTTTTTCTTGCTCTTTTCAAGATAAATATACTCATCATACTCTATCACCTTTTTATCCTGATACTTATCTTCAAGAAAATTTGCTACAAGTTTTCTAAATATTTCATATCTATTTTTTATTGTTACATAATTCAAACCAAGTTTTATAGAAGCCTGATTTATAGTAAAATTATCACAAAATATCTTGATTACACTTAAATCTCTATGAATTCTTGCAGGACTAAATTTGGCTCTACAAGTTGAGCATTTTAACTGTTTTGATTTTAGTTTATATAGTTTTATACTATTGCATTTTGGACATCTCATGATTATATGGTACCCAAAATATATAAGAAAAAGATTAATTAATTATACTTTTATATGGCAAAGTGTAGAATTATGAATAATAATTCATTCATTAAGGTCAGAGAGTAAGAAATAATTCAAACAACAAAAAGGAGTAAGATATGTGTAGCGAATGCGGTTGTAGTATAACAGAGGATGCTAGTGAGCATCCACATCATCATGAACATATACACGATAACCCTCAATTAAATGATAAAAAAACAATTGATGTCATAACAAAAATTTTGGATAAAAATGATCATGAAGCTGGACACAATAGAGCTCATTTTAATGAGCATGGTGTTTTGTGTCTAAATCTTATGAGTAGTCCTGGAAGTGGAAAAACTACACTTTTGGAGTATTTATCAGATGTTGCTGATTTTAAATTTAATGTTATAGAGGGTGATTTGGAAACAAATAAAGATGCCGACAGACTAAAATCAAAAGGCATAAAAGCTTGGCAAATTCAAACAGGCTCTGCATGTCATTTGGATGCTTTTATGGTGCATAAGGCACTTCATCATTTAAATTTAGATGATATTGATGTCTGTTTTGTGGAAAATGTAGGCAATCTTGTCTGCCCAGCTTCTTATGATGTCGGGGCACACTTAAATATAGTGCTTGTCTCAATCCCTGAAGGTGAAGATAAGATAGCAAAATACCCAGTTATGTTTAGGCAGGCTGATTTGATACTTTTTACAAAAACCGATCTTTTGCCTTACTTTAAATATGATATGCTAGAAGAGAAAAAAAATGCAAGAAAACTCAAGCCAAATGTTGATATTTTAGAAGTAAATATAAATGACATAGAAAGCATAAAAAAAGTTGCAAATTGGATAAAATTTAAAAGAGAGATGAGATAATGTGCCTTTCAATTCCAAGTAAAGTTATAAAAATCGATAAAAACAATATGGCAACAGTTGATACGATGGGTGTCAAAAGAGAAGTTACGCTTGATTTGATTGGCGAAAAAGTTGATATAGGAGATTTTGTTCTCATTCATGTAGGATTTGCTATGAATAAAATAAGCAAAGAAGAAGCGATGCAAAGCATAAAAGTTTATGATGAAATCGTAGCCAAAATGAAAAGTGAAGAGATTGATCCAACAGAGGGAGACTCAAATTATGCAACTTGATTTGATAGAGGATTTTCGAAATCCTGAACATATCAAAGCTTTGGCAAAACTGATAAAAAAAGAGTGTAAAACAAAGATAAATGTGATGGAAATTTGTGGCGGACACACTCACACTATTATGAAGTTCGGTTTGTCGCAAATTTTGCCAGATTTGGTTGAGTTCATTCACGGTCCTGGTTGTCCTGTTTGCATCATGCCAAAAGAAAGAATTGACCATGCTATCGCTTTGGCTACTCAAGAAGATGTTATATTAGCAACGCTAGGCGACATGATAAGAGTGCCTGGTAGTAAAACAAGTTTGCAAAAACTTAGAGCTGACGGAAAGGATATAAGGTCTTTGTATTCACCTTTGGATGTGATAAAGATAGCACAAGAAAATCCAGATAAAAAAGTTATATTTTTTGCAATAGGATTTGAAACTACAACCCCAATGACAGCTGTCATAATAGAACAAGCCATAAAACTGGATTTAAAAAATCTATACTTTCACATCAATCATGTAAGCGTCCCCGAACCGGTTGATGCCATCATGTCAGGTGGGGATTCAAGGATAAATGCTTTTTTAGGACCCTCGCATGTAAGCGTTATCACTGGATATGGGATATTTGAGCCGATTGTGGAAAAATTTAAAACTCCTATCATAGTCGCAGGATTTGAGCCCGTTGATGTAATGGAAGCTATTTTGATGCTTGTGAGACAATTTAATGAAAAAAGGTGTGTTGCCGAAAATCAATACACAAGAGCAGTTTCAAGAAAAGGCAATATAAAAGCTCAAAATTTAATAAACAAATATATGGAAAAGAGGAGCCATTTTAGATGGAGAGGTATAGGTGATATTCAAAACAGTGCATTGAAGCTAAAAGATGAGTATGCTAGATTCGATGCAGAAGTAGTATTTGATGATATTTTGCCAAAAGAGCCGATAGATGATCATAAGCTTTGCATTTGTGGAGATATTTTAAAAGGAAATGCAAAACCATTTGATTGTAAAGTTTTTGGCAAAGCTTGTAAGCCATCAAGTCCTATGGGTTCGTGTATGGTTTCGAGTGAGGGAGCATGTGCGGCATACTATAAATATGGAAAGATTTCAGGGAAGGGTTTAAAATGAACAAAAAAAGAATAACACTTTCACAAGGTGGTGGGGGAGAAGAGACTAGCAGTTTGATAAAAGATCTGTTTTTTAAACATTTTGACAATGAAGTTTTGCTAAAAATGGAAGATGCAGCAGTTTTGAGTATAGGTGATTATAAGATTGCTTTTACGACAGACTCGTTTACAGTCAGTCCCATCTTTTTCAATGGTGGAAATATAGGAAAACTAGCAATAGCAGGAACTGTCAATGATATTTCTATGATGGGTGCAAAACCGCTTTATCTTACTTGCTCATTCATGATAGAAGAGGGGTTTTTGTATGATGATTTGGAAACAATAGTAAAAAGTATGAGCAAAGAGTTAAAGGTAAGTGGGGCATTGATAGTAGCAGGTGACACAAAAGTTGTGCCAAAAGGCAGTGTAGATGGGCTTTTTATAAATACTTCTGGAATAGGCAAAATTATAAAAGAAGGAATTTCTGCACATAATTTAAAAAGAGGAGACTCCATCATTATTTCAAATGAAGTAGGAAATCATGGAGCTTGTATCTTGGCTAAAAGAGAGGATATCGAGTTGGATATGGAGCTCAAAACTGATTGTGCAACGCTTTGGCCCATGATAGAAGCACTCATAAATGGTGGTATAAAAATCAAGTCACTAAGAGATGCAACAAGAGGCGGTTTGAGTGCTGTTTTAAACGAATGGGCGGAAACTTCTGATATTTGCATTGAGGTAGATGAAGATAAAATTCCAGTTGCCGATGAAGTCAAAGGAGTTTGCGAAATGTTGGGGTTTGAGCCTTATGAATTTGCAAATGAAGGAACTATGGCTATATGCGTAGAAAGCGGGGAAGAAGAAAAAACTTTGGAAATATTAAGACAATTTGATAAAACAAAAAAAGCTTCATTTATAGGAAAAGTATCCGAAAAATACAAACAAAAAGTCATATTAAACACTCCGTGGGGAAGTGCTAGATACTTAGAGCCTCCAAAAGGTGAACTCTTGCCAAGGATTTGTTGATATGCACGAGTATTCGATAGTCTCATCACTTTTGAATTTATGTGAAGAAAATGCAAAAAAAGAAAATGCAAAAAAGATAACAAAGGTAGAAGTCAAGATTGGGAAACTAAGTGGAGTAGAGCCTGATTTATTGCGAGTTGCATTTGATACATTCAAGGAAAAAACAATTTGTGATGGAGCCAAATTTATTATGAATATTCAAGATGTTGTGATCTATTGCAATGAATGCAAAAAAAAGTTTACTCTGAAACAAAATGAATTCACTTGCCCAAATTGCAAAAGTTTTAATATAGACACGATAGATGGCGAAGACATGTATCTCATGAGGCTTGAAATGGAGTAAATATTTGGATTTGGTCTGAATAAGTAGGGA
>JAADIZ010000146.1 GCA_013151055.1 Campylobacterota bacterium
GCTGCCGTCATTCCGGCAGTTGCCTTGAGAAAACCTCTTCTCGAACTTTGTTTACTATTCATCATTTTCCTCCAAAATATAATTTACGGGTTCCTCTAAATTTTTCAGAAGTACCCTTAATGACATATTCGTGACATTGTGATATTCTACTTATATCTGATGCTTAAATCAAATATTATGGTAATATATGCGGACAGTCTAGAATTTAGGCGTTTAAGACACAAAGGAGATAATATGTTACTTATAAGTGCTCAAAAATTGACCATCTTATTTCAGAAAATGACCATTTTTATACTGCTATTGTCTTTAAATTTGGTAGCTGGTGAACAAATAACACTGGGAATTACTGGAGTTGCTTTAAAAAAAGATATTTCCACGCTGATAGAATTGAAAAATTACTTAATTAAAAAAACAAATCTTGATATTAAACTTAAATTTGCGAAAAGTTACTCAAGCATGAGACATTTGATACTAGATGGTGATGTAAATGTGGCTTATATCTGTGGGGCTACCTATGTTGATCTTCTGCCCTCTAAACTAATCAAGCTTATGGTGTTGCCTATTGTTGATAAAAAACCATCTTACTATTCACTTATCATTGCAAAAAATGGAACCAAGTATAAAAAGATTGATGATTTTAAAAACAGTATTTTTGCTATGAGTGACCCTGAATCAAATTCAGGATCATTAGTAACAAGATATAAACTTGATAAAAAAGGCTATAAAGACAACCATTTTTTTAAAAAAATTATCTATACTTACGATCACGGAGAATCAATAACAGCCGTAATAGATGGATATACAGATGGAGCAAGTGTTGACAGTGTAGTCTATTTTGCTTTTTTGAAGAATTATCCGAAACTTGCTAAGAAATTAAAAATTGTAGAAAAATTTGGTCCCTACCCAATACCTCCTTTTGTTGTAAGAAAATCTTTGCCAAAACAAGAACAATTAAAACTGACAAATGCTTTTTTAAATATGCAAAAAGATAAAAAAGGCAGAAAGATACTAAATGCTTTAGCGATACAAAGATTTTCTCTTCCAAATAATCTCTCATATGAAAAAATACGAGAGATAAAAAAATATCTAGCTAACTTTAAGTATGATAAATAAACTAACATCTTTATCAATAAAAATAAAAATCACATTTACTATATTTTTTATTATCCTGTTTTTTTCAATTGGCATGATTTATACAGCAAAAATAACATTAACCAAAAACCTGACAAGCTCATCTGTAAATATTACAAAAGATTTAATCAAAGTAAATGAAACTTTTATCATCAAATCCCTCTTAGAAGATGATTATTGGAGCATATACAAAGTTTTAAAATCATTAAGTAATTTAGAAGTGATAAAGTCCATAGGGTTGATAGACAATAAAAATATAGTAATAGCTCACACACAAACTGATAAATACAGTATCTATCAAAAGTTTGACTTACGCAATTTTAAAGGCACAAAAATACCTTTGATGAGT
This sequence comes from Campylobacterota bacterium, assembly GCA_013151055.1. Classification (GTDB taxonomy): domain Bacteria; phylum Campylobacterota; class Campylobacteria; order Campylobacterales; family Sulfurospirillaceae; genus JAADIZ01. The sequence goes on from JAADIZ010000146.1 coordinate 1,481, forward strand.
GAAAATTTAAAGCTTGGTACATTTGTTGTCACTATAAACAAGGATGCTGTAAATTTTTTATTTAAAAATATAGATAAAAATTTAATAATTGCCATGATTATTTTGGTTTTTATATCATTTTTAATTGCATATTTTATCTCTTACAGAATCATAAAAAGACTCGACATACTTTCATACAATGCGAAACAGATACAAGATGGCAACTTAGATAAAATTATCAAATACAAATCACTGGAAAAAGATGAAATATCCAAATTTCAAGAATCTATGCAAATCATCTTAAGTCAACTCAACAGCTCCATTTTAAGCGAGCAAAATCTAAAAGTTTTTTATCATGAAATTTTAAGAGGACTTAGCGAACTAGTAGTAATTAGTGATGAAAAATTCTCTATTTTATATCATAATGAGCATAATCTTAGCAACCTAATATGTACAAATACGAATTTTAGAGATAATATATTAATAAAAATACAACAAAATCTTGATATTGGGGTCAATAAATTTATCTTGGAAATAGAATCCGATGATAAAGAAAAATTATATTTATATATAATTTCTGAACAAAGTAATAGCAGATATTCATTTTCATTTACAGATATAACAAAGATAAAGACATTAGAAGAAAGACAACAATTAGTAAGCTCTTTTGAATTGATAGGTGAAATCAGCTCAAGCGTAGTTCATGAGATAAAAAATCATCTTCAGCCGATTAAATTGCTTGTAGAACAAGACAAATTAGACAAAGAAGACCACAATAGAATCATAAAGATAATAAAAAAGATAGATTATTTGATTAATGAATTTTTAAATACAGGCAGACCAATAGATAAATCTCTGTCTATAACTATAGATATAAATAGCATAATTGAAGAAAAATTGTTTTTATTTTCCAATGAAATAAAAGCAAAGAGTATTAAAATATTAAAAAATTATATAAAAGATGTATTTATTTTGTTGAGATATGATGATTGTGAAATTATTGTTGTAAATTTATTAAAGAATGCCATAGAAGCATCTCCTGCAAGAGGAATTGTGTCAATTGAAACTTTTCAAAAGGACAATTATCTAGTTTTCAAGATAGTTAATCAAGGTAAAAATATTGATAATAAAATAATTAAAAATATTTCAAAGCCATTTTTCACAACAAAAAATAGCGGAAGTGGCATTGGCTTATATACGACATATAAAATAGTATATTTATATGGTGGACTCATAGATGTTGCATCTATTGCAAATAAAACATCATTTAGCGTTTATTTACCAAAAAAGGAAAAGTCATGAACATTGCAATAATTGATGACCAAGAAGATATTCAGTATGCCATCGAAAAAATCTTGACAAAAGAGGGACACACTTGTTATGGTTTTTATGGAAATGAAGATGATTTAATTGAAGGATTTGAAGTATTTAATATTGAACTAATCATAATTGATATGATGTTAAAAGATCCTCTCACAGGTCTTGATGTATTTAAAAGACTCGAAGATCATAATTTTAAGTTACCGACAATTATGATTACCGCATATACTACTCCTTCAAATATGATTGAAGCATCACTATCTGGGATAACTGATATCATTAAGAAACCATTTAGCTCAAAGGATATTTTGGATATCGTCAACAAATACACAAAAAAAATAAAATCTAAACACATATCTTTAATTCAAGACAATGAAGAATTTATAGGCTCTTTTGAGACTATGAAAGATGTGTATAAGCTTATAGGAATCGCGGCAAACTGTAGTTCTAATGTATTTATATATGGTGATACTGGCACGGGCAAAGAACTTGTTGCAAAACTCATACATAAAAATTCACCAAGAAAACAAAAGCCGTTTGTTGCTGTAAATTGCTCTACAATTCCAGAAAATTTATTTGAAAAACTTATGTTTGGAAGCATAAGGAATTATTTCAAAAATGATAAATTTGGACATGTCGGATATGTTCAACAATGCGAAAAAGGAACACTCTTTTTAGATGGTGTTTACAATTTATCAATACAAACACAATCAAAACTTTTGAGATTTTTAGAAACAAAAAGTTACTATCCACTAGGCTCTTCAAAAGAAATTAAATTTACTGGAAGAATAATTTGCACATCTATAAAAAATCCAAAAGAACTCTTGGAAGACAAGGACTTTAGAGATGATTTATACTATAGAATATCCACGATTGAAGTTGGTTTACCAAGCCTTGAAAAAAGAAAAAAAGATATAAAAGAGTTAACCCACTACTTTATAAAATTACACAACAAAGAGCTAAATTTAAATTGTTATGACATAGATAGCGATGCCCTTTCCATTCTGGAGAATCATATTTTCAATGGAAATATAAGAGAACTTAAAAATATAATATATAAAACCATGATATCATCTAGGGAAAACAATATAACATCTGATAATTTAAATACAATAATATCTCGCACATACGAACACGATAATAATCAAATGAACCTTGCATGCTGTAAAATTCTAGAGTTATATGACGCAGAAAATATAGATAAATTATTTATAGATTTTGAGAAAGAAATACTAAAAATACTGCTACAAAAAAACCCTAATATCTCAAAACTTGCAAAATCATTATCGATATCTAGAAATACTCTCAAAGATAGAATAAAAAGATATGGACTTAAGGTCAACATATAAAAAGGGAGTGTAACAACTTCTTAAATACTTTTTCTATCTTCCAAAAACATTAGCTATTTGTTCGATTTGTTTTTTACTTAAACTTGAAGCATAACTTTTCATAATCGAATTTGAAGTTTTAAAATACATTAATCTTTTTTTAATATCTTCTTTTTTCATCTGATTGACTATTTTAGATTTTCCTAGTGCTCTTTTTTCAAAATTTTTACCATGACATTGCCGGCAAATACTAATGTAGGATGAAAAAAGATTTATTGGAATGAGAGCAAATAACAGTATATATTTCACCTAGCAACCTTCCTCTACTTCATCAGCTACGCTCAAATCATCGACTATACTTAAAATCTTGCCTTCTTTTGTAATTGTAATTCTATCTTGTATTTTATCGTATTTTATGATAGCAAAATAATTATTATCTTTTGTTTTATTTATATGCAAAAAAATTATATTTTTATTCTTAAAATGCACCTTAATTGCTGTTTTAATTTTTGCTATATCTACTTCACCAGCAAAAAGATGCGTAAAACTTATAATACAAGATAGAGCTACAATTTTAAATATCATTTTAACAACCACCTGTTGCCTCCATCGCCTTTAAATACTCGCTTACACTTAGTATTTTACCTTTTTTATCTACCATTACTTTATCCTTGCTTGATTCAGTTTTGATTATTATTCTAAATTTGATTCCCATTTTTCTGACTGAAATTACTTTGATATCTTGGTTTTTATAATATTGCTCTATATTAGTTTTCACGATCTGCGGTAGTTTTGAATAATCATAGGCAAAAGCAGAAGTCGAAAAAACTAATAAAAAAAATATAATTAAGTATTTTAGAAAAATTTTCGGCACGAAATCTCCTTTAGGTATTTATACCCATCAAGAAAGGAGGGATTCTTGATGGGCACATTATAATTAAGCTTTTACAATTCCTACAAATGAATCATAGAAAACTGCAGAGCCTCCGATTAAGTCTTCTAAAGTTGAATTTTTCAATCCACTATCGACTGTTAAAGCCGCATTTGTACAAATTCCACTTTCTCTTGATTTTTCACCTTTGATTACTTTGCCATCAACTAAAATATCTCTAGCACAGTATGCCCAGTGACCAAAGCTCCAAGAAGCACATAGAACACCTGGTCTCAAACCTTCGACTGCTCTAATCTTTGCTACCATAGGTTTTTTGCCACTTGGTCCTAAATCCCAAACTCCTTCAGGATTATCAGCAGATACAACTTTTGCCATATCACCATCTTTAAAGCCCATTTCTAGTGCTGTTTTGGCATTTATGTCTATTGTATTTTCAGGCATAATAGCTTGAAGCCAATAATCAACTGCTTGAGTTCTAGCTTGTCCACCAGTTATTGGTTTATAAGTTATCGCTCTTAGAGGATAAGCATTACTTCCAACCACTTCTTTGCCTGCATAATCAATAGCGTGATTATACTGACTTATTCCACTAAACTTTTTACCAGTGTAGCTATGTCTAGTATTTGCTACTGGTTCACAGTAAAAATTAAATAACTTTCCAAATTTATGTAAAATTTTATCACTATTTTCTACATTTTTTGTGTAATTTGTATAATCTTCACCTCTAACTCCACGATTTAGCAGATAAATTGTCTTTTTAAACCAATTTTTGCCGTTTGCATCTACACAAGCTTTTTCCCATCTAGCATAATCAAATGTAGCAGGACTCATATGTCTTCTTGCTTTTTTAAATATTGCAATTTCTCGCTCATCTGCTTCAGGCAAATCATCACCTTTGTGGTCACCTAATGCTATATTTGTAGCTAGTTTTAGATACCAATCTTCAATTCTTTTCAAAGGCATACCTTTGCCAAAACCATTATCTCCATATCCAGGAAGTGCAAGTTTTTCAGCAAATGCTAGCAGTGTTGATTCAAAACCAATATGTTGTTTTTCACCAAAAACAGTTACACTTTGGGTCAAAGGCTCGATAGTTGGTTGTCTAAATTTTGACATTTTTGTAACAGCAGATGGTGGCACATGCGGTGTTCCCCATCTTTCCCAAATTGCTTCATCAGGGAAAATATAATCAGCAAACATACTAGTCTCACCAATAGCAACATCATTTGCGATATATAAAGGAGTCTTTTTGAAATCCAATATAGTTCGCATTGACATTTGAGCCGCAGGATTTGAGAGTAATGGTGTACCCATGATAGTCATCAAAATCTTAACTCCATAAGGATATGCATCATCCATAGATGGAATTGCTTCTTGATAAACATTTCCTGTATGAGGGAACCAAGGTCTTTTTGCAGGATAACCATGCTTTTGGAAATAAGAGCTGTTCTCATAGTATGAGCCTTCTCTTGTTATTTTATGTCCAAAAGATTTAGTTTTTCCAGCAAATGCATCTTTTTTAAGATTAAATGGTCCACCTTTGCTTCCATCTTCGTGGTAATGACCGCCACCTTTGATAAGTCCGCCATTATAATCGATATTACCAACTAGCATATTTAAGTAAATTACAGCCATACCATTGAAGTAACCATTTGTATGTTGAACTGGACCTCTATACATTTCAGCACCAGCTTGTCTGCCGTATTTTACATATTCTCTAACTAATTTTAGAATTTCTTTAACGCTAAGACCAGCTTCTTTAGCCCATTCATCCATAGACTTACTCTTAGCATACTCTTTAACCATTAAAAGTTCCGATTTTACTTTTATGCCATTTAATTCGCCTGAATAGAATAGATCTCCAACAACTGGATTTAGTTTATCGTTTGTATTCACAGCTACTGGTTGTCCATTTTGTGTTATCACAAATTGATCACTGTCACCTAAACCAAGATCACTCGCTCTTAATTTTTTGCCAGCTCCTTCTTTATCGTATGCAATTAAGTGAGTCGCACTTGTCCAACTCTCTTCGTTTGCCTTTTTAGCAGCAGCTTTGTTTGCATTAACCAAAAACTCTTTATTGATTTTATCATTTTCAAACATCCATCTAATCATGGCGTAAATCAAAGCAGCATCTCCACCAGGTCTTACTGGAACCCACTGCCATGCTTTAGCAGCACTTTTTGAAAACCTAGGATCTACAACTGCAACTTTACAACCTTCATTAGTCACTGCATTTGTTACTAAATTTGCCATTATCGGAGGTCCAAAGTTTGCTTCAACAAAACCTGTTCCAAAAAATATCACAAATCTGGCATTTCTAAAATCTGGCTTCAAGTGTTCAGCTGCTGGCTTCCA
>JAADIZ010000076.1 GCA_013151055.1 Campylobacterota bacterium
GCTAAAGTATTTGGATTTAATTTAAATGTAGCAACAACGCTACCATTTTTTTCTATTTTACCATCATATGGATATACATCTATGATATCGCCAGTTTCTAGTGCTGACACATCTACTTCAACAGGAAGTGCTCCACTATCCTCTGCAGTGTTAAAGAATATAGGTGCTATTGTATTTCCTAAAACTAATCCACCTGTTTTTTTGTTTGGAACATGTGGAATTTCTCTACCTAACCACCATTGTACTGAGTTTATACCAGATTTTCTACTCGAACCAGTTCCTACAACATCGCCAACATAAGCAACCTCATAACCTTTTGCTTGAAATTCTCTTATTTTTTCTAAGGCATCTGGAATTCTTTTGTCTAACATACACTGAGCATGCAAAGGAATATCACTTCTAGTAAACGCTTCGCTTGCAGGGCTTAAATCATCCGTGTTAGTTTCTCCTGGAACTTTTAAAACTGCCACAGTTATTTTTTGAGGAATTGTTTTTTTTGAGGTAAACCACTCTGCTTTTGCCCAAGACTCAAGCACTTCTTTTGCATAATTATTTGTTTTAGCTAACTTTTCTACATCATTAAATGAGCTATAAACTAAAATCGTTTTTTTAAGAGCGTCACAGGCACCAGTTGCGACAAATTTATCATCACTGCTTAGAGCATCAACTAAAGGCTGAACATTGTATCCGCCCATCATAGTTCCTAAAATCTCTACAGCTTTTAATGGAGTTATTGAAACACACTCTACCTCTTTTTTAACTATAGCATTTAAAAAAGAAGCTTTTACATATGCAGCGTCATCAACACCAGGATTTACTCTATTTTCAAGCAATTTTAGTAAAACTTTTTGATCGCCTTCACCTTTTTTCAATGATTCAACAACTTTTGCAGTTTGTTGTGCATCTAAAGGAAGTGGGGGAACTCCTAATTTTGATCTTTGCAACACATGCTCATTGTAGGCTTTTAAATAATCCATACTTTGCTCCTAAATTTATTTTTTCTTAGCAAATTATAGCACAATGATGTTGTAAATATTATAAAATTTCTCGTTGACCTTTCGAGTTTGCAGAAGATAATATACCTGTGGCTTCTAACTGTTCAACTATTCTAGCAGCTCTATTGTATCCGATTTGTAATCTTCTTTGTATGTAGCTGATAGAACATTTTTTTTCGTTTATCACTATATTTCTAGCATCTTCAAAAAGCTCATCTATATCATCATCAGTAACTGAACTATTTGCATTGCCATTACCTGTATTTTCTTTTAGAAAGTTTTCATCATACTCTACGGCTCTTTGTTTTTTAAGATATTCTACTACTTTTTCTATCTCTTCTTCACTCGCATATGGTGCATGAAGCCTTATGAGACCAGAACTTGAGGGGGGAGTAAAAAGCATATCTCCTCGTCCCAAAAGTGAATCAGCACCACTTGCATCTAAGATAACCTTACTATCTATCTTTTGCCCTACTTTAAAGCTTATTCTTGAAGGAAGATTTGCCTTAATCAAGCCAGTAACAACATCAACTGATGGGCGCTGAGTAGCCACTAAAAGATGGATACCACTAGCCCTTGCCATTTGTGCTAACCTAGAAATATAAAACTCTACTTCTTTTCCACTTGTCATCATCAAATCTGCTAACTCATCAATAATCACAACGATATATGGAAGTTGTGTGCCGCCTATCTTTTTTATCTTTTCATTATAATTTTCTATATTTTTAGTTTTTGATTGGCTGAGGACTTTGTATCTTCGCTCCATCTCAACTACCATATTTGATAGTGCAGTAATCGCGTGCTTTGGTTTAGTGATAACTGGAGTTAGAAGATGAGGTATGTCATTGTAAACAGAAAATTCTAGCATTTTTGGATCAATCATCAACAGCTTTAATGTATCTGGCGAATTTCTATACAAAAGCGATAACAACATCGCATTTATACCAACGCTTTTCCCACTTCCCGTAGTTCCAGCGATTAATAAGTGAGGAAGCTTTTTCAAATCCGTCACAAACGGGTTTCCAACTATATCTTTTCCTAATGCAATAGTGAGTGGAGATGAAGAATTTTTATATATATCACTTTGTAAAATCTCTTTTAGATATATAGTTTCTATCTTTTTATTAGGAACTTCGATACCTACAACATCTTTGCCTGGAACTGGTGCTTGGATTCTAATAGTTTCAGCCTTTAGTGCCATAGCTAAATCATCCTGCAAAGTTAAAATTTTTGAAACTTTTACATGAGGAGCAGGTTTAAATTCAAAAGTCGTTACAACTGGTCCCGAATAAGTTCTAACCACATCACCATCAATCTTAAATCTTCTAAGCTTATCTAACAAATCAGAAATTTTTTGGTCAATCTCACTTTCATTTACATGAGATTGTCTTCTTGGAGGATCTACTAAAAATTTTAGTGGCGGAAGTTTATAATTTTGAGGCTTATCAACTTCACCTTTATCTATCATTTCTAGCAATTTTTTATTTTCTTCTACTACATTTAGTATCTCTACACCACTTTGTGTGATTTTCTCTTCTTTAGAGTCTTTAGGTTTTTCTTCGTTTTTATCTTCAGTTTCTTTCTCTTTTCTAGTTTCTGATTTCTTTTTAGATTTTTCTTTTTTGCTAACTTCTTTTATCTCAAAATTTTCATTTTTTGATTCTTTTTTTACTCTTTTAATATTCAAATTTGCAAATATCTCATCAAAACTCAAATCAAAAAGCATAACAAAACTTAAAGATATGACAGCTAAGATAAATATCCAAACACCTGCAATTCCAATATATGAGATGATGGATTGTGTGATAGAAAAGCCTATATATCCGTTTTGTGGAATCAAAATCGCTTGAATCATCAACGATGATAGAAAAAATAGTATCCATGCTAGATATATCTCAATTCTTCTAGTGCTAAATTCACTATTTTTATAGATAAAATAGGATAAAATAACCAATAATTCAGGATAAATATAAGCAATATATCCAAAAAGATGGTGATTTTGCCTACCTAAAATTGAGCCATAAACTCCTACTATCGACAAATCCCCAAGAAAAGTAGAAAAACCCAAAAAAATAAAAAATGCAGCGGTCAATACAAAAATAGTCTCTTTTAAAATATCAAATCCTTTGAAAATCAGTATAAAAAGTGTATTATAGCAAATTACATATAATTTAACAGGGACATGGAATTTATCTTGGATATAGTTGAAAGCATCGCTTGATAGTTATTGCTAAGTTGGGTAAAGTTCATATATGCTTCCGCTAAATCTACATCTGCTATCTTGCTTCTGACTGTTTTTACATTTAAACTCAGAAAATCTGCTCTCTCGCTAGCACTTTGAAGTGCATTTGAGTATGAACCTATCTTCGTGTGTTGCTTTGCTATATGGTCACTAATATGATCAATTTTCAATATAGAATTTTCGATACCTAAATTTCTAGGATCTCCAGAATTTGCATCCATAGAAAATTTACCATTTCTAACAGCCGATATCATCTCATCTAATTCTTTAAAAAAATCAATTCGAGGTGCTTGAATAGCCACAGCATCATTTGCCATAAAAGACATGCTAGTTGCAGTTGTTATGCTAGTTGCAGTTGTATCGTCGCTAAATTTATCAGCATTATCATCATACATAGCAAATTCTATCTTGGAAGTTGATGTTGTTTTATCATGTATTTTTATTTTACCTTGATAATTCAATGATACTTCTACACTATTTTTTGCTGTTGTGATAGCTGTATTGTATTCATCAGCCTGAATACCTGCCGTACCATTTGTATCTGTTGGAAGTGAGTTTGTCGTTATCATTTCTATCACATCACTAAGTTGCTGATATGTCATATCATCTGCTTTTGTTGGATTTCCATTTGCATCAAATATGGTATAATTTGTACTTCCTCCATCAAGTGTGAAAGTTGACCCTCCTGCACTGTTGCTAAGATTTATTTGAGCATCAAAAGAGGTTCCACTTTGATTTACACCAGAAAGTTTTAAGTTTACTCCACTTAATGGTACCACTCCAGAAACATCAACTAGTTTTGTAGATGGGATCGCAAACTCATTTGTTGACTTTACTATTTGAGAAACATTTCCTAGCAAATCATTCCCACTTTTTTCGAAATTCTTCCTTGTATAAGTTGCAGTATCAGCAAGCGTAACACCACTTGCATTTGCAAAGTTGCTTTTATCAAAGGATATAATATCAACGGAAGTTAAATTATCTATATCAGTTTTATCTGCATTTCCGACCGCTCCATTTGAAGTTCTATCTATCGCTCCAAAGATATGCATGCTTAACAAAGAGTTGCCATTTTTTAAATCTTTTACTTCGATTTGTCCATAATCATTTAGATTTACATCAACTACTTTATTTGTTGATGTATTTCCAAAAGATGTTCCTATACTATCTAGCAAATCAGAAACTTTAGAAGTTATGCTTATCGCAAATTTATTATTAAAAGTCGTTCCATCTGGCTTCCTACCTGAGAGATAGAACACTGGTTTGCCATTAGTAGTGGCGTCCCCTCCAACCAAATCTTGTATGCTATCGCCTGCTTTTATATAAACTTTATCTCCACTATCACTTAAAGTTGTTTGATTGTACTGTATAACATTTGTGGAAACTATCTTTTTATAATCACTATCTCTTCCTTGAAAAAGAGTTTTTCCATCTATGTTATATGACAATTTTACGCCTGAACCTATAGAGGCTTCTAAACTTTGATCGTTTCCGTTGTATGTTCCATCGTTGTTGATAGGTTTCACATCAAGAGCTGAGCCAGAAAATAAAAATTGTCCGTTGATGGAAGTATTTGCTACACTTTTCAACTGATCCCTCATTGCACTTAAATCATTTGCCAGAGCTTCCAAGCTTGTTTTTGAGTTTGAGGCATTTGCAGATTGAATTAGTTTTGTCTTAAACTTCAGCAAAGTATCATTAAATTGATTCATGGTTGCGTCTGTATTATTTGCAAATGTTTGAGCTTTTGAACTCGTCTTTTTTACTTGATCAAGTGTCGTCACTTCATGATTTAGTCGCATAGTATCAACATAAATACCACTATCTTCATAACTATTTTGTATCTTGGATCCTGTTGAAATTTGATTGTTTACATCATATAGTTTTTTCATACTGCTTTGATAGTTATTTTTAGTATTAAAATAAAAAAGCGAATCTGTTATTCTCATAAAATCTCCTAAACCCTTACTCTATTTTTGTAAGCAAATAAGGTTCCTTATGCAGAAATATCGGTTTTTTATCTATTTTATTTACATTATTTGCAAAAATTATTGTTTTTTTAAAAAAAATAGTGTACAATGCCTGAAAGACATTATTTCAAAGGATTACGGTATGAAAAAAGCAGAATTGGTACAAGTCATTTCAGAAAGTGCGGAACTTTCAAAAAAGGACACGCAAAAAGTTTTAGATGCAGCAATTGCAGCTATACAAGATGCATTAGTTGCAGGTAAAAATGTAAGCTTTATCGGTTTTGGTACATTTAGTACTACAAAAAGAGCAGCTAGAAAAGCAAGAGTACCAGGAACAGATAGAATTGTAGATGTTCCAGCAACAACTGCTGTGAAATTTAAAGTAGGCAAAAGATTAAAAGAAGCTGTAGCTAAATCTTAATCATAACATAGCAAAATATATAAGCTTAAAGGGTTAATATAATCACTCTTTAAGCTTTTTTTTTGTATCATTTCTCTCTTATTTCAGGTGCCTGAGTGGTGAAACTGGTAGACGCGCTAGACTCAAAATCTTGTGAGCTTTGCTCGTGCCGGTTCGAGTCCGGCCTCAGGTACCATCCTTAACCCCATCATATCTATGTTTCAGAGTACCTACTTTGAGGGTGTGTCATAAAAGTGTCAAACAGTCTGTTTTAATTTCTCTCTGTCAATTTCAATCAAACCTATATAATAGTGCCGATTAACTTCATCCGTTTCATGTCCCCTTTGTTGCAACTCTTCTCTTAGATTTTCTATATCATTTTTTTGTAATATATTAGGATTGTGTGTTTCAAATATCTCAATTGCATTATCTATGTATTCTTTATTTGTATCATCTATTTTATATGGAATTACTTTTAATAAATAGCCTAAATCTTCATAATTCAAATCTTCAGAGCTAAATAGCTCATTTTCCTGCATTTGAAGCATTTTTTTTAATGGTTTAAGAGTTTTATTGGAAGATTTTGCATCTATAATTGTATCGTTTAGTAATTTACTAAAATTATCCATAATGTTATTCCTAATTATATAAATTGTTCATTAACTGAAATTAAAAATATTTTACCACATCTATTATTTGCAAATACACCAATTTTCAAAAAACCTGAAGATACTTTTTTCAATAAATTTTAAATTAGTGCAATGTCAATGCATTGAATATTTATTTTATTGTCAACCATATTTTATCTTGTTATTTTTTAACCTTATTCATAACTGTTGCGTACTGCTTAGTATTATTTATTCAAACTATTAATTTTCAATTTATCACCAATCTTATTTACTTACATAAACTCTTTAATTATCAATTTGTCCCAAATTATGCATAGCCTTCATTGTGCTTTATTTTTTTTAATTTCTTTTAATTTCTTTTTTAAACTATCGAACCGTTGAATTTCCTCATTCAATTGTTCGGGTGTTGGTTTCTTTGGTAAAAATTTATCACTATGGCTATGTCCTTCCATATAACGACAAGCCAAACCAAAACTTTCTATTATTTCATTTACAATATCGTTATCAACATAAACTTTGTTTAAACTGACAATGCTGACACGGTCATTAAATCGTTGAACAACTCCTGCAAACAAATCAAAAATAACAAATGCCTCATAAGATGAGCGTAATGCTGCAAAACCTGTTTTTACAAGAGCTTCTCTTTCTTCTGGTGGTGCTTTTTTTGATTTTTGATAATATCCTTGTGCAACTCCTGATTTTTTGTATTTCTTTTCGTATGATGGGGTATTGTCTTTCCAAATTTTACCAACTTCATCATCAAGCTTTTCAATCCAATGGCATCTGTAATTAATACTATAATCTTCACAATGATTAAGAATATTTGATAAAAAAACTAAATCATGTGTAAAAATAGCAACTTGCCTATTTTTTGCTTCCACAACAAGACGTTCTGCAATATTACTTTTTCTATCTTCATCCAAAGAATTAACTGGGTCATCAAAGAAAATACCTTTATTAATTGGAGAAAGATTAGTTTCTGTCATAAAATCAGCAATTGCAATTACTTTTTGTTCACCCTCACTTAATACAGCCGATGGCGTTTTACCTTTTAAAAATAATTGTCGGTTTGATTGCCCATATCAGAGCTTTTTTCATCAACATCAATTCCAAAATTCCCATTTAAACTACTGCATTCTTCGTTGAATACTTTTATGTATTCATCACTAAAATATTTTTGAGATAATATTTTTTCTATATCAGTTGACTGCTTCTTCCAATACCTTTTATTAAATTGATTAGCTTTATTTACCCAAATCATATTTTGAAGCAAATTTTCAATATTAGAAAATTGTCGTTCCAACTTTTCTTTATGAACTAAATATGTCTTCTTTTTTAATAATTCAGCTAATACTTTATTTTGTTCATCTTCTGAAAACTGTTTGATTTTCTCATCAATAGATGTGATTATCTCAGTTATTGGCAATGTGTTGATTTGAATTTCAGTATATGAATTAATTTTTTTAGTTTCTAAATCTGAAATAATTTGTTCCGACAATACTTTTTGATTTTCAAGTCCTTGTTTAAAAGCTGTAAGTTTATCTTCGTATTTTTCTTTTAACCAAGCAGTAAGTGTATTTTCCTCTGGAAATTGTGAAAATAGAATTTTTTGAAAACCAAACTTAATATCACTAAGAACCTTTTGTGCATCTTTTGCCTCTTTTTCAGCAATACTTTTAAGAAAAGTCCAATAACTTGAAATCAAATCTTTTTGTTCTTGTGAAATAGGTTGTTGACATAAAATACAGTAATCGTCAATTTCGGGATAATCAGATGCTTCTTTTTGTATTAGTGCAAATTTTTCAGCAGACTGAATAAATTCTTTCCATTCTTTACTGCCAACATTTGTAATTTTATTCGTTCTAAAATTCTCAACACCTTCTTTTTTAGTAGCTTCTTCTTTTGATAAATAATCTTGAATTGATGTTGAGATTTTACCAAGATATTCCTTGTTAAAATATGTATTGATAGTTTCTAAATTCTTCTCGACCTTTTCAATTTGAGTTTTTATACTATTAAGGTCTCTTATTTGTTTATCTTTTGAACTTAAAGCAATTTTTAAAGCATCGTAATCTTTTTCTATTTTTTCCTTATCCGTTTTATCTTGCTCTGAAAAAGGTATATGTTTTTTAAAATCATCTATGTTTGATTTTGATGAAAGAGAATTAACAAGTGTATTTATTTCACTCTCTCCCTCGAATATATCAATATATAGGTTTGCAATAGGTTTCAATCTTATTTCTTCATTGATTTTATTTTGCAATTTCTCCAAAGCAGAATTAAATTCAGAAAATAAAGTTAATCCTGCTGGCCTAAACTCAAAATTATTTCTTTCTTCTAGATGTTTTAGTGCAATTTTACCATCAAAAACAGCAAATTGATTAAAAATACCATTTGTTGCGTCACTTGGATAGGTCAAAGGAATATCTGTATCTTTTGACTTAAAATTAAATTCTGCATTAATTTCTTTACTTTCTCTTTTGTAAATATTTTTTAGAATTTCTTCTTTATGCTTGGAGTAGAATGCTTTTTTTAATAATCTGATATATCCAGATTTTCCTGAACCATTAGCTCCATAAACAACAGTTACATTGGGGCTAAATTCAATTTCCTGATTTTCAGCAAGAGCATTTACTCCTTGAATTTTTTTTAATATATCAATTACAAGTTCTTCTTTATAATCACCTGAATTATTAGGGTTATAGTTTAATTCAATTTCTGGTTTTTCAGCTTTTTCAATAAGTTTTAGTTCTTCTGAGACATAATTGTATACATTATCAATATCAGAGTCAAAAACTTTTCCATTTAATAATATTTTTGAGCAAATATATTTTGCCCAATAAGGTAAAGAAGTGGCAAATTTTTTTACTTCTATTTCAAGTGTTTTTACTTTTTTTATTTCTATAATTTTTTCCATTGGAATGCCCCCTATTTTACAGACAAGAGTTTAATTAATAACAAATATTTTTTTAAACATTTAAATTATACCTTTTTTTCAAATTCATTTAGTAATAAACAATTAAAACAGCTGTGTCTTCTTTTTAAATTACAAAACACTCTATATACAAATATCTTTAAAACTACAATCTCTCATGCATGGAACATTTATACATTACAAAGATATTAATTAAGTTTTAAAAGCAAATAAACTATAAATTTAGTAGCTATATACTATCCTTTTATAGCCAAAAGTATCAAAAAATCATATGTTTTAGTGTTGTTAGTAGCATACATATTTTATATAAAAACCCTTATTTTAGGGTTTTAACCTTAGACAAACCTTATTTCGAGTCCGGCCTCAGGTACCATTTTATGTGGCTTGTTTATTTATGGGGATTCATTCCTTTTGCCATCATCCAATGGTGTAATTGATGGTGTGAACCATACGCCATGATTCCAATATAGCCTAAACCTCTGATTTCATTTACCTCATTTTTCTTTGAAGTTGTGATTGTTATAGTGAAATTTTTATTTTTTTCTTCAACTCTCATATCCCAGCCAGTATCTTTTTTTAGTTGCCTTGGATGAGCTTGAAATACTTTTTTCAGAGCACTATATGCCCTAGGTGTTGTTGGTTTTATGATAACTACCACTCCATTTGGAATATTTTTTTGAGAAAGGATTTTTATATTTAAAGTTATATCTTCCATATCCGAAAGATGAGCTCTTAGGGCTTCTATATTTACTTTTGACCAGTCTGTGTTTGGATCATTTTTTAAGTTTCTAATTACTTCTTGAATAGTACCAAAAGCATCATTTCCAGCTTCTAGTAGCGGAGTTTTGGCACCTTTGGTCATGTGATTTATCATTTGACCACTTTTGGTCATGCTACTCATCATTTGCCCTTTATGAAAATTATTTTCCATATTATCATTACTTGCATATAGCACTCCACTCACTAAAAGGCTAATTATTATAGTTTTTTTCATTTTAATGCTTCTCATAGATAAAAGTTGAACCGTCTTTTCTTATCGCAAGTACATTATAAGGCATTTTTTTATTTCCCGCGTCCATACCAGGACTCCCTATAATCATTCCAGGAACAGCTAGACCAATTATATCTTTAGGTTTTTCACTCAGCAATCTTTTAATCGCAGTATAATTTACATGTCCTTCTATCACATAGCCATCGATTAGTGCTGTATGACAAGAAAAGTTTTTAGGTGCTATGCCTAATTTTATCTTTAGATTATCAAAATTATCTTTTACGATAGTTTTTATGTTAAAGCCTTTATCTTTCATCTGTGCTATCCAGTTTGTACAGCATCCACAATATGGATTTTTATATACGGTCATGTCTTTTGCAATCTCAGCGTGACTAAGTGAAAATATCATCGCTATCAAAATCAAAATTTTTTTCATTTTTATTCCTCTTATAAATTTTTTATATATTTTGCAAGTACTGGTATCTTATCATCAGGGATATTTCTCATTTGCATCTTCATTATCGCTCCATATCCATATGAATTTAATGTTCCTTTTTTATACAACCTTAGTACGCTTTCTAAAGTTTTTATATCCAAATTTTTTATAACAGGTATTTGATTCATATAAATTTTTTCTGCTTTAAATCCATGACAAAATTTACAAGAAGTATAAATAACTGAACCTAAACTTTGTTGTGAACTATTGGCATTTATAAACAAAATACTACTTAGAAAAATACTTGATACTATTTTTTTCATTTTTACTCTTTTATTAGAATATTTAAGGATGTATTTTAGCGTTTTAGTGTGTAGTGAGCGTGTAAGATTTGATAGCTCTTAGCAAGACAAAATTCTTAGCTTTAATTTCCATTAAAACGATAACCAACTCCCTTTATGGTTGTAATTGCATCTTTATCTAACATTTTCCTAAGATTTTTTATATAAGTTCTTATGGTCGAATCACTTGGTTTATCATCATATGTCCAGATATTTAGCCCAAGTTCTTCTATGGAAATAATCCGTTGTATGTTTTTTAAAAAATACTCTAAAACTTGAGATTCTTTTTTTGATAAAGTATATTTTTTATCATAATTTTTTAGTAAAGAGTTGCTAAAATTATAAGAACAATTTGCTGATATCTGTTCTATGTAATTTGTTTCTATTTTGTAAAGTCTTTTTATATTTTCAATTCTCAAATTCAATTCATCAAACTCAAAAGGCTTTTTTATATAATCATCACAACCACTTAAAAATCCTTTTTTTAAATCTGCAGTATCATTAAGTGAGGTTATAAATATTGCAGGTGTATTGATGTTATTTTTTCTAAGTTCAGCTAAAAGATCAAAGCCATTAATGGAAGGTACATTTACATCAAACAAAAGTAAATCAAAATTTTTTTCATAAAGCAATTCTTGTGCTTCTTTACCATCATAAGCACTATGCACGGAGTATCTTTTTTTTATCAAAAAAGAGCTAATCACTTCATTTAATATTTCATCATCTTC
>JAADIZ010000207.1 GCA_013151055.1 Campylobacterota bacterium
TGGAGTGATGAAGAACATGTGAGTAAAGCTAGAATTGTTTACAAAAAAAACCTAGAGTTAGCGAGTGAAATCTTAAACATAAAAAGAAGCGAAGCTACTTTTTATGTTTGGCTTGAAGTGAAAGATGATTTGGAGTTTACTAGAAAATTATATAAAGAGAAAAATGTAAAGGTATTGCCAGGTAGTTTTTTAGGTCGTGAGGGAATAGGAAGTGCTTATGTTCGTATAGCACTTGTTGAAAATACTCAAAAAACAAAAGAAGCAATAAAGCGGATAAGTGATTTTATAAAAGGCATGGCATGAAATATATACATTTTGTTGGAATTGGTGGTATCGGTTTATCTGCACTCGCTAGGTATCTTAAAAAAGAGGGCTTTAAAGTCAGTGGTTCAGATATAAGAGAGACTAAAATTACTAAAAAATTACGAGATGAGGGCATAGAAGTATCCATTTCTCATGAGAGTAAAAATATAAAAAATCAAGACCTAATTATATATACAGCAGTTGTAAAAGATGATAATGTGGAGTTGGTGGAGTCAAGAAAAAGAGGAATTTTGACGCTTTCACGAAAAGATGCACTGCCTTTGATACTGAAAGATAGAAGAGTTTTTGCAACATGTGGAGCTCATGGTAAAAGTACAACTTCAGCGATGCTCGCATCTATGGTCGAAGGCTCTGTTATAATCGGAGCTGAAAGTAAACAGTTTGATACAAATATGCATCATATGGCTAGTAACAATATCATCTTTGAAGCTGATGAGAGTGACGAGAGTTTTTTAAATTCAAACCCTTATGTTGCAATTGTAACAAATGCAGAACCAGAACATATGGAATATTATAATTATAACTTAAAAAGATTTTATGGTGCATATGAGCAATTTTTAAAGAGTGCTACTATAAGAGTGATAAATGCTGAAGATAAATTTCTTGCCACTCTTGATGACTTGGACGCCATAAGACTATATCCAAGCAAAGATTTGAAGGATGTAAAAACTATTGTCAAAAATGGTGAACCTTTTACCTCTTTTATCCTAAAAGATTTAGGAAGATTTGAGGTTTGGGGCATAGGTGAGCATATAGCAATAGACGCTTCTTTGGCTATATTAGCAAGTTTGAGTGAGATAGATTTTGAGAGTGCTCGTGAAAAATTAAAAAATTATAGAGGCATTAGAAAAAGATTTGATATTATAGAAAAAAGAGATAATTTTACCTTAGTAGATGATTATGGACATCATCCAACAGAGATAAAAGCGACTATGAATTCTGCTAAAAAATATGCACAATTGTTCAATTTGGATAAAATAACAGCCATTTGGCAACCTCATAAATATACAAGAACTCATGATAATCTAAAAGAGTTTGTTGAGTGTTTTGAAGATGTTGATAGGTTGATAATTTTGCCGGTTTGGAGTGTAGGTGAAAAGAAAATAGAGATAAATTTTCAAAAAGAGTTTGAAAGATATAATCCAATTTTTGCAAAAAAATTAAGAAAAAATAGTAAATCTTTGGATTTAATGTCAGGCGAAACTGTACTAAAAGAGTTAAACCAAGGTTTGGTTATTGGTTTTGGTGCGGGTGATATAACTTATCAGCTAAGGGGAGCATAAATGCAAATAGTTCTTTTTTTACTGCTTGTATTGGCTGTTTTGGTTATTTTTGTATCCAAAAAAAATTCTGTTTCTAAGAGTGTAAAAATTTACATGACTATTTCCTTAGTTTTTATTTTTCTTACAGGCTGGCTTTTTACAGCATATAATCAGAAAAATGCCCAAAGAGATAGAGATATTATAAATGCATTTGAGCAAGGCAAGATACTGACTTGTCAAGAGTATAAGGTAAACAATAGTGATTTTATCTTTGTGAGTGGAACTCTTAGCTTTGTAGCAAAACAAAGTGCAAAGAATTTAAAGGGTGTCGTTATAGATATCTCTACTTGTAGTAAATGAAACAAACAGTCTCAAAATTAGATTTGGTAGATTTTACCGAATCTTTTTACTCATATCAAGCAAGACAAAAACCTCTATTCATGCAAGGCGATTCCAATATTCACTATAAATTTATAAAAGAATTGATGCAACTCCCTCCTATAAAATCTCCACAAATGGTGGAAGATTTAGATACGCAACTTGTCCATCTTGGAAAAGGTGGTGTCTTGAAGATTTATGAGATTTACTCTTTTATAAAAATCATAAAATATTTTAATTATCTAAAATCTATATTTTTAGAAGGAAATCTTTTTACTTGGATGCAAAAAGTGGAAATTCCAGAAGAGATACTCCAGATTTCCAACTATTTTGATGACAAAGGTGAGCTAAAAAGTAGCATTGATGAACAATTTGACTCTATTGAATACGCACTAAAAAAGATAAAAGAAGATACTAGTTTAGCTCTTCGTCGCTTGATGTCAAACTCAAAACTTTCAAATTATCTTGTTGATAGACAGATTCATTATATCAATACTCAAGAAGCGATTTTAGTAAGAGGTGGTTTTAATCATGTGATAAAAGGGAGTGTTGTTGGAAGAAGTAGTGGTGGATTTTTTTATATAGTACCTGATTCTATATCATCTTTAAAATCAAAAGAGAGTGGCTTGATAGATAAAAAAGAGGAATTGATATATAAATATGCAAAAGAGATATCTTTTTTATTTTCAAAATTTTCAAAATTTCTAACATTTATCAATAAAGAATTTGATAAATTTGATGCTTATTATGCAAGAGTGGCATTTGCAAAAGAGAAAGATTTAGAGTTTGTGTTGGCAGGAAACAGTACAAGCATCTCTTTGTCAAATTTTTCTCATCCAGCACTTAGCAACCCTAAACCCATAAGTATTGACTTTACTAAACATGTACTTATGATCACTGGTGTAAATGCTGGTGGTAAAACCATGTTTCTGAAATCCATACTAAGTTCAGCATTTTTAGCCAAATATTTGCTTCCCATGAAGATAGATGCAACTCATTCTAAGATAGGTTCATTTAAAGAGATTATTGCTGTACTTGATGATCCTCAAAATGTGAAAAATGATATATCAACATTTGCAGGCAGAATGCATGAATTTAGTAAGCTTTTTACCAAAAAAAGAGCGATAGTCGGTATTGACGAGATAGAGTTAGGGACTGACGCCGATGAAGCTGCAAGCTTGTTTAAAGTGATAGTGGAGAAATTAATCAAAAAAGATATCAAGATTGTTATCACTACTCATCATAAAAGACTAGCTTCACTTTTAGCTACAAATGAGAGTGTTCAGCTTTTAGCTGCTATTTATGACGAAAAAAATCAGCAGCCTACTTATGAATTTTTAAATGGAACTATTGGAAAGAGCTACGCATTTGAAACAGCTCTTAGATATAAAATTCCAGCACCAATTATCCAAGAAGCTAGGGCAGTTTACGGAGAAGACAAAGAAAATCTTAATGATTTGATTCAAAAAAATATAGATTTAGAGCTGGAGATGAGGCAACAATCAAAAATGCTCCAAGAAAAGCTCGAAGATGCAAAGAGATTGAAAATGGCACTTCATGATGAGCAAGAAAAATCAAAGCAAGAGTTTGAATTATCAGCTTTTAAATTACAAAAAAATTTCAATCAAGCCATAAATGAGGCAAAAAAAGCGATAAAATCAAAAGATACAAAAGAGGGTCATAGGGCACTAAATAGAGCAAATGAATTTCAAGGAATGGCAAAAAAAATAAAGATAATTCAAAAAAATGAGAATTTAGAAGTGGGTAATTTTGTCAAATATGGTAATTCAAAAGGTAAAATTAAAAGTATAAAAAAAGGTATAGCCACAGTTGATTGTGATGGAATTACGATAAGAGTACCTGTTCAAAGCCTTAAAAAAACTGGAATTCCACCAAAGAAACCAAAAAAAGTGACGATATCAAAACCAACTGCCACTAGCTCAATTACCCTTGATTTGCATGGGCTACGTTCCGTTGAGGCGATCGAAAAACTAGATAAATTTCTCTCAGATGCACTGATAAATGGTTATGATGAGGTTTTAGTCTATCATGGAATTGGCACAGGAAAACTAGCATATGCTGTTAAAACTTTTCTATCAACCTATCCAAGCCTAGTTTCATACACAGATGCACCTATAAATATGGGAGGATACGGAGCAACTTTGGTCAACTTATGATTACTTTAATCAAAAAAATATTATAATGATTATATATCTTGTGGTGGAGTGGCAATGGATAAAACAACAAAAAAGATTGATAAGCTAGTTATTATTCTATTTGTTGCTATGCTTATATTCTTTGCAATTTTTTACTTTCATGAATATCTTATAGATTATTTTGGAGTGCCTCATTCTTTGTTTATAGACTGTGTATTTGCAGTATTGGCTTTATTTTTAATTTATATTATTATGCAATTGAAGAAGAGTTCTAGGTCTTTAAAAGATAATTATAAAAACAATATGATTAAAAAAGAAAATGAACTCACTTCTCTAAATGAACAATTAAAAAAGTCAAATCAAGATTTAAAATACCAACTTTACACTGATACGCTTACAAAACTTCAAAATAGAAGAGCTTTAGAGAGAGACATTGCTTTTTTAGATAATCCAAAACTTATAATTTTGGATATTGACTCTTTTAAAGATATAAATGAATATTATGGAAACAAGGAAGGTAATTTCATCTTGTGTGAAGTAGCAAATATTCTTCAAGATTTTTCTAAAAAAGAAGAGATGAATTTATATAGGATTGGAGCAGATGAATTTGCACTATTGGAAGACAGGAAACTTGATGTTGATAGATATGAAGAACTAGCAACTATAATTTCTAGCATGTTTAAAAGCAAAATGTTAAATGATATAAATTCTCAAGATATGGTGGAAATAAATGTAACGCTTGGTTTTGCACTTGAGAAAGATAATATACTTGAAAAGGCTTCTATTGCACTAAAAGAAGCAAAAGAAAAGCAAATAGATTATCAATGCTATTTTAAAAAAATTGATAGGAAAAAAGAGTATGTTGAGCAGATAAAATGGTCAAAATTTATAAAAGATGCTATAAGTGACAGTAGAGTCATACCGTATTTTCAACCTATTTTTAATGCAGATAAAAAGATTATAAAATATGAGTGTTTAGTTAGAATATTAGATGAAAATGAAGAGGTATTTCCTCCTGGTCTCTTTTTAGAAATTTCAAAAAAAGTAAAAAGATATGTAGATATAGAAAAATTACTTATAGAAAAAAGTTTTATAAAAATTAAAAAAACAGGTATTACTATCTCTATAAATTTACTAGCAAGAGATATGAGCGATAGTAATGTAAGTAATTTTGTAATAGCAATGCTAAAAAAATATAATGTAGCAAAACAAGTTATTTTTGAGATACTTGAAGATGAAAATATAGCTCAATTAGATCGAGTTGAAGGTTTTATACAAAAAATAAAAAGAATGGGATGCAAAATAGCCATAGATGATTTTGGTACAGGTTATAGCAACTTTTCATATCTTATGAAACTCCATCCTGATTATATAAAGATAGATGGTTCTTTGATTAAAAATATAAATTCTGATAAAAAATCTTATGCTATAGCAAATTCTATCATAGCATTTGCAAGGAAATTAGATATAAAAATCATTGCTGAGTATGTCCATAGCAAAGAAGTGTTTGAAATATGCAAAGACTTGGGTGTTGACGAGTTTCAAGGGTTTTATTTAGGTGAACCCACCGCTAGAATACAAAAAGGTTAAATTATATGACATTACAAAATCTTTTTTTAAAATTATTAAGATATAAATCCATAACTCCAAATGATGATAATTCTCTTGAGTTTATCGAAAAATATATGAGCGGATTTAATGCGATTAGATTAGATAAAAATGATACAAAAAATCTACTTTTATACAAAAAATTTGGAGATGGTGAGCATTTATGCTTTGCTGGACATATAGATGTTGTGCCCCCTGGAGTTGGCTGGGATAGCGATCCATTTGAGCCTATTATAAAAGATGGATATATTTATGCTAGAGGCTCACAAGATATGAAAAGCGGGGTTTGTGCATTTTTACAAGCTTGCAAAGATACACAAAATTTCAGAGGAACACTCAGTATTGTTTTGACAAGTGATGAAGAAGGGGATGCAAAATTTGGAACAATTGAGGTTTTAAAGTATTTAAAAGATAAAAACTTTTTACCAGACTTTGCTATTGTAGCAGAGCCTACAAGTGAAGATACTTTTGGAGATGCCATAAGGATAGGAAGACGTGGTTCTATCAATGGTGTTTTAGAGATATTTGGCAAGCAAGGGCATGCTGCATATCCTCAAAAATCATTGAATCCTGTGAATTTAATAGCTCCCATTTTAGATAGCCTAGCAGGTCATTATTTTGATGATGGAGATGATGATTTTGCACCTAGTCAGTTGGTTATCACAGATATAAGAGCAGGGATGGAAGTAACAAATGTAACTCCTGGAGTTTTAAAACTCATGTTTAATGTCCGAAATGGAGTAAAAACAAGCAAAGAAGATATCCAAAATTATATAAATTTTCTTTTTAAAGGTCTTGATTACAATCTGTCTCTTTATCAAAGTGCTAAGTCATTTGTGACGAAAAGAGACTCTAGAATAGTCAAGCTATTACAAAAAATAGTTAAGCAAACTACAAATATAGAGCCAAAGCTAAACACAAGTGGAGGCACAAGTGATGCGAGACTTTTTGCAGAATTTGGAGTTAAAACAGTCGAGCTAGGAGTTGTAAATAATAGAATTCATGCCATAAATGAAAGATGTAAATTTCAAGAAATTGAAGATTTAAAGAAAGTATTTGATAGAATTATAGAAAAATTTTAAGGACTAAATATATATAGAAATTTACAAAAGGATTTTTTTATATATTAGCCAAAGCAATAGTGCAAGGAATTTTTCTTGGGCTTTGCCCAAAAAAAAGGAGACAATTAAATGAATTATATAGCGACTAAAAATGCACCAGCGGCTATCGGACCATATTCTCAAGCAATTGTAGTTGGAGAATTGTTGTTTACTTCTGGTCAAATTGCTTTGAGTAGCGAAGGAGTATTGGTTGAAGGTGGTATAAAAGAACAAACAAAACAAGTTCTTACAAATCTCAGCGAAGTACTAAAAGAGGGCGGAAGCTCTCTATCAAAGGTAGTCAAAACTACAATTTTTTTGACTGATATGAATGATTTTGCTGAA
>JAADIZ010000054.1:0-42677 GCA_013151055.1 Campylobacterota bacterium
CATTTCGAACCCAGAAGCTAAGCAACTCATCGCCGATAATACTGCAGCTTACTGTTGTGGAAATGTAGGTCGCTGCCAGATTCTTGGAATTAATTTAATAACTTACTGAAATCAACCTACTTATTCACAATAAATTTATAATAAAATAATTTTAAAAACTTTGATTTATTATATGACATAACGGACTTTTTGTAAAACTTATAGTGTAAGGCTTAGACTAATGGGAGGATTTATCCTTTAGGCTATAATTTTGTAAAAAATCTACCCTACTTTTATGTTGCACAGCAACTTAATTCTTCAATATTCTTGTCAAATGTTATAGCTGCTAATTTAATGCCTTCAGATAAAGTTAAATACGGATGCAATATATCCTTTAAATCTTTTACTTTAATGCCAAACTTTATACAAATAGCGACTTCCATCAATAATTCAGATCCCTCAGGTGCAAGAATTCTAGCTCCAATTAATGTGTCATCTTCTTTATTTCTTAAAAGTTTTATAAAGCCTCTTGTATCTTTTGCGGCAATTGAGCGAGGTACATAACTAAGCGGCAATTTTGCCACTTCATAATCTATACCATGTCTGCCTGCCTCTGCTTCGTCAAGACCAATGCCTGCTACCTGTGGATCAGTAAAAATTACCCAAGGTAAAATCTTATAATTGGCTTCTTTTTTTACACTTCCAAAAGCATTATCAACCGCTAGTTTACCTTCATATGCTGCAGTATATACAAACATATTGCTACCTAGTACATCTCCAGCAGCATATATAGTTGGTACATTGGTACTTAAATATTTGTTTACTACAACTCCACTATTGTTTTTTATACCTATATTAAAAGATTCTAAATTCATATTTTTTGTATTTGCTTTTCTTCCTGTGGCTACTATGATTTTTTCAGCTATAAATTCTTTTGACTCTGAATTCACAATTGAGCGAACTATAATATTTCCATCTTTTTTTAATACACTTTGTATGTTGTTGCCAGTTACTATTTGTAGCCCTTCGCTTTTTAGATAGTTTCTGAGCTCATTTGCAATATCATTTTGCTGTGAAGATAAAATTTGATTTGACCTTTGCAATACTGTTACTTTTGAACCAAGTCTCGAAAACATTTGTGCTATTTCTAGTGAGATATAACTGCCACCTAAAATAATTAAAGATTTTGGCAGTTTATCTAATGCAAAAGCTTCTTCATTTGTAAGATAATCAATCTCACTTAAGCCTTGGATATCAGGTATCATCGGGCTTGCTCCAGTGGCAATTAAAATATGACTTCCCTCTATAATACGCTCATTTACTTTTACTGAAGTTTCTGATTCAATAGTTGCTCTACCTTCAATTAATTCAAAATCTTCCATATCTGTTATGATATTTATGTATTTTTGTTTGCGCAGATTGAGAACAAGACTATTTTTTTCATTTATGATAGTTTTAAAATTCTCAACCTTGGCTGTTGATTGAATTCCATCAAATTGATTGTTATTTGCTTTATACAAACTTTCTGCTACACGAATCAAGTTTTTAGAAGGAACACATCCAACATTTACACAGGTTCCTCCAATGGGCAAACCCTCATTTATCATAGTAACTCTTGTTCCATATTCTTTAGCTTGAATTGTTGCAGCAAATGCAGCTGAGCCTCCACCGATGATAATGAGGTGCTTTTGTCTATCAGAAGAATCTATATTGATATATTTAACATCCTCAACTCCATAATCACCAACTTCATTAATTTTATTTTTAATAGTTTCTTGACTAATAAGGTTTTCATCAAACTGAACAGTTGCATTTTCATGAGTATAACTAACACTGCTTTTTTTTATACCATTTACTTGTAAATTATTATCAATGCTAGTTGCACAATGTTCACAAGTCATCCCAGATATCTTAAATTCAAATGTTTTAATATTTTTTGTCATGATACTTTCCTTTGTAAAGTTTAACTATTTTAACAATTTTTCTAATTGTGCCTTTTCCGATTTACAAATAAAATACAGTATCGTCATTCCGTTCCGCTTACTTTCAATCAAGCCACCATCCTTCAACTTACGCAAGTGTTGAGATATAGGAGATTGTGCAACTCCTAATATATCACTCAAATCACACACGCATAAAGTATCAAAATGCAAAAAAAGTGCTATTATTTTTAAACGAATTTCATTTCCAAGCAGAGAAAATACTTTAACTTTCTTTGAATTCTCATCACTATTGTTTTCTAAAAATGTTACACAGCGACTCAGTAAGGCTATATCAGTATTTTTTCTAATACAGGTGTTTTTAAATTCCATGAATTCTCCAA
Source organism: Campylobacterota bacterium (assembly GCA_013151055.1). Taxonomy (GTDB): domain Bacteria; phylum Campylobacterota; class Campylobacteria; order Campylobacterales; family Sulfurospirillaceae; genus JAADIZ01. The sequence goes on from JAADIZ010000054.1 coordinate 2,303, forward strand.
AGTTTTTATATTATTAGTATATTAGCATATTATAATAAACTTGTCAAGTTGGTTATAATAATTTATAATTTTCTCTTCCATTATGCTTTTCATATACACCTAGGTATTTTATCTCTTTAGCAAAATATCTTAATTCATCAAGTGCTAATTTAAATCTTTTCTCCTGAGGGTGCGCTTCTATATCTATATGAAATCTACTTACTTGCAATGATCCAGTCATCGAGTAACTTTCTAGTTTCAGTAGATTTACTCCATTTGTGGCAAAACCTCCTAGTGCCTTATATAGAGCTGCAGGAATATCTCTTACATGAAATATAAGAGATGTTATGTAGCTTTTGTTTTTATCAAATCTTGGTATTGTATTCTCTTTTGAGAGAATTATAAATCTAGTGACATTGCCTTTTAAATCACCAAAATACTCTTTTAGTATCTTTAAATCATATAAATCAGCTGCTAATTTTGATGCGATTGCACCATATTTTGGATCACTTTGAGTGCTTATCTCTTTTGCTGAACCAGCAGTATCAAACTTTGCAACTGCAGTAAGATTTAAATCTAAAATATTTTTATAGCATTGTGCAAGTGCTTGTGGGTGTGAACCTACAAATTTTATATCTTCAATTTTGCTTTTTTGGATCCCAAGTAAACAGTGATTTACTGGCTCAAAATGTTCTTTAATAATAAATAATGAAGATTTAGGAATCAGTCTGTATATCTCTTCGACTCTACCTGCAGTTGAATTTTCAACAGGAATCATTGCGAAATTTGCTGTGCCATCCTCTACCAATTTCATAGCATCTTCAAAGCTTTCACAAGCAATTGAGATAGATTTTGGAAATGCATTTTTGCAGGCAAGATGCGAATATGCTCCCTCAACCCCTTGATATGCAATTATTTTATCATTCATTTTTTATCCCCCCATTATTTAGATGAGATTTTAACATTTTTTCACTAAATAAATATTAATTTTATAATTAATAAGGTATAATTACTGCCTTTAAAATGTGCGTTCATAGCTCAGCTGGATAGAGCACTGGTTTGCGGTACCAGCGGTCGGGGATTCGAATTCCTCTGAGCGCACCATCTTTTCAACTAGCATTAAAGATATTTTTGATATAATCCATTCCTTATTATTTTACTGTCTATTTTAGGCGGTAAATTTTATAAATCTCTCACAGAAAAGGACATACTGATGTATGCAATTATTAAAAATGGTGGGAAGCAGTATAAAGTTCAAGAAGGAGATTTTATAAATCTCGATAGACTTGACGCTTCGCCAAAAGAGAAAATTGAAGTTACCGAAGTTCTTGCAGTAAATGCAGGCGAACTAAAGGTTGGAACTCCATTTGTAGATGGTGCTAAAGTTGAATTAGAAGTTATAGCTAATGGAAAAGATAAAAAAGTTATAATCTATAAAAAACGAAGAAGAAAAGATTCAAAAGTTAAAAGAGGCTTTAGAAGACAATTTACTAAAGTAAAAGTTTTAAGCATAAAAGCTTAAATACATAAAATTAAATAAAATATATAATTAGGAGTAACTAATGGCACATAAGAAAGGTCAAGGTAGTACCCAGAATAATAGAGATTCAGCAGGTCGTAGGCTTGGTGTTAAGAAATTTGGTGGTGAATTTGTAAGAGCTGGTAATATAATAATTCGTCAAAGAGGAACTAAAACTCATCCAGGAAATAATGTAGGAATTGGGAATGATCATACTATATATGCTCTAGTTGATGGACATGTAGAGTTTGGAAGATTTGATAAAACAAGAAAAAAAGTTTCTGTAGTTCCCGCGTAAATTATACACAATAGGTGGATTTATATCCACCTTCTTCTATAATAGTGGCTGTTTAAGCACTATTTATCCAAAATTATTCTAAAATATACACACACTATATAAAGGTTTTTAATGTTCATAGACAATGTAGAAATTACACTAAGCTCAGGAAACGGTGGTCCAGGAAGCGTATCTTTTCGTAGAGAAAAACATGTTATACTAGGAGGACCTGACGGGGGAGACGGTGGACGAGGGGGTGATGTATATTTTAAAGTAGATAAAAATACCCATACTCTTTCTCATTTTAGACGAAAACAACATTTAAAAGCCAAAAATGGTCAAGCTGGCATGGGTAGAAAAATGTATGGAAAATCAGGAGAGAGCTTAAAAATTATAGTTCCACCTGGTACACAAATAATAGACTTGGAAAGTGGAGAAATACTATATGACCTTTTAGAAGATGGAGAAGAAATTTTATTTATCCAAGGCGGTAAAGGTGGATTAGGGAATGTTCACTTCAAAAGCTCTACTAATCAAAAACCAAATTATGCACAACCAGGACTTCTTGGAGTTACTAGAGATGTTAAGTTAGAACTTAAATTAATAGCCGATGTTGGACTTGTAGGCTTCCCAAATGTCGGAAAATCAACTTTAATTTCTATAATCTCAAATGCGACACCTCAAATTGCAGATTATGAATTTACAACATTAACTCCGAAATTAGGTGTTGTAGATGTTGGTGACTATAGGTCTTTTGTTATGGCGGATATCCCAGGAATAATCGGTGGAGCAAGCGAAGGTAAGGGTTTAGGAATCCAATTTTTAAAGCATATAGAAAGAACAAAATTTTTGCTTTATATGCTTGATGTTTCTAGTTACAGAAGTTTAGAAGACCAATATATAACGCTAACAAAAGAGGTAGAAAATTTTTCACCCTATCTTACAAAAAGCGATTATGCGATAGCATTAACAAGATGCGATACTCAAGATGCAAAGATAATAAACGGTAAATTGCAAGAAATTTTAAATTTGGTAAAATTGGATAAAAAAGTTGATACTAAAAGTGAAAATTGTGAGTATTTTATACAAGATATTTATGAAAGAGATGCAGAAAAACCATTTTTTGTAATTCCAATTTCTTCAATAGCAAAGATAAATATAGACAGATTAAATTATGCTTTAGCAGATATAGTTTATGAAGATAAAGAGTTAGGAATTTAAATAAACATACAGTTTTATTGTAATCAATATTTCTAGGCGACAACCTTAGCAATAGGGCGAGGAATTTTTTATGGGCTTTGCCCTTAAAAAAGGGGACATAAAATGAAAGTTATTTCTAGGCGACAGCCTTAGCTTTAGTCGCGAGGAATTTTTTATGGGCTTTGCCCTTAAAAAAGGGGACATAAAATGAAAAAAAGAATTGTAGTAAAAGTAGGCACTCATGTATTAAGTGAGCAAAATAGACTTTGCAAAGAACGCATGATGAATTTAGTCGAATTCTTATCAAAACTTATGGATAAATACGAAGTTATTTTGGTTTCATCTGCTGCTGTAGTTGCTGGATATTCTAAGCTAAAACTTGACAAAAATCAACTACATAATAGACAAGCAATGGCAGCCATTGGTCAGCCACATTTGATTGCGGCATATAGTAAAAAATTAGAAAAATTTGGCAAAATAGCAGCACAACTCCTTTTGACATCTGATGATTTTGACTCAAGAAAAAGAACACATCATGCAAAATGCACAATAAACACACTGTTAGAAAACAATATATTGCCTATCATAAATGAAAATGATGCAACAGCAACTGAAGAGTTAGTTTTTGGTGATAATGACCAACTTTCTGCAAGGGCAGCATATTATTTTGATGCTGGGATATTGATACTTTTATCTGATATAGATGGTTATTACGATAAAGACCCAAAAAAAAATCCAAATACGACAATAAAAAAAATTGTGCATAATATTGAAAAATGTGAATTAAATGTAGATGAAGAAAGTTCATATGAGTTTGCTACGGGCGGAATTGTTACTAAATTAAAAGCAGCAGATTATCTACTGAAAAGAGATATAGATATGTTTATAGCTAGTGGGTTTGACCTAAAAGATATCGAAGGTTATATGCTAAGAAATGAGCATCTAGGTGGAACTTTATTCACTTCAAAAGATTTTTGATGAGAATAGTTTTTATGGGGACACCTGATTATGCTACTGAAATTTTTAAAGAAATATTAAAAACAATTATAGAAGTTCCTTTGCTTGTAACTCAGATGGATAAAGCGGTTGGGAGAAAACAGATTCTAACACCTCCCCATATAAAAAACTGGGCTTTGACAAACAATATAAATATAAAGATATTACAGCCAAAAACGCTTAAAGAAAAAAGTATCCAAGAAGAAATTATATCGTATAAGCCAACTTTTATAATTGTAGCAGCTTATGGACAAATATTGCCAAAAGAGATATTAGATATTTGCCCATGTATCAATCTTCATGCTTCTTTACTACCAAAATATAGGGGTGCGAGCCCAATACAAACCTGCATACTTGAAAATGATGCATTAACAGGTGTGACAGCAATGATGATGGAAGAGGGGCTAGATAGTGGCGATATCTTGGGTTTAAGATTTATCAAAGCAAAAGGAAAAAATGTTGATACTCTTTTTAACGACTTGTCTAGTGCTGCAGCAAAACTAACGATAGAGATAATAGAGAATTTTGATGAAATTAAACCAATAAAACAATTAGATGGCAATGCAACACATTGCGTGAAAATCAAAAAAAATAATGGTTTGTTTGATTTTGATGAAGATGCAATAGGTATATATCAAAAATATCTAGCATATACTCCGTGGCCAGGTATATTTTTACAAAATGGCTTAAAAATAAAAGAGATGAAACTGTTAGGCAAGACCACAGTGTATACTGAAACTGGAACGATAGAAAAAATCAATGCAAAATCTATAGTAGTTAAGTGCAAACAGGGTTCATTAGAAATTATAAGTTTGCAAGCACCTTCAAAAAAAGAGATAAATAGTGTTCAATATATAAGAGGTAAAAGGTTGGAAATTGGTAGTAAATTGGTTTAGAAGTATCGAATCAACCCACCTCTATCTTATTGATGAAATTAAAAAAGGAAATATAAAAGAGCCTACTTTGATTGGAGCTGATTTTCAAACCAATGGAATTGGCAGTAGAGGAAATTTGTGGCAGAGTCAAATCGGCAATCTTTTTTTCTCATTTTGTGTAGAAGAGAAACACTTGCCCAAAGATTTGCAATTAGCATCAATTTCTATATATTTTGCATATCTCATGAAAGAAGTTTTGAGCTCATTTGACTCGAAAACTTGGCTTAAATGGCCAAATGATTTTTATTTAGAAAACAGAAAAATTGGCGGCGTAATAACAACAAAAATTGGCGATAAAATTATTGGTTCAATGGGTTTAAATATCGTCGAATCCCCCCGAGAGTTCGGCATTTTAGATGTATATGTAGAACCAAAAAAATTAACTGAGAGATTTTTGGAAAATTTAGAAAAAAAATTATCATGGAAGCAAGTTTTTAGTAAGTATAAGATAGACTTTCAAAATAGTAAAGATTATTTTTGTCACTTGGGCGGTGAATTAAAGTCTTTGTCACAAGCAAAATTGTGCGAAGATGGCTCCATAGAATTAGACAAAAGAAGGGTGTACAGTTTAAGATGAGTGAAATTATAACTATAGCAAATCAAAAAGGTGGCGTTGGTAAAACAACGACAGCTGTTAACTTGGCGGCTTCTTTAGCTGTTGCAGAAAAGAGAGTTCTTCTAGTAGATATAGATCCTCAATCAAATGCAACAACAGGACTCGGTTTTCACAGAAGTGATTATGAGTACAATATATATCATGTTCTAATAGGCAGAAAAAAACTATCCCAAGTAATACTTGAAACTTCGTTGCCAACTCTGCATTTAGCACCTTCAAACATAGGATTGGTTGGTGTTGAAAAAGAGTTTTATGATGTAAAGACCAAGGGTAGAGAAGTAATTTTGAAAGATAAGATTTCTGAAGTGAAAGATAAATATGATTACATAATCATAGATTCACCACCAGCACTCGGCAGCATAACTATAAACGCACTCAGTGCTTCAAATTCTGTTATCATTCCAATACAGTGTGAATTTTATGCACTAGAGGGTTTAGCTCAGTTATTAAATACAGTAAAACTAATCAAAAAAACAATCAATCCAAAATTAGAGATTAAAGGTTTTCTTCCAACTATGTATAGCACGCAAAACAATCTTTCAAGACAAGTTTTTGCGGATCTGAAGCAACATTTTAAAAGTAAGCTATTTTTAGACAAACAAACTTCATCTTATGTTGTCATTCCAAGAAATGTAAAATTAGCAGAATCGCCAAGTTTTGGAAAACCAATAATACTATATGATATAAAATCAGCAGGTTCAAAGGCCTATCAAAATTTAGCAAATTCGATTTTAGCAAGTTAGAAAAAGCCAAATGACATATTTTGCAAAAGCGATAATAAATAAAGAATTTCAAGGCGACAGCCTTAGCAATAGGGCGAGGAATTTTTTATGGGCTTTGCCCTTAAAAAAGGGGACATAAAATGAAATTACAGAGCACCAGCTCGTGCTTTAGTCGCGAGGAATTTTTTATGGGCTTTGCCCTTAAAAAAGGGGACATAAAATGAAATTGCAGAGCGCTAGCTCGTGCTTTAGTCGCGAGGAATTTTTTATGGGCTTTGCCCTTAAAAAAGGGGACATAAAATGAAAAAAAAAGCATTGGGACGAGGATTAAGTGCCATCATTGATGATGTTGAAGAAGCCTATAGACAAGATATAGAATACTCTAATGACTTAGTTAGGGAGGTAGATATACAATTAATCTCTCCAAATCCATATCAACCAAGAACTTATTTTAATGAAGAAGCTTTAAATGAGCTGAGTCAATCTATTAAGAAACATGGACTCCTTCAGCCAATCATTGTTATACAAAAAGATGATGGGTATATGCTCCTTGCAGGAGAAAGAAGACTAAGAGCTACAAAATTAGCAGGAATGACTAGAATCAAGGCAATTATTGCTGACATTGAATCTAAAAATCTAAGAGAACTTGCATTAATAGAAAATATACAACGAGAAGATCTAAATCCAATAGAACTTGCTATTTCTTATAAAGAATTAATAGAAGAGTACAGCATAACTCAAGATGGATTGTCCGAAATTATTCATAAAAGCAGAACACAAATCACAAATACTATTCGACTTCTTGGTTTAAACAATAAAACAAAAGAGTATTTATCTAATGGAAAGATTTCCCAAGGTCATGCTAAAGTGATAGTCGGGCTTGCTCAAGAAGATGAAATTAGTGTTGTAAATACAATCTTAGGTCAAAAATTGAGTGTGAGAGATACGGAAGCATTAGTAAAGAGAATAAAAGCCAATACAAATGAACCTAAGCATAAAATTAAAGTACCAAATCCACTAGAAGAAGATATAAAAAGCATAAAGATAAAACTAATGGAGCTAGGTTTTAAAAGTAAAATCAATAAAAATAGTATAACAATCGTTTTTGACAATAAAGATAAAATAGAAGAGTTCTTTACTAAACTATCATAGTCCATTTTACTTATTATAATAAGTTTTTATTTCTTTTCACCAAAATATTTACATTAAGCTGATGATGAGTATAAACATGGTAAAATCTACAGTTTTTAATTTCAAGTACAATATATTCGAATAAAGGAGCAAAAATATGTTAGATATTATACCAGCACTTTTAGTAGTTACTGGTGTCGTTTTTTTGGTTTTAATGGTTGCGTTAAACAAAATTTTATATAAGCCGCTTTTAAATTTTATGGACAATAGGGATAAATCCATAGCTAAAGATTTAGAAGATGCAGGTAAAAATAGCCATGATGTTTTGGCCTATAAACAAAAAGCTGAGAAAATTATTTTAGACGCAAGACATAAGTCGCATCAAATCAAAGATTCAGCCTTAAATAGTGTTAGGGAACTTGCTTCGCAGAAAGTAGAAGCTAAGAAAAGTAAATTAGAAGAAGAGTATAACAAATTTGCAAAAGAGTTAAAAATACAACGAGAAGAATTTAGAATTGCATTGCTAAAAAAGATGCCTATTATAAGAGACAGTGTTTCTGTAAAATTAAGTCAGGCATAGGAGAAAAATAATGAAAAAGTTATATATAATTTTATTGCTTATTCTACCAGCAATTTTATTTGCATCTAGTGCTGAAGGTGCTGAGCATAGTACAGATATAATACCAAGAACAATCAACTTCATTATTTTTGCAGCTATAATATATTATTTAGCAGCAAAACCTATAAAAGATTTTTTTGTGAGCAGAAGCGTTGGTGTTGCGGATAAGTTAAATCTAATTCAAGAGAAACTTAAAACTACAAACAGACAAAAAGAAGAAGCTAAGCAACTCGTACAAAAAGCCAAGGTAAAAGCAAAAAGTATCTTGGAAATTGCAGATGAAGAGATTCAATTGCAGAAAATTAAAATAGAAGAAGATTTGGAACAAGAGATTGAGTATCTTAACAAAGCTTTTGAAGATTTTACAAATATAGAGAGAAGAAAGATGACTAGAGAAGTGATATCTGAAGTATTAGATGCCGTTTTTGAAGATGGAAATCTCTCTTTGAAAAAAGATGAGCTTCTTGATATAGTATTGAAAAAGGTTGCGTAGATGAGTAATCTAATAGCTAAAAAATATGTAAATGCTTTAATAAATAGTTGTAATGACAAAGAATTAAATGAATTTTATAAAGAGTTAAGTGACCTGTCACTTGTGTATGCTGAGGAAAAATTTATGAATATAATTTTATCTCCTGATATAAAAAATATTGACAAAGAGAATTTTATTATATCTTTAGTCAATGATAAAAGTAAAAAATTTGTCAATTTTTTAAGACTCTTAGGTGAAAATGATAGACTTGAATTGGTGCCTTTCATATGTGATGAACTTCGATATCAAGTGGCAGTTAAAAACAATAAATTTAGCGGTACAATCATGAGCGATTTTAAGATAACCAAAGCAAAAATTAAAACATTAGAAGAGAGTTTTAGTAGAAAATTTAATTCAGCTATAAAATTGGAAAAATCAGATGAAGTATATCCTGGAGTTAAAGTTGAAATAGATGATTTAGGCGTAGAAGTAAGCTTTTCGCTAGAGCGATTAAAAGTACAAATGTCTGAGCACATTTTAAAAGCAATATAAATAATAATAAAAGAAGTTAAGGAGTAATTTGTGGGAGCAAAAATGAAAGCTGATGAAATCAGTTCGATTATCCAAGAAAGAATAGAAAATTTTGAGTTAAATGTAGATGTTGAGGAGACTGGAAAAGTTATATCAATAGCTGATGGTGTTACAAATGTTTATGGACTCAAAAATGTTATGGCTGGTGAAATGGTCGAATTTGAAGATGGTGAAAAAGGAATGGCTCTTAACCTTGAAGAATCAAGTGTTGGTGTTGTTGTTCTTGGCAATGGAGCTGAGATAAAAGAAGGAACATCAGTAAAAAGATTAGGTAAACTTCTTCGTGTCCCTGTTGGCGATGCTATGATTGGTCGTGTTGTTAATCCTCTTGGTGAGCCAATAGATGGAAAAGGTCCAATTGAGACCACACAAACAAGATTTGTTGAAGAAAAAGCATTGGGCATCATGGCTAGAAAATCAGTTCATGAGCCTTTGCAAACTGGTATCAAAGCTATTGACGCTCTTGTTCCTATTGGTAGAGGTCAAAGAGAGTTGATTATCGGTGATAGACAAACTGGTAAAACTACTATTGCTATCGATACAATCATAAACCAAAAAGGTCAAGATGTTGTATGTATATATGTAGCAATCGGACAAAAACAATCAACCGTAGCTCAAGTTGTTAAAAAATTAGAAGAACACGGTGCTATGGAATATACAATAATAGTATCTGCTGGTGCATCTGATTCTGCAACACTTCAATACCTAGCTCCTTATGCAGGAGTAAGTATGGGTGAATATTTTAGAGATAATTCTAGACATGGCTTGATTGTGTATGATGATTTAAGTAAACATGCGGTTGCTTATCGTGAAATGTCACTGATTTTAAGAAGACCTCCTGGTCGTGAAGCATATCCTGGTGATGTTTTTTATCTTCATTCAAGACTTCTTGAACGAGCTGCAAAACTTAATGATGAATTAGGTGCTGGTAGTTTGACTGCCCTCCCTATCATCGAAACACAAGCTGGAGATGTTTCAGCTTATATTCCTACAAATGTTATTTCTATTACAGATGGACAAATTTTCTTGGAATCAGATTTATTTAACTCTGGAATTAGACCAGCTATCAATGTTGGACTTTCTGTTTCTCGTGTTGGTGGAGCTGCTCAAATAAAAGCTACAAAACAAGTAGCAGGAACTCTAAGACTTGATTTGGCTCAGTATCGTGAGCTTCAAGCTTTTGCACAATTTGCAAGTGATTTGGATGAATTAAGTAGGAACCAACTTGAGCGAGGTCAGAGAATGGTGGAAATTTTGAAACAACCTCCATATTCACCACTTCCAGTCGAAAAACAAGTTGTTATTATATATGCTGGTGCAAAAGGGTACCTTGATGATATTGATGTTAGTTTAGTTACAAAATTTGAAGCTGAATTTTATCCGTTTATCGAAGCAGAATATCCTCAAATACTTGAACAAATAAGAACAAAAAAAGTAGTTGATAAAGATATGGAAGAGTTGCTTGGAACAGCAATAAACCAATTTAAAGCAACAGTTGAATTGGAATAAGGATAAGCTATGGCAAATCTTAAAGAGATAAAAAGAAAGATTAAAAGTGTAGAAAACACTAAGAAAACAACTAGAGCGATGAAGCTAGTTTCTACTGCAAAGTTGAGACGAGCAGAAATGGCAGCTAGAAAATCAAAAGTGTATGCACAAAAAATTAATGAAGTTTTATCTGATATTGCTCAAAAAATCAATCAATACAAAATTGGTGGAATTGACAGTCGTTATTTTGATTTAAAAGATACTATTGATAAAGTAGATATAGTTTTTGTTACAGCAGATAAAGGGCTATGCGGCGGTTTTAATATACAAACTATCAAACAAGTGCAAATACTGATGCAAGAGTATAAAGATAAAAAAATCAAAGTAAGATTAAGAGCAGTTGGCAGAAAAGGTGTTGATTTTTTCAGATTTCAAGGAGTCGAGCTTTTAAGTAGTAATATTGGCGTTAGCTCATCACCTGATTATGAAAAAGCACAAGAAATTATAAATAAAGCAATTGTCGATTTTGAAAATGGGGTGACCGATAAAGTTATTCTTATTCATAATGGCTACAAAAATATGATTTCTCAAGAATTAAAAGTTGTTGATATGGTTCCTATTGAAGAACCAAAATCGACTCAAAATGAATCTTTGTCATTGATGGAGCTAGAGCCAGCAGAAGATGAAACTATCTTAAATTCTTTAATGAAAAAATATTTTGAATACAACATGTACTATGCTTTAATAGATTCACTTGCAGCTGAGCATAGTGCTAGAATGCAAGCAATGGAAAATGCAACAAATAATGCAAGTGATAGAGTTCACAAGTTAACACTAGCTTATAATAAAGCTAGACAAGAGTCAATAACTACTGAATTGATAGAGATCATCAGTGGTGTTGAGTCTATGAAATAATCGTTTAAAAATAAAAGGAGAAATATTCTATGAACATGAATGGGGTAATAAGCCAAATTATGGGTCCGGTAGTCGATGTGGATTTTGACGGTTACCTTCCGCTGATAAATGAAGCTATCGAAGTAAATTATAGTGCTGAAGGGAAAGAGCATAGACTTATACTTGAAGTTGCTGCTCATTTGGGAGATAACAGAGTAAGAACAATTGCGATGGATGCAAGTGAAGGTTTGACTAGGGGTATAAATGTTACAGCATTAGGCACCTCTATCCAAGTTCCAGTTGGTGAAGAAGTACTAGGAAGAATGTTTAATGTTATCGGTGAGACTATTGACTTATTAGATGATTTTGATGCAAAACAAAAATGGTCAATCCATAGAGATCCACCGCCATTTGAAGAACAAAGCACAAAAAGTGAAATTTTTGAAACAGGTATAAAAGTAGTTGATTTGTTAGCTCCATACGCAAAAGGTGGAAAAGTTGGACTATTTGGTGGTGCGGGTGTTGGTAAAACTGTTATTATCATGGAACTTATCCATAATGTTGCACTAAAACACAGTGGATATTCTGTATTTGCTGGCGTTGGTGAGAGAACAAGAGAAGGAAATGACCTTTATCATGAAATGAAAGAATCAAATGTACTTGACAAAGTCGCACTGTGCTATGGTCAAATGAGCGAACCTCCAGGAGCAAGAAATAGAATTGCTTTGACTGGACTTACAATGGCAGAGTATTTTAGAGATGAAATGGGTCTAGACGTATTGATGTTTATCGACAATATATTTAGATTTTCACAAAGTGGTGCTGAGATGAGTGCACTTTTAGGAAGAATTCCAAGTGCTGTTGGTTATCAGCCTACGCTTGCAAGTGAGATGGGAAGACTTCAAGAGAGAATTACATCAACAAAAAAAGGTTCAATTACTTCAGTTCAGGCTGTTTATGTACCTGCTGATGACTTGACTGATCCTGCACCTGCTACAGTTTTTGCCCACTTAGATGCAACTACGGTTCTTAACCGCGCTATTGCAGAAAAAGGAATTTATCCTGCGGTTGATCCACTTGATTCTAGTTCTCGTATGCTAGATCCTCAAATACTTGGACTTGAGCATTATGATATAGCAAGAGGCGTTCAAGCAGTTCTTCAAAAGTACAAAGATTTGCAAGATATCATAGCGATTTTGGGTATGGATGAATTAAGCGAAGAAGACAAGCAAGTAGTTAATAGAGCTAGAAAAGTAGAAAGATTTTTATCTCAGCCATTTTTTGTCGCAGAAGTATTTACAGGAAGTTCTGGAAAATATGTGACGCTAGAAGAAACAATTGCAGGATTTAAAGGTATATTAGATGGTGATTATGATGATTTGCCAGAAGCTGCTTTTTATATGGTAGGAAATATTGATGAAGTTAAGCAAAAAGCTGAAAAACTAAAAAATAAGTAAGCTTTTAATAAGGTAATATTATGGAAACATTGAAATTAGAAATTGTTACACCAGATGGTCAAATATATTGCAATGATGTAAAAACTGTTACTCTGCCAGGAAGCGAGGGTGAATTTGGAGTTCTCCCTCGTCATGCTTCTTTGGTATCGTTGTTAAAAGCTGGAATTATAGATATTGAATTGACTAATGGCGAGCATGAATTGGTTGCTGTTGACTGGGGTCATGCCGAGGTGGATGAAGCAAAAGTTACTGTTTTGGCCGATGGTGCAGTTGCAATTGTTGGAGAAAATGAAAGTGCAATTGCAGATGCGATTGAGAAAGCTAAAAAACTTATCGAAAGTATCAGTGATTCTGATGTTGCCATTGCTATGGCAGAAGCGAAGATAGATTTTATTGTAAAACAAAGAAAATACTAAATCATGCCAGCCATTGATATCTTAATAAATTATATATCTAGGAGTAGCTTTATCACACTTTTTGTGTTAGTATGGCTTTCTGTCTATTTTGTAACTACTTTTAGTGTTTTAATTAGCAGATATTTTTATTTAAATAGCTGGATTAAAACTGAAAAAAACTCGCTAGAATCTATGCTTATGGGTGCTAAAAATGTTAGAGATGACTCGATATTAAGAAAATGTACGAGTTTGCTAAATACATCAGAGAATCTTTTAAATGTATGCAAAAGTGTTGCACAAAAAAACTCTACAAATGGATTATGGTTATTGTCCATGATCGCTTCTACATCACCGTTTATCGGATTGTTTGGAACAGTTGTGTCTATATTAGACACCTTTAGTGGTTTAGGACAAAGCGGAAGTGCATCCCTAGGCGTTATAGCCCCTGCAATTAGTGAAGCACTTGTTGCAACTGCTGCTGGTATTTTTGTGGCAATTCCTGCTTATAGTTCACATCTCTTCTTGAAAAGAAAAGCCCTTGAATTATACATGTATATAGATAGAGAAAGTGAACTTATATTATCAAATAAACCAAAGGAAAATAAGGGTTTAAAGAGTGATGTATGATTGGGACGATACGCCTGAATTAAATATCACACCTTTGGTTGATATAATGCTAGTTTTGCTAGCAATTCTTATGATTACAACTCCAGCTATGGTTTATCAAGAAAAGATAGTTTTACCTGATGGCTCAAAATCCTCAATAGTAAAAAAATTGCCAGAACTAGAGATTAGAATTACTAAAGATAGAAAAGTATATATTCAAAAAGACATGTTTTTACTAAAAGAATTTGCTGATAATTTTACTTTGATAAAAAAAAGATTTAGCCCCAATAGTATTGTATATATAAAAGCAGATGAAAATCTTAAATATAGAGATGTGATGCAAGTGTTGAAAAGTGTAAAAGAAGCTGGCTTTACAAAAGTATCCTTAGAAACAAATGGATAATTTATGCCAAATAAATCTTCATATAGTATTGTCGGTTTTTTAGGAGCAATAGTATTATATATTAGTGTGATACTGTTTGTTTCATTTTATTTGCAAGATAGAGTCCGAAAAAATATAAAATATACAGCTCAAAAAAATGTTGTACTTGACATCACGCTAGTTGAGCGAAAATCAGTAGTTAAAAAAAGAGTTCATAAAAAAATTAAGAAAAAAGCTTCAAAACAGAAAAAGACAGAAAAAAAACCAGCTCTTAAAACTGTAAAATCCAAAAGTATAAAAAAAGTATCACTTCAGGGTTTATTTAAAAAAATACAAACAAAAAAGATAGTAGAACCAAAACCAAAAAGAACATTGCAAAGTAGAAAAAAAATTATTGCACCTAAGAAAGTAATACAAGAAGTAGAGAAAAAAAAGGATGCAAAAAAAGTGGTTGAATCACTGAATTTTGAGAATAAAAAAAGTATAATATCAAGTAAAAATGGTGTTTATGATAAATTTAAAGGAAAAGTAACACAAATTCTTGATGAAAAATGGCAAAATACAATAGATACAGCATCAGGAAATAAGGCAACCGTAACTATTTTTATTGATAATAGTGGTACTTTTAGTTATAAAATAGAAAAACTTTCATATAATGATGAATTCAATTCTAAATTAAGAGATTTTTTAGAAGAGATGAGGGATATAGAATTTCCAGCTTATAAAGACAGTGGAGTTTTTCAAATGCAAGTAGAATTTAAGGATATAAGACAATGATTAAAAAAATATTGATGATTTTAGTGTTAAGTAGTGTGATTTTTGCAGCTGATGCAACTGTTGAAATAGTAAAAAAGTTAAATTCCTTACCAAAAATTGCCGTGCAAGATGCTAGTGATAATAATGTGGATATTACTTTAAGAAAGAAATTTTTCAAGATTATAGTTGGAGACTTGAGAGTAAGTGCTCATTTTAGACCACTTGACGAATATCTAAAAAGCAGCTACGAAGGAGATGTAAAAGATAATTTTTTGAGTAAAAAAGGTGTAGATTTAATTTTGAGATTTAAATTGTCTTTGGAGAAACAAAACCTTATGGCAACTGTAAAATTGATAAATGCTAGCAGTGGAGTAGTTGATAGTGAAACTAATTATAAGCTTGAAAATAAAAGAAGGTTTCCATTCTTAGCTCATCGAATTGTAGTTAGTGTAAATGATGCGATAGGTGCTCCTAGTATAAAATGGATGGAACAATTTGTCATATTTGCAAAATATACTGGCAAAAAAGAATCTGAAATAGTTGTGTCTGATTATACTTTGAGTTTTCAAAAGACATTGGTAAAAGGCGGATTAAATATATTTCCTATATGGGCCAATGATGCTCAAACTGCATTTTACTACTCTTCTTATAATGGATATTTACCAACACTCTTCAAGGTTGATTTAACAAATGGTACAAGAGATAAAATAATTTCATCAAAAGGTATGTTAGTTTGCTCAGATGTCTCAAAAGACGGAACAAAGCTATTGCTCACAATGGCTCCAAATGATCAAACTGATATATATCAATATGATTTAAGATACAAACAATTAAAGAGAATCACAAAGTACCCAGGGATTGATGTAAATGGAAATTTTATAGATAACGACAAGAAGATTATATTTATATCAGATAGACTTGGTTATCCAAATATATTTTCCAAAGGCATAGATGGAAATAGTGGTATAGAACAAATGGTTTATCGTGGTAAAAATAATAACTCTGTCTCTACTATGGGTAATTATATTGTGTATTCTAGTAGAGATAAAAGTAGCGAGTTTGGAAGTAAGGTTTTTAACCTATACCTTATATCTACCAATACAGACTACATAAGGCAGCTTACAGCAAACGGTAGAAATATATATCCAAGGTTTGCAAAAGGAAAAGATACAATCATGTTCATAAAACAATATAAAAATCAAAGCTCGCTAGGAATTATAAGACTAAATGCAAATAAAAGTTTTTTATTTCCACTTAAAGTTGGAAAAATCCAGTCAATTGATTGGTAATTTATATGTGATGGCAATATATGGTGCGTAAGGTCAGATTTAATTAAAGTATGCTAAAATGGCAAGCAATATAAAACTTAAAGGTGGTAATTATGAAGAAACTTGTTTTAGCGAGTGTGGGTGTAGCAGTTCTATTGTTTACAGGGTGTAGTCAAAAAAATCCTAATGTTGATATGACGACTAAAAATCAAAAAATAGAAAAAGTAAATAATACAAATGGTATGAATTCAAATACAAACGGTATGAATTCAAATAACATGGATTCAAATAACATGAGTAGCAATAAAACGCCAGAAAACAATGAAAATACTGTCAAATACTTAATAGCAAATTTAGAATCAAAATTAGCACCGATTTATTTTGATTTTGATAAGTATAATATAAGAGCTGACATGAAACCAGTTGTTGAAAGTAGTGCAACAATATTAGACGGAGACAAAGCTCAAAAATTATCTATCAAAGTTGAAGGTAATGCTGATGAGTGGGGTACTGATGAATATAACTATGCTCTTGGATTAAAAAGAGCAAAAAAAGTTAAAGACGAATTGGGTGTACTAGGTGTTTCAACTGACCGTATGATGATAATTAGTTACGGTGAAAGCAATCCTGTTTGTACAGAGCATAATAAAGTTTGTTGGCAAAAAAACAGAAGAGTCGAATTTAAATTACTACCATAATAAAACAGGTGTCATGTAAAAATGCATGACACTACTCCGTTGTAAATAAAAATATTTTCGAAGGATATAACATGAGTAGGGTATTGATTTTTTTTACATTGTTACAAATTGGAATTTTTGCAGCAGAGCCTTCTGTATATGGAGCAGGGAACTTAAATAGTGCAAATCCATACGGCTTAAGCCCTAGCGAAAAGAAAATTGTTCAAAATTCTAAAGACATAAAAAGTTTACAAAAAAAGATAAGATTTTTAACTCTACAATATAGTAGCATACAAGAAAAATTTGATGGTCTAAGATCAATTGCTGAGTCTATAAATAACAAAATAGGTAAAATTGACAAAAATAGATTTTCGCAAAAAGAAGAGATTTTAGCACTTAAAAAAAGTTTGAGTGACAATCTTGACTTGCAAAATACAAATCAAGAAAAAGTTAAAAGTGTATTGTCTGAACTAAGCTCACTTATAGATTCAATCAATACAAATTATATATCAAAACAGCAATTTGACGAATTAACACAAAAACAACAAGATTTTCAAAATAAAATAGAAAAAAGATTTACAAAATTAGAAAGTGCTAGAAAAGAGAGTATTCTATCCTCAAAAAGTGGCTCTCAACTATTAAAAGAAGCAAATAAGTATTTTAAAAAAAGATCATACGAAAATGCTAAGATAAGATTTCAAAGATTAGTAAAAATAAACTATAAACCAGCGACAAGTAATTATATGCTCGGTGAAATAGCTTATCGATTAAAATTATATAAAAATGCTATACAATACTATAAAAAGAGTATATCTCTGTATGACAAGGCGTCATTTACTCCAATACTTTTATATCACACAGGTATATCATTGAGTAAACTCAATAAAAATAGTGAAGCAAGAAATTTTTTCACTGCACTTAAAACTAATTATCCAAATTCAAAAGAAGCCAAAGCTTTAAAGAAATAGAAGCTTAAAATTGTGGTACTCTTAATTTAATTTATATCTCTAAGGCAGTATAAAAACAAAATATGTTAGAATAGTTTGTTTATATAAGCAAGGAGATTTAATGTCTATAAGCGAAAATCAAGTTGTTTCTATCCAATATGAATTAAAAGATGCTGACAGTGGCGAGGTTTTAGATTCAAATTTAAATGCTGCTCCACTCTCATTTATAGTTGGAAAGGGACAAATAATCCCAGGTTTAGAGAGCGAAGTATTAAAACTTTCTCTCAATGATACATCAGATGTAAAAGTTTCTGCTAAAGAAGCATATGGTGAGTATGATGAAAAAGCAGTGCAAACATTGCCAAAAGAGCAATTTGCAGGATTGGAATTAACTGAAGGTATGACACTTTACGGACAAGGTGAAGATGGCGGTACGGTTCAAGTTACAGTAAAAAGTTTTGATGACGAAAATGTAAATGTAGATTTTAACCATCCATTAGCTGGAAAAGATTTATTATTTGCATTAAGCGTTACTGAAGTTAGAGATGCGACTGCACAGGAGTTAACACAAGGATATGTTGGCACCCCTGAAGGTGGTGGTTGCGGATGTGGATCAGGTGACAGTTGTCACGATACAGAAGATGATACACAAAAAGACTCTTGTTGCTCAACTGACAGTAGTAGCGGCGGGTGTTGTGGCTCATAGAGATTTTATTGCAAAATCCAGGGCTTCGAAAGAAGCCCTAAAGTCAGTCAATTTACTTAAAAGTTTAAATCTTAATGCCTTGATTATCGGAGAGAGAGGTGTTGGAAAAAAAACTCTTGCTAGATATGCTTTTGACGCTCCGATTAGTGATGGCTCTATGTTAAATGAACTCATTAAGGCATTAGAGCTAAATGATAAATTAATTATCAAAAATTTTGATAAAATCAGCAACTTTGATAAAATAAAAAAAGCAATAGAAGTAAATAATAATAAAATAATTGCAACTGCAAAAAGCTCTATTGACAGTAGAATCGAAGATGATTTTTTTAGTATAAAAATCCAACTTCCTCCCCTAAGCCAAAGAGCTGAAGATGTACAGCAATTTATTAAAATATTTTATAAAGAAGCAAAAGAAATTTTTGGTGATCAATCTTATGATTTAGATTTAGATGATATAAAAGTAGATTTGAGTAAAAATATATACTCTCTAAAAAGATCTATTTATATAGCGTACATGAATTGTACTTTAAACCAAGATGACATAGAAAACATACTAGAAGTTTTTTTATTTTATAAATTAGGAACAGGCAATGACTACAGAGAACTGCTCCCTTTATTTGATATACCACTTATAAAAAGTGGATTTAAGAAGTATGGTTCGCAATTAGCTATAAGTAAAGCATTAGGTTTAAATAGAAACACACTTAGAAAAAAGATAAATGAATACAAACTAGAAGGATGATGATGAATTTTGCTGGTATATTCCCTGGACAAGGAAGCCAAAAAATTGGCATGGGAAAAGATTTTTTTGATAATTCAAAACTTGCAAGAGAAATGTTTGAAAAAGCTAGTGATCGACTGGATATTGATTTTGAAAAACTTTTATTTGAGCAAAATGACAAGCTAGAATTGACGCAATTTACACAACCAGCAATTTTGCTTGTAAGCTCTATCGCTTATAAATTATTTGCGTCCATAAGTGCGATGGAGCCAAGATATTTACTTGGGCATTCATTAGGTGAATTTTCCGCTTTAGTTGCTACTGGTGCACTGAATTATCTTGATGCTGTTGAGTTAGTCTATAACAGAGGTAAACTCATGAGTGAAGCTTGCAAAGGGCAAAATGCTGGTATGATGGCACTTCTTGGATTGAGTGATGAAAAAACTCAAAATTTAGTGGGTTTAGCACAAGAGAACGGAAAAAAGATATGGGTAGCAAATTATAATTGTGACGGGCAAATAGTTATAGCTGGAAACAAAGATGATCTTATAAAAATGGAATCGGTTTTTAAAGAAAATGGTGCTAAAAGAGCAATTTTACTCAATATGTCTGTGGCTAGCCATTGTCCATTACTGCAGAGTGCTCAAGCAAAATTAAATGAATTTTTGAATAATTTTGTTAAAGAAAATTTTCACAAAGAAGTCATATCAAATGTAACAGCAAAGGCTTACAATACAAAAAGAGATGCAATTAATTTTTTAAGTGATCAGCTTGTAAAACCTGTGCTTTACAAACAATCTATCCGAAATATTGAAAATGAGGTAGAAAAATTCATAGAATTTGGTGGAAGTGTTCTTAAGGGAATAAATAGAAAAGTAACCAAAACTCCAACTTTATCCATCGTTGACATGGCTAGCTTAGAAGTGGCTATATCAGAGTTAAAATGAAAGTTATTTTAGCCCAAATTTCACCAAAACTTAAAAAAATAACACCAAAGGATTTTGCTAAATATCTAAAAGACATTAAAGAAGATGTGGATTTGGTTATTTTCCCAGAGTTAGCCTTAAATGGCTATTTGCTAAAAGATGCAGTTTTTGAAGATGCATATAGCTTGGATGAAATAGAAGAATTTGCAAAACTTTCAGATAAATATGACTTGGTTTTTGGTGCTGTTTCAAAAGTAGGTCATAAATTTTTCAATAGTGCCTTTTATTGTTCAGATAAAAAAATAATCTTTACACATAATAAAACGGCACTTCCAAATTATGGTCTTTTCCAAGAAGCAAGATTTTTTTTCAAGGGCGAAAGTGTGAACTCTTTTCAAAGCAGACTAGGAGACACATTTGTAGTAATTTGTGAAGAACTTTATAATGCCAATATAATAGCAAAAATTTCAAGCAAAAAACCAGATACAGTCATAGTTATATCAAATTCACCAGCAAGAGGATTTGAAGATGATGGACTTTTAATACAAAAACAGTGGAATTCCCTTTTGGGGACGACCGCACTTTTAAGTGGAGCAAATATACTATTTGTAAATAGAGTAGGATTTGAAGATGGTTTGGGTTTTTGGGGAGGTTCTTGCGCCTTGTCTCCGAAAGCACAAGTTATAAAATGTGCAAAATTATTTGAGCAAGAAAATTTGGTGATTAATATAGATGCAAAATTATCACAAACACAAAAATACTTACTAAGAGAATACTAACTGGAGAAAAAATGAAAATAGCTATTATGGGTGCTATGCCCGAAGAAATCGAGCCATTACTAGAGTACTTTGGCAAATATAAAACTATAGAGTATGCAAAAAATAAATTTTACACTTTAGACTATAAGGGAAGCGAAATTGTTATAGCATATAGCAAAATAGGCAAAGTAAATGCAACCATCACAGCAACAACTTTGATAGAAAAATTTGGGTGTGAAAAGTTACTTTTTAGTGGAGTAGCAGGTGCAATTGCTAGTAGCCTAAAAGTTGGTGACTTGGTGATTGCTACAAAATTATCACAGCATGACTTAGATATCACAGCTTTTGGACATCCTTATGGTTATGTTCCTGAGGGTTCAGTTTATGAGGAAGCTGATAAAGAGTTGATAAAAATTGCAAAATCTGTAGCTTTAAAAGAGGGCATAGAGTTGATAGAAACCATAATAGCCACGGGTGATCAGTTTATTTGCGAGGTAGAGAAAAAAGATTGGATTCAAAAAACTTTTGATGCTGGAGCTTTAGAGATGGAAGGAGCTGCAGTGGCACTTGTTTGTAATGCTCTTGATGTTCCCTTTTTCATACTGCGTTCAATAAGTGATGCGGCTGATATGGATGCAAGTTTTAGTTTTGATGAATTTTTGGAATCTTCTGCAAAAATATCTGCAAAATTTATAATTTCTATGATTGAGAGCATAATTGATAAAACTAAGTAAAAAACTTTTAAGGATAACAGGCAGAGCAAATGCCAGATATCATCTTATTAAAGAGGGCGACAAGATACTTTTAGGGCTTAGTGGCGGTAAAGATTCACTTTGTTTAGCTCATGTCTTAAAGCATATGCAAAGGGTTGCTCCTTTTAAATTTGAGTTTAAAGCAGTTACGATTGCCTATGGCATGGGTGAGGATTTAAAAATTTTAGAGCAACATTGTGCTGTTCATGATATTCCTTATGAAATTTATGATACAAAAATTTATGATTTAGCAAAAGATAAGATACGCAAAAACTCTTCATTTTGTAGTTTTTTCTCAAGAATGAGAAGAGGGGCTATGTATAGCTATGCACAAAAAAATGGATTTAATAAATTAGCTCTCGCTCATCATTTAGATGACGCCGTAGAGAGTTTTTTTATGAATTTTTCTTACAATGGAGCACTTCGCTCAATGCCACCAATTTATAAAGCTAAAAATGGATTAGAAGTTATTCGTCCTTTTATACATGTAAGAGAAAGGCAATTGAGTGACCAAGCAGCGGAAGCTAATATGCCTTTGATTGGGGATGAGGCATGTCCTAGCATGAGGTTTGATGTTAAAATGCCAGTTGCGAGAGCAAAAACAAAGAAAATGTTAGCAAAAATGGAAGAAGAAAATCATGAGCTTTTTACATCTTTGAGAAAATCTTTTGAGAATATAAACCTATCTAGTTTTTGCGAGGATAAATATATTCAATAATCTTTTTTGCACCATTTGGACTTATTATTTTCTTTAAATCTTTGGATATTTTTTTCAAATCTAGCTTTTGGATTTCTTGTAAGATATTTTTCTCATCAATTTCATTTTCTCTTTTTAATAGGGCTATCTTTTTATCTGCTAACATTTTTGCATTATAGTATTGATGATCACCTGCTGCGTATGGATAAGGAATAAATAAAGAAGGGATGGCAAGTGAGCAAAGTTCCCATAAAGTGCTAGCACCAGATCTGCTTATGGCAAAATCAGCTTGTGAGATTTTATCTATTAGATTTTTACTAAAATCAAAAACATCTGCATCTATACTGTTTTGTTTGTAAAAATCTTTGATTTTATCAAAATCATTTTTTCCGCATTGGTGTATGATTTTGATACCTTTTTCATCCAATTGCTTTGCTAAGGCAAGGGCAAGGTTATTTATAGCAGTTGAGCCTTGACTCCCACCTAAAAAAATGATAGTTTTTAATTCTGAGATATCTTTTCTTTTGTCAAAAAATATTTTATTGACGGGATAATCTTTTATTTTGCTATCTTTCTCATAAGAGCTGAAAAATTCTTTTGAGAATGGTTTTAAGAGTCTGTTTAGTTTTCCTATTGTTGCATTTTGCTCGTGTATATAAAGATTTACACCACTAAATATAGTAGCCAAAGAAGCAGGAGCAGCTGAATAACCACCTACGCAAATGAGATTCTTAATATGATGTTTTTTAAATATATCTTTACACACAAAAGAGGATTTTATTATGTCGCTTAGTGCCAAAATCTTTTTGAATCCTTTTTTATTTACAACTCCTTGTGAAGTTAAAAAATATTTTCGTGAAAAACCATCTTCATTTTCAAACCAAGCTTTATCTTGTCCTTTTGTTGAGCCTATATAAATAGGGTTAATTCCTCTATTATTTAGTTCATTTTTAAGTGCTTTTGCTATTGCTAAATGTCCGCCAGTACCGCCTCCTGTGATGGCGATCATGATGAAGATGTCTTTTTGCTTACCATAAGAGTCATGCCAATTCCTATACTTAAAGCCAAAATAGAGCTTCCCCCGTAACTCAAAAAAGGAACCGCGATACCTTTTATAGGTGTTAATGAAGTTATTCCGTAAGCATTCATTAGAAATGAAAATACTATCAGCAATCCAATTCCAAGAGAAAAAAGGTAATATACTCTATTTTCACTTCGGCTTGAAATTCTAAAAATTCTATATATAATCAAAAATATCGCAAGAGTAATAATAAAAATTCCAATAAATCCTATCTCTTCAGCGATTCCTGCTAAAACAAAATCTGTATGTATTTCACTTAAAAATCCTAGTTTAAACGAGCCAGAACCAATGCCTTGCCCAAAAAAACCTCCATGATTTATAGCATTTAAAGAATTTGATATTTGATAAGGCTCAGGTGCATTTTCAACCCTCAAAGATTTAGCTAGCCCTTCTGGAAAGATAGACAAAACCATATTTTGAATTGTAGCCCACCATATTTTTATCCTTAAAATCCTATGCTCAGATGTAAAAATTGCTACTAAAAAAACTATAATAGAAAAGCCAATAGAAATCATAAACAATTTCTTGCTAGTTCCTGCAAAAAATGCCATAACTGCAAGTGTGAGAGCTAAAACAACAACCTGCCCAAGGTCATTTTGTATAACAGCTATGAGATAAATCACAAGTATAAATACTGCAACATAAGGGAGTATGATTTGTAACTCTTCTTTTAGGGATTTCTTTTTTTCGTCTAATTTTCTAGCAAAACTCCAAGCTAAAAAATAGACAAAACCAATTTTAAAAAACTCTACAGGTGCAAATGAAAAACCAGGTAGCCTTATCCATCTTTTTGCCCCGCCAGCACTAGTTACTAAACTATCTGGAAGAAAGTGCATGATGCCCATTAGAAATAGACAAATAAAAAATATACTGAAGCCGATGAAAGTCAAACTTTTTTCTGGGTTTAGTTGAGATAATCCCCACATAATTAAAATTGAAAACATTCCTACGCTAAATTGCCTTATAAAAAAATGATATGGTGAGTAATTGAAGTAGATATTTGCATAAACAGGCAAAGATAATGAAAAAATGATACCTACAAATATGCAAAATGAAACTAATATAAATAGTGTTTTATCCGCTGACATAATTCTCTTTTTTTATGACTATTTTACACAAAGTTGAGTAAAAATCTGCTTGTTGAAAAAGGAATGATTTTTGCTTCAAATTAAACAAATTTAGAAAATGAGGTCAAAATGTCTTTCGAAATAAGCAAATCCTATGATTTACTAGCTGAGGGAATGGGTGCAAGAGCTATGAGACAAGAGTTGATAGCTAGCAATATAGCAAATATAGATACCCCTTTTTATAAGGCAAGAGATATAGATTTTGAAACTGCTTTGAGCCAAAAAGCAAAAGAAGTTTTTGGTGTGCATGATTTCAAAAAATTACAAATGGCAAGAACAAACTCCCTAGATTTAAAAGGATATAGTGAAATCGACGACAAAAAAGCCACTATTTATCTAAGGGATGGACAAACTCAAAGAAATGACGGAAACACAGTTGACCTTGATGTTGAAACAACAGAATTAAGTAAAAATGCAATAATGTACAATGCCCTAACAGCGGCTCTTAAAAAAGATAGTTTGATTTTTAAAAGTGTACTTAATGCATCAGCGAAAGTTTAGGAGTAAAAAATGGCATTTTTAAGTGATTTTGATATAAGCGGATATGGGCTTTCGGCTCAAAGATTTAGAATGAATATCATTAGCTCAAACATAGCTAACGCAAATACTACAAGAACAAGTGAAGGTGGACCATATCAAAGAAGAGAAGTTATATTTAAAGCACATAATTTTGATAAAACTCTAAACAATGAGATAAATAGTAACAATAATATGCTAAAATATGACAATCCATTAGGAGATTCGGTTTTGCAAGAAAATGCAAATCCTGCTATAATGAGTGTTGTTGTGGATAAAGTAGTCAGAGATGAAAGTCCTTTTAAGATGAAGTACGACCCATCTAGCCCTGATGCAAACAAAGAAGGATATGTAGCTTATCCAAATATAAACCCAGTCATAGAAATGGCCGATTTAATAGAAGCAACAAGAGCTTACCAAGCAAATGTTGCCGCGTTTCAGAGTGCAAAAAATATGGCACAAAGTGCTATAGATATTTTAAGAGGATAGATAAATGCAAAATAGTCTTGATAAAATCTCATCATTATTAAACAATACAAATACTAAAACAAGCGTTGCAAAAAGTGGTGGAGATTTTTCAAAAGTATTAGAAAATAGTCTTAGCGAAGTAAATAAATTGCAACAAAATAGTGATAAAGCTATGGCTGATATGGCAACAGGTGAAGTGAAAGATTTGCATCAAGCTGCAATTGCTATAGACAAAGCAGAACTTAGTATGAAGATGATGCTAGAAGTAAGGAATAAAGCTCTTAATGCCTATAAAGAGATAGCTAGAACTCAGATTTAGAATTTGGTAATTTCTTCATGGTGAAAAAAATAAAACCAAATACAGTAAAAATAATATTTCTATTTTCCATAGTAGCTCTCGGATTTATCATCTTCTTAGGGGCTGCATTTTATTGGTCCAATACAAAAAGAAAGCTACCATCTCTCATATATACAGAAATCACTAGAGCCTTAAGAGGTGATATAATAAGCAGTGATGGTTTTAGGGTTGCTACAAGTAAAAAATTATACAAAGTTACACTTGATACCAGAAATTTAGATCCTCAAAAAAAAGATTTGTTTATAAAACTATATACTTTATATAGCGGGGAAAATCCACAAAAAGTTAAAAAAATTATAAATTCCAAATTTGGAAATGTAGTTTTATCTTATAAAATTGATTCAAAAAGTGCAAAATATTTGAAGAATTTGGCAAGAAAATTATATGCATTAAGGGTTTTTAAAAGTTATGAGAATCCAAAAACAAAAGTAAGCTTCTTGCATGGCATGAGCATAGTTGAAAGTGGTGAACAAAGAATTTATCCCGCAATTGATACTCTCACTCCTGTTGTCGGGTATATAAAAAAAATTGAAAAAAATCGCATAACAAAGATTCAAGGGGTAAAAGGAATAGAGAAGTATTATGAAGATAAGCTAAAGCCTATCCAAGATTCTATACTTCGAGGAAGAAGAGATATCGCAAATAATGTTATATTGGATAGAAGTAGTATTTACACAAAAAAAATAGATGGATATAATGTATATTTAAATATTTCATTAAAAATTCAGAAAATAATCGAAAAAATATTAGATACAAAGAAAAAATCGCTTAATGCCTATGAGATTATAGCAAGTGTTATGGATAGCAAAACAGGAGCTGTGCTCGCTTTGGCAACTAGTAATAGGTATAATCCAGATCATATACGCAAAAAAGATTATGAGTCTTTAAATGTGGCAGCCATTGAGTACGCTTATGAGCCTGGTTCGGTTATGAAGCCTATAACTTTTGCACTTTTATTGGAGCATAAAGAGATAAACCCTTTTGACTTAGTGCGTATTTTTGGAGGAAAATATAAATTAGGAAAGAGAACTATAAGGGACTCAGAGAGTTATGAATGGTTAAGTGCTGAAGATGTTGTAGTCCATTCTAGCAATGTAGGTATTGCCCAAATTGCCCAAAATCTTAACTATATAGAGTTCTTTCAAGGATTGAAAGATTTTGGTTTCACATATAAAAGCGGTATAGACTTACCCTATGAAGCACGGGGAGAAATTCCACCATTGCATAAATTTAAATCAGAAACTTACAAGGCGACTGTGGGTTATGGTTATGGAATGACAGCAAACTTTATGCAATTAATGAAAGCATATAGTGCTTTTAATAATAACGGAAGAGAAGTTACTCCAAAAATTGCCAGATATTATTCTTTAAAAGATAAAAGTCCAATCCCGTTTGTTGTACCTCCACAGAAACAAGTAATTCCAGTTGCAGTTGCCAAAAGAGTGCAAAAGATTTTGGTAAAAACTGTTTTAAAAGGCACAGGAAAAGCAGCTATATATGATGGACTAGAGATTGGTGGAAAAACTGGAACAGCTCGTATAGCAGGCGGTGGTGGGTATACAAAAAATTATAACAGTTCATTTTTTGGATTTGCAAATGATAAAAAAAATAGATTTACGATAGGAGTATTAGTTAGAGTGCCTAAAAAGAAATATTACTATTATGCATCTTTAACAGCAGTACCAATTTTCAGACAAATTGTCGAAAAATTAGTAGAAGAGGGATATCTAGTCCCTAATCTATAAATTGTTTTTTTGAAGAAATATCAAGTGTGATGGCACTATCTTCTATGCTACTGAGCCCACCTCTGTCTCCAGTTCTAAGGAAATTTAGAAATGCTATGTGCTCTCTGTAAAGGGGCTCTTCTTTCTTGACCATGCACTTTCTTATAACAAAAGAGTTATTTTTTTGGTATTCTGAAAATTCTGTTAAATCTTGCTCCATCAAGTCAGCTTCATAATAAGCATCTTTCGTAGCAACTTCAATTTTTCTCTTTCTAAATGGCGTAAGCCAATTTGTTGTTATATTTGCGACTATGTCATTTTCTAGTTTAAAAGAGAGTATGGCATTGTCTTCATGATGGTTGTGAATTTTTCTTGATCTATAGATATTTGTTTTAACAATTTCTCGTTCGGCTATAAATCTAATGAGGTCTATATCATGAACAGACAAGTCTGTCAAAATCCCAACATCTGCAATTCTAGGCGGAAATGGTCCGACTCTAGTGATACCGATACTGTATATCTCTGTATTTTTCAGCTCAGCCTTTAGTGCTTCTACAACAGGATTAAATCTCTCAATATATCCAATGCCAACTTTTGCTTTTGTTCTGTTTGCAACTTCTAGTATATCATTCGCTTCTTCTATAGTTGATGCGACAGGTTTTTCTATAAATATATCTTTGCCTTTTTCTAGACATTTTATAGCCACTTCTTTATGCAAAAAAGTAGGTACTACTATAACACAAGCATCTATATCTTCATTTTCAAGCATATCATCAACGCTAGAGTAAAAAGGCTCTTTATAATCTTCATTTTTAACTACATCACACAAGGCAACTAGTTCAAATCCACTTATGCTTTTTATGATTCGATAATGATTTCGACCCATGGAGCCAAGTCCAATAAGGGCTATTTTTTTCATACATTTTCCTTGATAGCATTTACTATATAATCTTGTTGTTCATTTGTTAAAAATGGACTCATGGGTAAGCTCATGATTTCACTTGAGATTTTCTCACTAATAGGAAAATCACCATCTTTGTATCCTAAACTTGCAAATGCTTCTTGCTGATGTAAAGAAATAGGGTAGTGGACTGCGGTTGGAATTCCAGCTTGATTTAGTTTTGAAGCTAAATCATTTCTATTTTTGTATCTTATTGAGTATTGAGCAAATACACTTGTTCTGTCTTTTTCTATAAATGGAGGCAATACCCCACTATTTACAAGAAGTTCATTGTACCTAGTACCTATGGCTTCTCTTTTTTCTACTTCACTTTCAAAATATTTCATTTTTACATTTAAAATAGCTGCTTGAATAGCATCTAATCTGCCATTTATTCCTATGTATTTATGTTTATATCTCTCCTCTTGCCCATGGTTTGTTAGAGTTCTGATTTTTTTCGCCAAAATATCATCATTTGTAAAAACAGCACCACCATCACCATAACAGCCAAGAGGTTTTGACGGGAAGAAACTAGTACAGCCTATATCGCTTAAATTACAAGATTTTTTGCCTTTATAACTTGCTCCAAAACTTTGGCAACCATCTTCTATCACATAAATATCGTGTTTTTTAGCTATCAAATTTATCTCATCCATATCAGAAGGTTGTCCATATAATGATACGGGGATTATAGCTTTTGTCTTAGAAGTAATTTTTTCTTCGATAAGTTTAGGGTCGATGTTATATGTTTTTTCATCAATATCAACAAATACAGCAGTTGCTCCAGCGAGTGCTATAACTTCTGCAGTTGCTATAAAAGTGAATGGAGTTGTAATTACTTCATCACCAGCTTTTATATCCAATGCCATAAGAGCCAAGAGCAGGGAATCTGTTCCAGATGAACAAGCAATTGCATGTTTTGAGTTGGTAAATTTTGCCAAACTCTCTTCTAGTTTACTAACTTGCGGACCTAATATAAATTGAGTGGATTCTAGTACACTTAAAACTTCTTGATTGATTTCGTTTTTGTATTGTTCATACTGAGTTTTTAAATCTATAAATGGTATTTTCATATATATGCCCTTGCTATTAAAATTAATTTTATATTTTACTTAAATTTGTCTAATAAAAGTATAAAGTTATAAGGATAACGAAGAGTAAACAAGTACTCTTATAGAAGTTTAAAAGCCTTTTAGATAGAATAATACTTAATTATTTTTACATAGGATGAAATTCATGGATGTTAGAGCTCAATTTTTAAAATATTTCGAAGATAAAGGGCATACTTTGATGCCAAGTGCACCACTTGTGCCAGATGATGCAACACTCTTATTTGTAAATGCTGGAATGGTACAATTTAAGAGTGTTTTTACAGGAGAAATTCCTCGCCCAAATCCACCTCGTGCTGTTACTTGTCAGACTTGCATAAGAGCTGGTGGAAAACATAATGATCTCGATAATGTCGGCTATACTGCTAGACATCATACTTTTTTTGAGATGCTTGGAAACTTCTCTTTTGGTGATTATTTTAAAGAAGATGCTATAAAAAATGCGTGGGAATTCATCACAGAAGTTTTAAAATTACCAAAAGAGAAACTTTGGGTTACAGTTCATGATAGTGATGATGAAGCTGAAACTATTTGGCAAAAGTATGTCCCATTGGAGCGAATTAAAAGATTTGGCGATAAAGATAACTTTTGGCAAATGGGCGATACTGGACCATGTGGACCTTGTAGCGAGATATTTTATGATCAAGGAAGTGAGCATTTTAGTAGTGCAGAAGATTGTCTCGGTGGAGATGGTGATAGATTTTTAGAGATTTGGAATTTGGTTTTTATGCAGTTTGAGCGAGATAAAAGTGGAAAACTAACTCCTCTTCCAAAACCTTCAATCGACACAGGTATGGGATTAGAGAGAGTGATAGCCGTACAAGAGGGAGTTTTGAGTAATTATGACTCAAGTATGTTTATGCCTCTTATAGATGATGTTAGTAAATTGTGTAATAAGCCATACAAATATGAAACAGGAGCTAGTTATAGAGTCATAGCGGATCATATTCGCTCAGTTGCCTTTTTGCTTGCACAAGGTGTGAATTTTGATAAAGAAGGCAGAGGTTATGTCCTTAGAAGAATTTTGAGAAGAGCTGTAAGGCATGGTTATCTTTTGGGTATAAAAGAGCCGTTCATGTATAAATTGCTTGATACTTTAAATACTCTTATGGGCAAGCAATATCCATATTTAATAGAAAAAAAAGATGCTATTAGTGAGCAAATTAGACTTGAAGAGGATAGATTTTTATCTACTATCGCATTAGGTCTTGATCTGTTTGAAAAAGAGTTAAAAAATACAAAAGATATATTTAGTGGCGAAGTTGCATTTAAACTTTATGATACTTATGGTTTTCCACTTGATTTAACAGCAGATATGCTCAGAGATAAAGGATTAAGCGTTGATGTAGAAAAATTTGATGAATTGATGAGTGAGCAAAAAAGGAGAGCAAAAGCTTCTTGGAAGGGAAGTGGAGACTCTTTTGCTCATGGAGATTTTAAGCCTCTTTTAGAAAAATTTGGTTTAAATGAATTTGTTGGGTATGAAAAAACCAAAGCTAAAACCAAAGTTCTGGCTCTTTTGGATGATGACTTTAAAAAAGTAGATGCATTAGAAAAGAGTGGCTGGATGATGCTTGAAAATACGCCATTTTATGCCATGAGCGGTGGACAATGTGGCGATAGTGGAATTATAAAAGATATAGGCACTGTTACAGATACTAAGAAATTTTTTGACTTAAATCTATCACAAGTTAGACTCGAAAAACCTTTAAGTGTAGGTGAGACAATAGATGTTGAAGTAAGCTCGGAGCGAAAAGAGATAGAAAAACATCACTCTGCTACTCATTTTTTGCAAAGTGCCTTAAAAAGGGTACTTGGTTCACATGTAGCACAAGCTGGCTCATCCGTAGAAAAAGATAGGCTTAGGTTTGATTTTTCACATCCAAAAGCGATGAATGAAGATGAAGTCAAAAAAGTTGAGGGTTTTGTAAATAGTATTATTTTTAGTGGAATTGAGACACAAACAAAAATTATGAATATAGATGATGCTAAGAATAGTGGAGCTATGGCTTTGTTTGGTGAAAAATATGGTGATGAGGTAAGGGTAGTCTCTTTTGGTGATGCAAGTGTTGAACTTTGTGGTGGAACTCATGTCAAAAATAGTGCAAACATAGGAAGTTTTTTTATCACAAAAGAGAGTGGAGTAAGCGCTGGAGTGCGAAGAATTGAAGCGATATGTGGAAAAAGTGCTTATGAATATGCAAAAAATTTAAGACAAACAATTGAAAAAATGAAATTGCAAGTTAAGCATAAAGATATATTTATTGGAATTGACAGATTTAAAAAAGAGATTCAAGTTTTAAAAAGTGAAATAGAAGCCTTAAGTGTAAATGCAGGCAAATCAATAGAATCAACTAAAATAAACGGTGTTGAAGTCATAGTAGATGAGCTAAAAGCTGGAGATATTAAAAAAAGCATTGATGATATAAAAAATCAAAAAGACTCTGTTGCAATTATACTATTTCAGGTAAAAGGTGAGAAAATTTTGATTGCGAGTGGAGTTAAAAATGCTCCTATAAAAGCGGGTGCTTGGATAAAAGAGATAGCTCCGATAGTTGGAGGAGGTGGTGGAGGCAGAGATGATTTTGCTCAAGCTGGTGGGAAAAAGCCACAAAAATTACAAGAAGCTAAAGTAGCATCGCTAGAGTATGCTAAAAAAATACTACAAGGATAAACTTGAATCAAGTCATTATAGACATATTTGAAAGCTACAAGTTAGTGATTATTTTTTTTCATATATTGAGTGCATCACTACTTATCGGAAGCATGTTTGTTATGATTTTTATCATTCGCCCCATCAATGTAAAGGTAAAAAACATACATTACAAATGTAGTAATTGTTTGAAACTTCTAAAGAGATTTATCTATTTTATAGTTCCTGATATGTTGATTTTATTGTCAGCTTCAATGTTTATGAATGTTGGAATGGGCTTTGCATATGGTGATCCAACAGCTTTTATCATGATACATATAAAAGAGTCTTTATGGATTTTCATTGCTTTTAATTTTTTATATATTTATAAAAAATACTTAAATGCCAAAAAAGCTTTAGAAGTTGAAAATTACCTAGAAGTGCAAGAAAATATAATTTTGATTATGAGATATTTAATGCCTCTTAACTTAGTCTGTTCTTTGATAGCAGTTTATTTTGGAATTATTATTAAAGGCTATTGATGAGTGAAATAATTTTAGCTTCAAAATCTCCTACAAGAGCCAAGATATTAAAGAATTACAATGTCAGCTTTAAGCAAGTTGATGTAGATTTTGATGAAGATGCTCTAAAAATATCTATACCAAAAATTTTTGTTTATCGAGCCACAAAAGGTAAGTTGGAAAGCTATCTTCGCTCAAACAGCCTTGAAACTCCAGTTTTATGTGCTGATACCGTAGTATGTGCAAATAATGAAATACTTAGAAAAGCAAAAGATGAAAATGATGCAAGGCAGATCTTAGAAAAACAAAGCGGAAATAGTGTTTGGATTTTGACTTGCATGATGTATAAATCAAAAAAATTAGAATTTATAGATTTGTCAGTTACAAAGTATCTTTTTATGCCTTTTGAAACAAACAAAATAGAAGAGTACCTTCTGAGCGATGAGTGGAGAGGAAAGGCTGGAGCTTGTATGGTAGAGGGATTTTGTAGGCAATACATCAGACAAGTTATTGGTTTGCAAAGTACCGCTATGGGTTTAAGTGTAGAAAAATTAATGCCTATTTTAAAGTTAAATAATGCCATACTCTAAAGAATTAGGAGTTCTAAGGAAAGCAGGCAGGCTAAGAGTTAGAAAAATTTCTAATGATAAGCTTATAGATTTTGCATCAAATGATTATCTTGGATTATCTCAAGAGAAAAGTTTACTAAAAAAAATGTTTGATGAAATTAAACAAAAAACCTGTCATGCCCCAAAATCTTCACAATTAGTCAATGGTTATCACCCCGTTCATCAAAATTTTGAAGAGTATTTGTGTGCGATAAATAACTTTGAAAGTGCTATAGTCGTTGGTAGTGGATTTATGGCAAATCTTGCTTTATTAGAAGCACTTCCTAGAAAAAAAGATTTATTGCTCTTAGATGAAGAGTATCATGCAAGTGGAGTTTTGGCATCAAAATTGGTATCAGCCCAAGTTAAATTTTTTAAGCATAACGACATGAATGATTTGATAGAAATACTGAAAACACAAGAGTACAAAAGAGCCATAGTTGGAGTTGAAGGTATTTACTCCATGAGTGGCGACTTGGTTGATAAAAAAGTTTTTGAAATATGTGATAGATACGAAGCCATATTAGTTGTTGATGAAGCTCATAGTGTTGGAGTTGTTGGCGAAAAACTGCTAGGAATTTTTGATTTTTATAACATTGTCCCTAAAAAAAATCACATCAAAATGGGAACACTTGGCAAAGCGATAGGAAGTTACGGAGCTTATATACTTTGTAGCTCTCACATTAGTGAGTATTTGCTAAATAGAGCCAAGTCGTTGATATACACAACAGCACCATCTTTGCTGGATATAGAGTTAGCAAGACAAGGATTTTTATTTATAGAAAAAAAAGTAGATTTTTTTAAAGAAGAAATTAAAAAAAGACAAGATTTAGTAAAAAATTATTTTGATTTTGATATGTTTGGTTTGATTTTTCCTTTTGAAATATCTTGTTCAGATGAGGTAATGAAAAAACAAAAAGAGCTAGAAAATATCGGTTTTAGCGTAGGTGCAATAAGAGCTCCAACAGTAAAAAAACCAATATTAAGAATAATTCCAAGAGTCAGTGTTGAGAGTAAATTATTTGAGAAGTTGTGCCTTTCTATAACAAAGAGTAAATCATGAGTTTTAACTGCGAGCGACTTTTGATAAAAACACAAGAGAAAAAACTGTTAGACATATCATTTGTTTTTGATAAGTCATATGCACTGATAGGACAAAGTGGAAGCGGAAAAAGCTTGACATTAAAGGCTCTTCTTGGAATGTTGCCATCAAACCTCAAAGGTGATTTGAAGTTTAAATCAAAATACAAGTTGCGAAGAGGGGAGAGTATTTGTATGGTTCCGCAAAATCCTTTTACAGCACTTTCTCCACTCACAAAGATAAATCAACAGTTTTTTATAGACAAAGATTTGGCAAAAGAGTATATCTCTTTGGTTGGATTAGAAGAAGAGATAATGCAAAGATTTCCATCACAATTAAGTGGGGGACAGCTTCAAAGAGTTATAATAGCGATGGCATTATCAATTAAGCCTAAATTATTGCTTTTAGATGAGCCGACAACAGCACTTGATAAAGATAGTAAGAAATCTATACTTGAACTGATAAAAAAATTGCAAGTTAGGGATGGATTTGATATGCTTTTTGTCACTCATGATATATTGAGTGTCGAAAATTTATGTCAAAAAATCGGTATCATAAAAGATGGAAAAATTATAGAAGAGGGAAAGATGAGCGAAGTGTTAAATAATCCCCAAAACGACTATACTAAGAAACTGATCAACTCTGGTTTTGAAAAAAGAGAGTTTAGAATATGAAATATTTTTTCTCGATACTATTTGCAGGTATTATTTTTCTTTTTATTGGCTTTTTATATATGTATTCAAATATAAGATTTGAAGCATACAAAATCATAGATTACAAACCAAGACTTACAACTCAAATATTTGACAGAAATGGGGAGCTGATAGCAAATATTTTTGATAAAGAAAATAGAGTATATGTAAAATATGATGATATCCCTCCTAGGCTTATAGAAGCATTGGTTGCCATTGAAGATACATCTTTTTTTGAGCACGGTGGTGTAAACTTTGAAGCAATTTTTAGAGCACTCATAAAAGATATAAAAGCTATGAAATTAGTTGAAGGAGCAAGCACCCTTACTCAGCAACTCATAAAAAATACAATACTCTCAAGAAAAAAGACATTAAGTAGAAAGCTGAAAGAAGCTATTTTGGCATATAAAATAGAGAGTGTTCTTACAAAAGAGCAGATTTTAGAGAGATACTTAAATCAAGTCTATTTTGGACATGGCTATTATGGAGTAAGAACTGCATCTTTGGGATATTTTAATAAAGATTTAAATGAACTTAGTTTAAAAGAGATAGCTATGCTTGTAGGTCTTCCAAAAGCCCCTAGCTCTTATGACCCAACAAAGCATATGGATTTGTCAATTAGCCGTGCAAACAGAGTGCTCTATAGGCTTTATTCACTAGGCTGGATAAGCAAAACGCAATATCAAAAATCCATAGATGAACACCCTATCGTATTTGACCAAACTCTAACAAGAAACAAGGCCCCATATGTTGTTGACGAAGTAATAAAAAGATTGAGCAAAAGATTTAGTGATCTTAAAACTGGTGGATATAAAATTTATCTTGGAATTGATCTGAAATTACAGCAATTAGCAAGAGAGTCACTAGATGTTGGCTATAAAGGTATATTAAAAAGATATAAAGATGCAAATACTTCTTTGCTAAATGGTGCTATGGTAGTTCTTAACAACAAAAATGGCGATGTTTTAGCGATGGTTGGAGGACTTGATTATAAAAAGAGTCATTTTAATCGAGCTACTCAAAGCAGAAGACAACCAGGAAGTAGTTTTAAGCCATTTATCTATCTTCATGCTTTAGATGTTGGCTATAATGGGCAAACAAAGATACCAGATATTTCTCGTGTTTATGTTGATAAAAAAAGAGACAAAAAGTGGAAACCAAGAAATTATGAAGCAAATTTTGAAGGTTTGATTACTTTGGAAAATGCACTTGTGCATTCAAGAAACCTAGCAACAATCAATCTTCTAAGTGCCCTTGGTATGGATAGCGTGTATAAGGATCTGAGTGAAGAAGGCTTCAAAAAATTACCATATAATTTGTCGATGGCACTTGGAAGTTTTGGTATATCGCCGTATGATTTTGCAGGTTTTTATACTACTTTTTCAAATTATGGGAAAAGAGAGAAGCCAAGATTAATCAAAAAGATAATAAATAAATTTGGTGAAGTTGAATTATTTAAAAAGAAAGAAAAAAAGATTACGACTCCTTCGCAAGCATATCTAATAATAGACATCTTGAAGCAAGTTGTAAAAAGAGGAACAGGGCGAAGAGCACAAGTGCAGGGAATTGAAGTAGCAGGAAAGACCGGGACTACAAATAAATACATAGATGCGTGGTTTTGTGGTTTTACTCCAGATATTGAAGTCTTAACTTGGTATGGAAATGATGATAATTCACCAATGCGTAGAGGTGAAACTGGTGGCAGAAGTGCTGCTCCAGCATTTGCAAATTTTGTAAAAAATTATATAAAATTATATCCTCAGACAAAACGAAAATTTTATATTCCAAAAAAAATAAAATTTAAAATTTCAAATAATAGGAAATTATATTTTACTGATATTTCTCCATTGCCTAAGACAAATTCTACTCAAGATGTTGGAATCAATGGAGGTTTAATTTTCTAGGCAATGTGTATTGCCTAGAAAAATTTTAAAGTCTGATTTTACGCTGGTACTTTTACTTTGTTTTTGATGTATTCATCGATCTCTTTTGCTGCTTGTTTGCCTGCTCCCATAGCTTGTATAACAGTTGCTGCTCCCGTTACTATATCTCCTCCTGCAAAAACACCTTCTCGTGTCGTTGCAGTCTCTTTTCCTTCTTTTATTTGAATTGTGCCTTTTGGCGTGATAGCCATATGGCTAGTAGTTGAGGTAACTAAATCATTTGGTTTTGTACCGATTGATATTATAACTGTGTCGGCGTCAATGACAAATTCTGAACCTTTTATTTCTACAGGTCTTCTTCTGCCACTGTCATCTGGTTCACCAAGTTCCATTTTTACACACTTTAATCCACAAACTCTACCATTTTCATCGGCTAAAATTTCCACTGGGTTTGTTAAAAGTTGAAAATCAATACCTTCTTCTCTTGCATGTTCTGTCTCTTCGGCACGAGCTGGTATATCTTCAAAACTTCTTCGATATATTATACTTGTTTCAACTCCTAGTCTTTTTGCTACTCTTGCTGAATCCATAGAAACATTTCCAGCTCCAACCACAGCAACTTTTTTTCCTATTGTAGTTGGTGTATGATAATTTTTTTTGTTTCCACCCATAAGGTTGACTCTTGTTAAAAATTCATTGGCTGACATTACCCCCATTGCATTTTCACCTTTTATGCCAAGAAAATTTGGGAAACCAGCACCACTACCAATAAATACAGCTTCATAACCATCGTCAAATAGTTCATCAATCATCAAAGTTTTACCAATAACAACATTTGTATGGAATTTTACACCTAGTTTTTTAATTCTGTCTATTTCAGCAGTTACTATCTCTTTTGGCAGTCTAAAAGCTGGAATTCCATAAGCTAGAACACCTCCTAATTTATGGAGTGACTCAAAAACATCGACTTCATACCCAAATTCTGAAAGTTGTGCTGAAGCAGCAAGTCCCGAAGGCCCGCTTCCTACAATTGCTACTTTTTTACCATTTTTTGGTGGTACTTTTGTTTCCATATTTTTAAGTGACCAGTCTCCTACAAATCTTTCTAGCAATCCTATTGCAAGAGGATCTCCCTTTTTGCCTGCTATACAGGTACTTTCACACTGTTTTTCTTGTGGGCAAACTCTACCACAGATTGATGCAAGTTTTGTATGAGCAAGAAGTATGCTAGCAGCTCCTTGTATATCCTCTTCTCTAAGTCTTTCTATGAAAGCCGGTATATCTATGCCCACTGGACACGCACTAACGCATTTTGGTTTTTTACATATAAAACAGCGGTTTGCTTCTTTATATACCTCTTTTAAAGTGTAACCCAAATTTACCTCTGTAAAACTTTTAACTCTTTGAAGTGGATTTCTTGTATATGGTTTTGATCGCTTTTTAGCATCTTTAACTTCTTCATGCTCTATAGGACATTCGTCATTTTCGTGGTCATCTTCTAGTGTGTTTTCAACTCTCATTCTAAGTCTATTTTGTGCTTCATCATAATTTACTTTAAATCCATCAAACTCAGGTCCATCAACGCAAGCAAATTTTACTTTTCCATCTATCTCTACTCTACAAGCACCACACATTCCTGTTCCGTCAACCATAAGAGGGTTTAAACTCACTATTGTTGGGATATTTAGTTTTTTTGTCATGAGTGTTGCAAACTTCATCATAATCATAGGACCAATTGCAACAGCTTGAGTAAATTTTTTGCCATCTTCTTTGACTAGTTTTTCTAAAACATTTGTTACATTTCCATGCATTCCGTAAGATCCATCATCGGTACATACATGAACATTTGGTGTGAATTTTCTAAACTCATCTTCGAGGATAAGTAAGTCAACTGAGCGAGCACCTAAAATTACATCCATATTCAAACCATTATCACTAAACCATTTGATTTGAGGATGAATTGGTGCAGCTCCAACTCCACCAGCTATAAATACAAAATGTTGTTTTTTTAAATCTTCTAAATCTTCTTTAACAAATTCAGATTCTTGTCCAAGAGGACCTACGATATCGGCAAAAAATTCGCCAACTTTGGCTTTTTCCATATCTTTTGTGCTCTCTCCAACAATTTGGAAGATTATGTTTACACTACCTATTTTTCTATTATAATCACAAATTGTTAAAGGTATTCTTTCTGCATATTCATCTAATTTTACAATTAAAAACTGACCAGGCTGTGCTTTTTTGGCAACTAAAGGTGCTTCTATATCCATAGATAATATAGTAGGTGATAGATATTTTTTGCTAAGAATTTTGTACATTTTTATTTCCCCTTTATGCCAAATGTGAAGCCACTTTTAACTTGCTTGATTAATTCAGGCACAATATCATTATAATCCCCCACAATTCCAAAATCAGAATTTGCAAATATACTTTCTTGTGGATGAGTATTTATCGCAATTATTGTTTCAGATTCTTTCATTCCAGCTAAATGCTGAATTGCACCAGATATTCCAATTGCTATATATACCTTTGGTCTTACTGTTTTTCCAGTTTGTCCGACTTGTCTTGCGTATTCACTAATGCCAATATCTACCATCGGTCGGCTAGAGGCGTATTCGGCATTGACTCCTTGATCTTTTAGAGCTTTAGCCAATTCTTTTACAAGAGCCATATCATCACTAGCAGTACCTCTACCACCCGAAACTATGACATCTGCTTCAAAAAGATTTGCAAGTCCTCCATCTCCTCGAACTGTTTTTATAATTTCTGTGATAAAATCATCAACTTTGAGCTTTGGTTTAAATGTGCTTATTTTTCCTTTTAATGTTTCATCTCTTTTTGGTATTTCAAAAGTTCCAGCTCTAGCAGTTGAGATTTGAGGGCAATGAAAACCTAAAATTGTTGCAAGCTTGGATTCACCATAAGTTGGTCTTCTTGATTCTAAAATAGGATAAAAAACTTTTTTATTTTTTCTATCAATATGCTCACCAATTTCAAGTGCAGTACAATCAGCTGTTACTCCGCTTTGTGTTAAAACAGCGGTTCTAGGAGCTAATTCTCGCCCAGCTGTAGTTGCTGCAAACAGAGCAATTTCGGGATTATATTTTTTGATAACTTGTGTAAATATGGATGAAAATGGAAGAATTCT
>JAADIZ010000054.1:42764-47140 GCA_013151055.1 Campylobacterota bacterium
CTTTTACATCTTTTCCTATCAAAAGAGTTCGTACTTTTGTATCCACATCTAGTGAATTTGCTAAATCTTTTGCAGGTGTTAAAAGTTCGAGTGATGGTCTTGTTATTTGACCATTTGCTAATTCTGCCCAAGTGAGTATTCCACTCGCTCCATCTCTAAAATCAACTTTTTCATAATCATCAGGTGCTACTTTAACCTTAGCCTCTTTTTTCTCTATAATTTCTAAAGTATTTTTGCCTGAGCTTATGTTTTGTATGAGATTTTGCACTAGTGCTTCGCTATTGTCACCTTTGCTAAATATGACAGGAGCTCTTTCGCTTTTTATATTGATAACTTTTGCAACGATAGTAGGAGAACCGGAGAGCCCAATTTTCTCATCACTTAAATTTATATCAGCTACACTCAGGACATTTACTTTTGCTTGATTTGCTTTGACTGTTCCAACCAAACTAGGTCTTCTAGGAGGAATTCCAGTCGGTGTTAGTGAAAGTGTGCAAGGTTTTGGAAGTTTCAGTATTTGATAACCGCCTTCTATGATTCTTCTTGCTACCACATGGTTATCTTGAAATTGCACATCTTCTATAAATGTTGCTTGTGGAATATCAAGATTTGCAGCAACTTGAGATGGAACATGAGCTGTATCGCCATCACTTGTTTGACGACCTGCAACTATAATAAAATCTTCATTTAAACCCTTGCCAAAACCAAGATGTCTAATCATAGTAGAAATTGCTAAACCTGTTGCAAAAGTGTCTGATCCTCCAAGTTTTCTATCTGAGAGGAGATATGCTTCATCGTATCCCATTGAAATTGCTTTTTTTAGGGATTGCACAAAAGATGGAGGACCCATAGAACAAACAATCAACTTTGCTTCACCTAGCATTGATTTTAATTGCAAACCAGCTTCTAGTGCAAATGAGCAATCAATGTTTATGATTGATTTTGCTTTTGTTCTATCCATTAGACCATCTTCACCCATCCTCATTTGAGATGGAAGTGGAACTTGTTTCATCAAGCTTATAATTGTTGTCATTTTATTTCTCCAGAATTTATGAATATATATTTACATGTTTTGATATTGTGGGCCATCTCCGCCATATGGTGCATTCCAAGTTATTGCATCATTTGGTGTTTTGATATCACATGTTTTACAATGCACACAATTTTCTGCATGTATTTTCAAACTGTGTTTACCATCTTTGTCTATATGCTCTTCATAAACGGCTGCTGGACAAAAATATTGACAAGGCATGCCGTATTCATTAATATTTATTTGTATAAATTTTTCCATATCTTTTACGACAAGATGAGTAGGTTGTTCTTCGTCATGATGAGTTCCTGAGTAAAAAACACTGCTATCTTTATCAAATGTAAGTTTTTTGTCAAACTCTAATTTACCCGCAAATCTCTGCTTAAATGGCTTACCTTTAAACTCAGATGTTTTTTTCGTATAAAGGCTATCTTTTAACATGTGAGGAGTTAAAAGACAAAAGCCATTGGTTATAAGTTGAATTCCAAATTTGAAACCACCAATAAATAATCCCTCGCTCATAACTGCTCTGAAATTTCTAACAGGGTATAACTCTTTTTTGATGCGACTATTGTCTATGAGTTTTTTATAGTTTGACAATACTGCTTCGCTAAAGTCATCAGCTTTAAAAGCTTCATAGGCACATTGTGCTGCACACATTCCAGAAGTGACAGAGAAATGTACTCCCTTTAATGCTGGCATCGCAACAAAACCAGCACTATCTCCGACGATGAGAAGATTGTCAATGTAGAGTTTTGATATAGAATTCCAGCCACCCTCTGGTATGGTTTTTGCTCCATATTGAGTGAGTGTCCCACCTTCTAAAATATTTTTTATAAAAGGATGTTGCTTCCATATCTGCATTAAAGCGTGAGGATCAAGAGTTGGGTCTTTATAATCTAATCCTACGGCAAATCCTAACTCTACTCTATTTTCACCCAAGCCATATATAAAGCCAC
This sequence comes from Campylobacterota bacterium, assembly GCA_013151055.1. Lineage (GTDB taxonomy): Bacteria > Campylobacterota > Campylobacteria > Campylobacterales > Sulfurospirillaceae > JAADIZ01. The sequence continues at coordinate 44,754 of JAADIZ010000054.1, forward strand.
CACCAAATTCTTCTCCTTCTAGTGGATAACCAAATGTATGATAAACTTCTCCTTCTTTGATGTTACCATCTTTTACTGTCCAAATTTCTTTGATACCTATGGAATAAGATTGAGGATTTGAGTTTGCTCGAAGTGCAAATGAGTTTTTTACTTTTTTAGCTAAACTTCCTCTGCTACCCTCAGCCAAAATGATTAATTTAGTAAATATTTTACTTCCTTCTTGGAAGTTTTTTTGTTTTTCTCCCTTTTCATTAACGCCTGTATCTATACATTTTGCACCAATTACTTTTGTGTTATCGTATATTAAATCAGATATGGCAAATCCAGGATATACTTCGACTCCTTTTTGGATTGCAACATCAGCTAGGTATCTGCATACTTTAGATAAAGATACGATCTTGTTTCCCGTATTGTCCATATAAGGAGGGTGGAAAGGCAGAGTTGAAGAACCATTAGCTGTTAGTTTGAGTGTATAATCACTAATAACTGCTGTTTCTATTGGAAGATTTTCAAACTCTTCTTTGCTTAGTAGCTCTTTGAGAGCTTGCTCTTTTACTAATGTTCCAGAGAGAATATGCGAGCCAACTTCTTGACCTTTATCCACTACTATAATGCGTTTTTTCTCATCACTTTTATTAAATTTATCTGCGAGGCTTATAGCAGTACTGAGACCAGAAGGTCCAGCTCCTATTATAAGAACATCTGTCAAAAGACTATTTTCGCTTTTCATGTTTTATCTCCCAAGATTAAGGGGTTATCCTGTATCAGATGTGCCCTGTTATGAACTTCAGAGGAATACTATCAAAAAATTGTTACAAATCATCACAAAAGAAAAGAAAAAAAGTAAATTTATTTTGAAAGTGTGTAAAATCGTAACTATATTTTGCTATATAAAAAAGATATAAAACTTATTAATTAGTTCAATGTTTTTATATGAGAAAAATTGTTGTTTTAATTATGAAATATCATACTTTCATCGTCAATTTCATATAAAAAATTGATTTTTTTATTTTATATACAAGTTGGAGGATTTTAAACTCCTCCAACTTGTATATTTAGCAAGAATAAGTTGATTTAAATTCAAATGCTGTTGGTTTTCCTTCGTTAGGCCAAACCTGTGTTACAAATTTATAATGCTTAAATGTACTTATAAATTCATCAGTCATGACTGATTTTAAATACTCTTGATCACTCAAAAGTGCTTCTAATGCTTCTCTTAGAGTGTGAGGCATTTGAGCGATTCCTTTTTCTCTGATTTCATCTAGACTTAATTCAAATAAATCTTCATCCATTGGACCTACAGGCTCTGTTTTATTTGCTATACCATCAAGTCCAGCTAAAAGAAGAGCCACAAATGCTAAATAAGGACAGGCAGTAGAGTCTGGAAATCTCATTTCTGCACGAACAGATTTTTCATTTGCACCATAAGGGATACGACAACTTGCACTTCTGTTTTGCGAAGAGTAAGTGAGGATTGAAGGAGCTTCAAATCCAGGAATCAATCTTTTATAAGAGTTGGTTGAAGGATTTGTAAATGCTGCAACACTTTGTGCATGTTTTAAAACACCACCAATATAATATCTAGCAGTATCACTTAGGTTTGCATACGCTCCAGCTTTATAAAATGTATTTTTACCATCTTTCCATATAGATTGGTGCACATGCATACCATTTCCATTGTCTCCATAAAGTGGTTTTGGCATAAATGTTGCAGTTTTACCATTTAAATGTGCTACCATTTTTACAACATATTTGTATTTTTGAACATTATCAGCTGCTTCCAATAAAGTACCAAATTTTACTCCAATTTCGCCTTGACCTTGAGCAACTTCGTGATGAACCACAAAGGTTTCAAGCCCAACTTGCTCCATCACTTGAACCATTTCTGCTCTTAAATCTACCATAGTGTCAATTGGTTGAGTTGGAAAGTATCCACCTTTTGTTCTTGGTCGATGTCCTGAGTTAAATCCGTCAGGGTAAGATCTACTATCATTCCACTCTCCCTCTTCAGAATCAACTTCATAATATGAACAGTTAATTTCATCTCTAATTTTAACATCATCAAAAATGAAAAATTCATTTTCAGGTCCAAAATAAGCCACATCACCAACACCAGTTTCACTCAAATGTTTTAGTGCTTTTTTCGCTATGCTTCTTGGACATTTTTCATACAATTCATTTTTGTATAAATCATAAACATCACAAAATACAATGATAGTTGGATCTGCTGTAAAAGGATCTAAAAAAGCACTCGAGGCTTCTGGCATTAAGAGCATATCTGATTTGTTTATAGGTTGCCACGCATCTACACTTGATCCATCAAATGGAATACCATTTTTAAATGAATCAGCATCAATTGATGGTAAAGTATAAGAAAGATGGTGCCA
>JAADIZ010000029.1:0-1000 GCA_013151055.1 Campylobacterota bacterium
AGAGTTGCTTAACTATCTTCAAGAACAGAGCATTTCACATAGTTATCACAGATATGGAAATTTAGGAGCTAGAGGAATAGACAAACAATAACAGATATCATATATGGTGAAGAGAATTATATCTTCACCATATAATAATTTTATATTTTACAAATATTTAGCTATAATACATGTAGCTCATCTTAAGGTAATTATATGATAAGTTACAAAAAATCTCTTTTGTTTGCAATGTTTTTACCAATTTACATTGTTTTAATTGCAGGATGTGGTGACTCTAAAAAGAAAAATATCGAACTTCAAAAAATTAGCACACAAAACACACAAATTATAAAAGCGACCTTGGGTGCAATCATCACTCCACGAGGTGGAATAATATACTATAAAAGTTTATTTAAGTATCTTGGTAAAAAAATCGGTAAAAAAATTGAGATTATCAACAAAGATAGCTACAAAAAGACAAATCAAATGCTAAAAAATTGTATAGTCGATATAGGCTTTGTTTGTAGCGGTCCATATGTTTCAGGTCACAAAAATTTTGGATTAGAGCTTTTGGCAGTTCCTGTGGTTGATGGAAAAACCACATACAATTCATACATCATAGTTAGAAAAAATAGCAAAATTGACTCTTTAAGACAGTTACAAGGGAAAACATTTGCTTTTACTGACCCGCAATCAAATTCTGGTAAAACTGCACCAACATATATGCTAGCTAAAATGCACGAAACACCAAAAACTTTTTTCAAGAAAATCATCTATACACAAGGACATGATAAATCCATATGGGCAGTTGTAGAGCATATCGTAGATGGTGCTGCAGTTGATAGTCTGATTTGGAATTACATGAACAAAACAGATCCAACCTATACTTCGAAAACAAAAATCATAGCAAAATCTCAACCATATGCAATCCCGCCTTTTGTCGTCAGAAAAGGTCTTAACAAAAAGATAAAAAGCTCTCTTAGAAGAGCACTTTTGAGCATGAACAAAGATAAAGAGGGTA
>JAADIZ010000029.1:1035-8692 GCA_013151055.1 Campylobacterota bacterium
AGATAAGTTCGCTCTAATAAAAGATAAAAGCTACAATAGCATCAGAAATATGAATAATTACATTAAAAGTATCCCAAAAAATGACAAAACAAAATAGTACAAAAGGCATGTTGCCGATATTTGGATTATTCATTCTAGTTGTTTTAAACCTGCTCATGATGATTTTGATAAATTGGAATTGGTCCTACTCTATAAAAAATTATTTCAAAATAGACAAACAGATAGATACCGTATACCACGATACTGTCAAATCCAAACTTCTACTAGATAAAGCCATAAATAGAGACCCTTATATAGATGTAAAAAAAGAAGTTTTTACTCCACTTCTTCATAAAAAATTTCAAAAATTTGTAGCTACTTCAAAAAAACAGCCCTCTTTTGAATATGAAGATATATTGCCCTACTTTATACAAATCGATACCCAACTGCAAAACTTTCATTATCTGTCTCAAAAAAGATGGGAAAATTTCAAAAAATATGGCTCAAGAGTTGGAGAGCTCTACTATGACAGTGAATATGAAGATATAATAAAACTCGTAGATACAACTAGAGATAAAATAGAGGAACATTTAGCAAAAGTTTTGCATAGAAAAAATGAATATTATATTTATAGCATTTTACTATTTGTAATAATCAACTTTATAGGTTTTATCATTTTATTTGTATATAAACAGAAAAAAGAGAGATATGAGATAAGGTTATCACAAGAAAAAGAGAGAGCTATTATAACTCTGCACTCCATAGGAGATGGTGTTATCGCAACAGATAAAAATGGCTTTGTAACACTCATCAATGATGTGGCAATTGAGCTAACAGGATACAAGAAAGAAGAAGCGATTGGAAAAAGACTTGAAGACGTCTTTTGTATAATCGATACAAAAACAGGCGAAACTGTAAAAAATCCAGCTAGAAAAGTTCTAGAAATTGGTAAAATTGTCAACCTCTCAAACCATACAGTACTCATCTCAAAAGACAAAAGAAGATACCATATCTCTGATTCAGCGGCACCTATATCAAATGCTGATGGCAAAATTATCGGTGTCATATTGGTTTTTCACAATGTAAGTAAAGAGTATGCTTTAAAACAGACTTTGCAACAAAATAGACAAGAGCTTTTTGAGGCAAATGAGAAGTTAATTGGACACAAGAAACGACTTGAAATCATAGTACAAAAAAGAACACAAAAACTGGAAAACTCTTTAGAAAAATTAAATAGAATGCAAGAACAAATAATCCAAACCGAAAAAATGGCAGCACTTGGAGAGCTTGTGGCTGGCGTTGCTCATGAGATAAATACTCCAATTGGTCTTAGCATAACTGGTATAACAAATTTTATAGATGAAACACAAAAAATATATAATCTATATAACAGTGAACAGATGAGCGAAGAAAATTTTGTCAAATATATAGAAAATTCTACAAATATTGCAGATATACTCTGTACAAATCTCAAACAAACAGCTGAGCTTGTAAGAAGTTTTAAACAAATTTCAATAGACCAAACAAGAGAAGAAAGAAGAGAGTTTAATCTAAAAAGATACATAAACAGTATACTTTTAAGCCTAAGTGGAAAACTGAAAAATACAAATATAAAAGTAGAAATAGATTGTGCTGAAGATGTAAATATCTATTCATATCCAGGGGCTTGCTCTCAAATAGTCACAAACCTGATAATCAACTCTTTAATTCACGGGTATAATAAAGAAGACAAAGGAACAATTATTTTAAGTTTTAAACTGTTTGACTCCGCTATACACTTCATGTATAAAGATGATGGAAAAGGCATAAGCCGTGAAAATTTAAAGAAAATCTTTAATCCTTTTTTTACTACAAATAGAGAACAAGGCGGTAGTGGATTGGGTTTAAGTATCATATATAATATAATCACTCAAAAACTAGGTGGCACTATTGAGTGCAAAAGCACACTTAAAAACGGGGTTGAATTTAATATAATTATACCTTACAAAAAAGAGAGAAACATCGATGTTATTCAGTACAAAAAATAAACCTGATGTCAAAGAGGATAAAGGGTATTGGAAAATTCTTGTAGTAGATGACGACAAGTCAATCCATGACTTAACAAAGATAGTTTTATCTACTTTTAGCTTTGATGGTAAAGAGCTCCAACAGCTAGATGCCTTTAATATCTCACAAGCAAAAGAGATACTCACACAAAATCCAGACATAGCTTTGGTTCTATTAGATGTCGTACTTCAAGGCAATGAATCAGGTTTGGATTTAGTAAAATATATAAGAGATGAACTGAAAAACAAAAAAACAAGAATTGTCATAAGAACAGGGCAACCTGGCATCGCACCAGAAGAGACGATTATAAAAGAGTATGATATAAATGACTATAAAGAAAAAACAGAGTTAACTAATATAAAATTTTTTACAACTATTTATGCAGCAATCAGGTCATACAAAGACTTATGCAATCTTGAAAAACTTCAAATTGAAGAGATTAAAAACTTTGAACAAACACTATACTCTCTAACAGATTTGGTCGAAAAAAGAGACAGTTATACTGCTAGCCACTCCAAGCGTGTTGCCAATTATTGTGTTTTAATTGCCAAGGCTATGTATATGTTTAGCGAAATTGAGATACAAAATCTATATAAAGCTGGTATGCTGCATGATATCGGGAAAATCGTAACTCCTGATACTATACTTTTAAAACCAGGTAAATTAAATAGCCTTGAATATAAACTGATTCAAGATCATATCTGCGTGGGCTACAATATTCTCTCAAAAGTCAGTATATATAAAGAGTTAGCAGAAATCATGCATTGTCACCACGAAAGATATGACGGGAAAGGGTATCCAAGAGGCTTAAAAGGTAAAGAAATCCCGCTTCTTGGGCAAATCATGATTGTTGCTGATGCATTTGATGCTATGACGACAAACAGGATTTATAAAAAAAAGAAAAGTGTTGAAATTGCCATAGAAGAGATAGAAAGTTTAAGTGAAAAACAGTTTCACCCACAAATCGTAAAATTTGCAAAAGTTGCATTAAAAGATGTAGTAATTGAAAAAGAGATAGACCAAAATCCACGAAATTTGATAGAAGAAGAGCGGTTTGTGTACTTTTTTAAAGACTATCTAACTGGTGCTTACAATAAAGATTATCTTGATACTATTTTATTTAAACAAGATGTCATATATAAATATTTACACAAGATAAATCTACATAATTTCTCAAATTTCAACAAAGAGAAAGGTTGGGACAAAGGTGATGATTTTTTGAAAAAATTTACAAAATTCCTACAATCTTACTATACAGATGCACTGGTTTTTAGAGTACAAGGTGATGATTTTATCTTGGCAAACAAGGTATGCATGGAGATAAAAGAAGATTTTATAAATGGCATAGATTTTATAAAAAATAGCAACATAACCATAAGCGTAGATTGTATTGATGCCAAGGATAAAGATTTCTTGAGTTTAAAAATCTAAATTTGTACAACTCTATTTTTGCCTCTCTCTTTGGCATCATAAAGTGCCTTATCTACTCGTGTTAAAAATGAATCTAAAGTATCACTTTTTTTAAATGTAGTAACACCAAAACTAGCAGTCACCTGCCCAACTTTTGGAAAATCATAATCTTGTATATCTTTTCGCAATCTTTGTGCTAAAATAGTTGCCTCTTTTTTTGGAATATCAGGCTGAACAATCATAAACTCTTCGCCACCCCATCTAGCTATCAAATCACTTTTTCTGATACTTTCTTTTCCAATCATTGCTAATTTTTTCAGTACTTCATCGCCTATTAGGTGCCCATATGTATCATTTATATTTTTAAAATTATCTATGTCAAACAAAATCAAAGAGAGATTTATATCATATCTCTTAGCTCTATCAATCGAGTATTTCATAATTTCATCAAATTTTGAGCGATTTGCTACTAGAGTCAATTTATCAGTTGTTGCTAATTTTTTTAACTTTTTTTCCAAAAGCATGTGTTCAGTTACATTTTTACCAGTTGAAACGAAATTTGATATTTTGCCTTTTGAGTTTTTTATCGGTGCAATTGCTTTGTATTCATGGTAAAACTCACCATTCTTCTTTTTATTTACAAAGTAATTTCTAAATATTTTGCCCGATAGGATAGTTTTCCATAATTTTTTATAAAAATCTTCGTGATGCATTCCTGATTTTAAAATTGATGATTTTTCTCCTACAATTTCATCCAGCATAAATCCTGTCTCTTTTTCAAATGCAGGGTTTACATACTCAATATCTCCACTTATATCAGTTATGATAACACTATCTCCACTAACTTCTATAGCTTTAGAAAGCTTTATTAATTTTGTTTGCATCTCAGCTTGTAGCTCTTTGAGCAAACTTATGCTATAAACTGCCAATGAAAGTGCAAATGTAGCACGAAAAAGTTGCACAGGGATTCCAAAAAAATTCTCAAAACTGGTTTGATTTATAATTGTTGCTAGATATATTGGTGCTTTAGGAACAATTAATCCACTAAGAATTCCATATGCAAATAAGTTTATGCTTAAAAGAACTAGATAACTTTTTGATAAGTACGATATATTTGCATTAACATAATCTCTTTGTATAAAAATTGCATACGCCCCTGAGAATACACCAAAAATACCAAGCAGATATCTAGCCCATACATTTCCTGCTAAAAATATATTTTCATATTGAAATGATAATAGTAGATACAAAAAGAGAAAAGCTAAAAGGATAAACGCGGTATAGATATAAGATAATTTTTTATAATACTCCAAGATAACAGTAATTGCAAAATATAGTAAAAAAGAATACGACAAAGGCAAAATAATAAAGCTAACAATGTTTAAGACATGAACATCCATTGGATTTATCAATTTAAACATATCTACCCATTCACTAGCACCATGAAACAGTCCAAATGCACCTATAAGCCAAACATTTTCTATAAATTTAACACCCTGAATTTGTTTTGGATATAACAACAGTGCCAATCCAAAAGCAAAAAAAGATAAGCCATAAATAAAAAGAATGAAAACCATTATCAACCCTAATAATGTAAGATTGTGAATTATAGCACTTTTTTATTTAAATAAATTAATTAATTTGGCAATAAAGAGGCACTCTAAAAAGATGCCTCTTTATTTTCATAATTTATTTCACAAATACCACATCGCCTTTTTTATGACTAAACACAAAACTACCCTTAGGTGCTCCTGCATGACATGCGATACAACCGATTGGTTTACCTTTGGCTATTTTTCCAGCTAAGCTCATCTTTTTCTTGTTTTTCATGATTGTTCCATTTGGAGTATATTTTACCCAAAACCAATCAGCATCTTGAGGGTCAAAGCCCTTTCTTTTTAACATAACCGTCACTGATACCAAATACTTAGCTCTATTTGCAGCAACTTTTGCAACTGTCATATCTTTTCCTCTATAATTTCTCTTTATGATAACTCTATTTCCATCAATTGTTGATTCAACTATCTCACGAACCTTTCCATGAGGTGGACCTCCGACATAAAGATTTGCTGGCGTTGAATTCAACCCCTTTGCCTCCATCTTTTGCCATAAACTTTTTGCATAACTAATATCATCTCCTGAACCAAATGGTGGCATCATGGCCGCCATTGCACCTACTGTTGCAAATGCTGCAAAAGCAACTGATGCTGCAAATAATTTTAATTTCATTTCATATCTCCTTTTATTTTGATGTTGTAATTATATTTACATAATGTTAAGTTATTGTGTAGTAAAATACTTTTTATAGGGCTTAAAAAATGAATAAGTTGATTCAAAATAAAAAAAATTTCAACAATCTTTTATCTATTATCAGGAACTATGAAAATTTTAAAAATTGCGAAATAAAAAGCCTAAAATTACTAAAAAATCAAGGATTAAATAATTTAGTCTATCTACTAGATACTTCTCTTGAAAAATGCATAGTAAAAAAATATGGAAATTCTCTACATAATAATGTTAGTAATAAAAATCAATATGATATATTGCACACCGCTTATAAAAAATCCATTTGTCCAAAACCTCTTTTACTCGACGAAAGGCACTCTTTATTTTTATATTATTTTATAAAAGCTAGACATAAATTTAGACTCCATACTACAAATCTTAAAAACTTAGCTGTATCACTAAAAAAGCTTCATGACATCAAATATAGCGGTGAGAAATTTCATATAAAAGAGTATTTTAAGTCTCAAAAGATAGATAAGGAACTTCGACTTGCTCTAATTTCACTCAAAAGTTTTAAAAAAGATTTTGTTCTTTCTCATAATGATTTAAATCCTAAAAATATACTTTTCTCAAGTCGCGTAAAATTTATTGACTGGGAATTCGTTAGCTTAAATGACAGATATTTTGATCTAGCAGCAATTTGTGTTGAATTTAAACTACACAAAGAAAAAGAAAAGATATTTGCAAATTTCTATTTTAAAAATCAAAAAGCTGATTTTAATAAATTGAATATTTTTAAGATTATATATGAAAATGTTTGTTATACTTGGCTAAAAAATAGGGGGTAATATGTCAAAAATTATTCTAGTAACCGGTGCCACCTCAGGGTTTGGGAGAGAATGTGCGAAAATATTTGCCAAAAATGGTGACAAAGTTATCATAACAGGGCGAAGAGAAAAAAAATTAAAAGAATTACAAAATGAATTGGAAGGTTATGACACATTTCCTTTGGCTTTTGATGTTCGTGACAAAAAAGCTGTGATGAGTCATATAAACAATCTTCCTACTGCTTATAAAGATATAGATATACTTATAAACTCAGCTGGTCTCGCCCTTGGTCTTGAGCTTGCTCCTGATGCCTTTATAGAAGACTGGGAGCAGATGATTGACACAAATATCAAGGGTCTTTTGTATGTAACAAAAGCTATTTTGCCAATTATGGTTAAGCGAAAATGTGGATATATCTTCAATCTTGGCTCCATAGCAGGAAGCTGGCCATATCAAGGCGGAAATGTTTATGGAGCTACCAAAGCTTTTGTCGAACAATTTTCATATAATCTAAGAACCGATTTGAAAGGTACAAACATAAGAGTGTCAAATATAGAACCGGGTGCCGCAAAGACAGAATTTTCAAATGTAAGATTTAAGGGTGAAACGGACAAAGCACAAAAAGTTTATGATGGATATGAATGAACCGTTGCTTGCAAAAGACATAGCAAATCTTATTTTTACACTTGCAAATCTGCCTAGCCATATAAACGTTAATTCACTAGAAGTGATGCCAACAGCCCAAACATGGGCAGGGTTCCATGTGGAAAAAATGATAAATTAATAGTATAACAAGGTTGCAAGAAGTATAATAACGATACAAAAATTTAGGGTATGGGAGCCAAAATTAAAAATATAAAAGTTAGTAGTCAGGTCGTAGGTATTTTTGATGACTTAAATCATTTTCGTTACATTACTGACAATATCTTTAAAAATCACAATATCTTTTTAGAAGAGAAAAAAGAGTGGCTAAAACTTAGTGATTGGCTAAATGCTCAAAATGAAGTCAAAGAGATATTTGGTCCTGTTATGCTCTTTTATATCGGCAGAAAAACTTTTTATAATGCAAAATGGTCTAAAGGTATAAACTCCCTAGAAAAAGCACTTAAATTAATCGATTGTGCTTATCACGACACTCACACAAAAGGTGATATCGGAAACTATCTGT